>DNUZ01000033.1 GCA_003507655.1 Lachnospiraceae bacterium | reverse complement strand
TCCCCATTCACTCCAATACCGATCAGATAAAGATGTATGCCAAGCACCGCATTAAATCCTGTGGCAGCAAAGACACTGAACCGTTCTACGACTCCAAAATATGCTTTTGGAACCATGTTCATCCCCAATGCTCCTACCAACATCATTCCTAATGCAATCCCTGCACAGATACCATAGGATCTGCAGCTCTTATCTTTGATCCCCGCAATGATAATTATGACTAATGACACGATAGACAAAACTACTACCAACACTGTAGAGACGATGTGCATACATCATACAGGCTGCTCAACTGATTCCACAGAGAAAGTGATGGTGCATTTGCCGCACTCAGATCACTGACCGCCTGCGCCATCCAGTCATACCCCGGATATGCCATAGGAGAAAAAACAACTGCTACCGTATAAGACAAAAATGCCACAATCCCTAACAATCCACAATAATTTAATAAACTTTTTTTCATGCTTCCTTTCTCCTCTGTTAAACCCGCTGCTCTGTATCTTCGCGGTTTCTTTCCACTGCGTTTTCTTCACAAAACCATTTCAGGTACTCGTCCATCAGATCTTTTTTCCGGTCAGCTGCTTCATATTTTCCGGTCTGTTTGTCCAGTCCATAATCCATCAGTCCATGAGGTGTTAAGACTTTTGCTGCCGTCCATGGCAGCAAAACACTATATATGAACAGCCAGACTAAGATTTACTAATTTTCTCCCAAAGTCACAAAAGCAATCCCAGTTTTGTGCAATTTGCCAGCCACTAAGTTGTGAGCTGTCTTTTGAACCGTCTTTTGACACTCTAAACTTTTAAGGGAATATTTTAAAAATTCTTTTAGAAGATGTTCATGGCATCTGTACGTTCCCTGATCACCGCCAGATAACGTCTGGAATTTTCCGTATGGTTTTCCTGCTCTAAGAGGTCAAGGTAACCACAGATTGCGGTCAGCGGTGTACGCAGATCATGTGATATATTCGTAATGGCAGTTTTTAACTCAGCATCTCCATTTTGCAGGCGCAAACGTTCCTTTCGCAGCCCACGAAGCTGAGCATTGATGCGGCAGCCAGCATGCGGACTGCCCGGTCACCGGATGAAATTGAAAGTAATGTATTTGTGTCCAGTTCCAGCTTTTCCTCTAATTCCTCGGCTACTCATTTCCCGGATCATATGTCCACTGTCAATAAATCCATAGTGCGTCGCAAGGCGTGCCAGTTCATCTAAAATATGATTTGAGATCAAAACCGTGATCCCATGCTCCCTGTTCAATTTTAAGATCAATTCGCGTATTTCGATAATGCCCTGCGGGTCCAGTCCATTGACCGGCTCATCCAATACCAGAAAATCCGGATTACCTGCTAATGCCACTGCAATCCCAAGTCTCTGCCGCATCCCCAGAGAAAAATTCTTTACTTTCTTATTGCCGGTATTTTCCAATCCGACAAGACATAGTAAGTCCGAAATTCCTTCGTCTGACGGCACTCCTAACACACGATACTGCTGCCTGATATTATCTGCCGCAGTCATATCCATATAAATGGACGGTGTTTGCCCGATGCCTCTCTCAATTTACTTCGCAAATGGCTGATATGTGTCTTTAAGGAATTCTCCGTACAATCCGGGGTATCCATGCTGATGCAGTCTAATAAAACGGATTTCGCTATTACCTGTTCGGGATTTTGCATCAGAAGTTTTAAAATGGCATATTCTGTTCTGGTTAAATTAATCTGTTTTTCGGCAACGCAAACAGAATGTGATGCCGTGTCTATCATCAGTTCCTCATAGGTGTAAACGGGAGATAACCGGGGCGAGGATTTTTCTCTTAAACGGACTGCAAGCCTCGCAAGCAGCTCCTTGGTATCAAATGGCTTGGTCAGATAATCAACTGCACCGCCGAGCAACAACTCCACTTTATCTTCTACCGCCGTTTTGGCACTGACAACGATCACGGGAATCCCCTGTATCTGAGGTAAAATATCCTCACCGGACATTCCGGGTAACATTAAATCTAACAATATCAGATACGGTTTCTTTTCTTTTAAAAGCAGCAGTGCTTCCGTCCCGGAATAGGCACGCTGCACCAGATAGCCCTCCCGTTCTAACACTTCCTGTTCGAGATTGCCGATCGCAACATCATCGTCAATAATCAGAATGGTTTCCATGTTACTCTCCTTCTTGGTTTGTCTGTTGATTACCCTGTTAGTAACCGTTTGATAACTTGTCAAATGTTTTTTGAAAACATATAAAAGCACCAAATGATCTATCTTACATCATTTGGTGCCTGGTTCATAGGTTTTGTCCCTGATATTGTACCGTTATAACGTAAACAATTTTGTTGACTTCATCAATACGAAAAATAACAATATAATTATCGATCAGCAACTGCCTATAACCATCTTTCGCATATCTGCCTTCCGTACGTTCCTGATGAGAATATGGAAAAGTTGCTAACTTCAAAATAGCTTTTTTAATTCTTCCTAACTGCTTTTTTCCATTCTCAATATCTGACTTTTCATTTGCAATATATTCGTAAATACTGTTTAATTCGCGTATCGCCCTCGGATTTATCTTTACCTGGTATTTATCCAAAATGCTTTTTCTCCAGTTCTTCAAATACTATATTGGCATCTGTTGCTTCTGCCCCATTCAAGACTTCCTGTTCAGATTCATAAATAGCCTGGTCAATGCTGTTAATTCGTGCAAATTTGTCATATAATTCACTGCTCATTACTACCAGATCACTATACCCGTTTTTCGTAATAAAGATAGGTTCCTGCTGCTTATGTGCAATGTTAGAAATTTCAGTTGTATTCCGCAATTCCTTAATAGGCATGATAAGAGGCATATTGACTCACTCCTTTCTATGACATAATTATAGCATAATTATGTGTTTCGCACAATGAGCAACTTCGAACCTCTCCAACTTACAATTTAATATCTATCGGTTTATAACCAACCTGTTCTGTTGTACCCTGTTCATTCGGCTTTACAGAAATTTTTACGACAGATTTATATTGTGAATTCTAAAATAAGATCCTCCTATTACTGATTGGTCAACAGGAGCACTGCCAGCAATCCGACAAACAGAACACTTACCACTACCACTATCACAAAAAAAGAAGCTGTGTGAAGTGGTTTGGCTTTCTTTTCATATGTAAATTCCTCACTTTTCTGTTATCTTATTTTTGATTAAGTATAACAAATGCAGCTTCTTTATTCTTTGCTGTTTCTATAAGATTTTATTAAGATTATTTTACTTTCTCTACTGCTCCGCAATTCTTGCCGCCAGATCTTCTAAATACATCCATCTGTCCATCTTTTCTTCCAACAGATTTTCCGCTTCCTCTTTTTCCGTTACCAGTTGATTGAGTTTCACAAAATCCGTAGAAGCTGCTGACATCTCCTGATCCAGCATATCTATTTTTTCTTCCAGTGCGGCGATCTCACTTTCAATCGTTTCATAATCCCGTTGTTCCTGATAGGTAAACTTCAACTTCTGAGGACCACGGATACGCTGTCCTTTTTTTGTAACCTGTGCGTCTGTTTTTACTCCATTACCGGCTTTCTTTTCCTGTTCTGCTTCCTCCGCTTCTTTTTCTGCTGATTTTTTCAAAGAATAATCGGTATAGCCACCTTCGTATTGTCTTAGTTTTCCGTCTCCTTCAAAGGCAAAAATACGCTTCATGGTCCTATCGAGAAAATAGCGGTCATGCGATACCGTAACAACAATGCCCTCATAACGATCCAGATAATCTTCTAAGATGGTCAGCGTAGCGATATCCAGATTGTTGGTCGGCTCATCCAACAAAATAAAGTTCGGAGATGTCGCCAGTACCCGAAGCAGATTTAATCTTTTCTTTTCTCCACCGGACAGCTTTCCGATCGGACTGTACTGTTTTTCCGGTGGAAATAAAAAACGCTCCAATAAGACTGTTGCGGATATGACTCCATCCACAGTCCGAATATATTCTGCCGTATCTTTTACATAATCGATCACCCGCTGAGCCGGGTCCATATAGGACAGATCGATCTCCTGTGCATCCTCATTTTTTTCTGAGGCTATTTCCTGTGCATAGTATCCCATTTTCACGGTCTGTCCGATAATAACCTGCCCGGAATCCTGTGGAATAATGCCTGCAATAATCTTCATTAACGTAGACTTTCCACAGCCGTTCGGTCCGATAAATCCAACCCGGTCGCCCTTTAAAAAGATATAAGAAAAATCATCGATCAGTTTTCTTTCTCCATAAGACTTACAGATATTTTCTAACTCCACGGTCGTTTTTCCCATTCTTGTGGAAATGGAACTTAATTCTACCTGAGAATCCTGCACAGGAGCCTGACGATCTCTTAACTCTTCATAACGTTGGATATGTGCTTTCTGCTTTGTAGAACGCGCCCTTGCTCCCCTGCGTATCCATTCCAGTTCCACGCGCAGGATCGACTGACGTTTTCGTTCACTGGCTGCTTCCATTTCCTGACGCTGGGTTTTTAATTCCAGATATCCCGAATAATTTGTCTGATAACTATAGATTTTGCCCTTATCGATCTCCACGATCCGGTTACACACACTGTCTAAAAAGTACCTGTCATGTGTGACCATGATAAGAGCTCCCCTCCATTTTTTCAGATAATCCTCCAGCCAGTCTGCCATATCATTATCTAAATGGTTCGTAGGCTCATCCAACAAAAGAATGTCTGCCGGAGAAAGAAGTACCGATATCAATGCGAGACGTTTTCTCTGTCCACCGGATAATTGTCCTGCAGGCTGCATAAAATCTTTAATGCCAAGCCGGGTCATCATGGCCTTGGCATCACTTTCGACAGACCAACGGTTTTCTTCCGTCACATTTCCTTCCAGCACACACTCCAGACTGCTTTTTTCCGGCTCAAATTCCGGATGCTGCGGCAGATAACGCATTACTACATGATTCGCAGTCGTGACAGTTCCCTCATCGGTCTCTTCTTCTCCCATGATCATCCGCAGAAGCGTTGTCTTTCCGGTTCCATTGATACCAATGATCCCTACTTTTTCTCCATCCTGTAATGAAAACGATGTATTATCAAATAATTTTCTTTCCGTGTAAACCTTTGTCAGATTCTCTATATTGATCAGATTCATGTTGTTTCCTCTTATTCCTCTGCAAAAAGCCTCTTTTTCCGCTCGATCATCTCATCAATTCTTTCGATATAAAGAGCGACATCCTTGACATTCTCACACCGTTCGATCCGATGCGTGCCATCCGGATTTGGCGTATTCCAGACACGTTTCGTCGAAGCTCCGGCTCCGCATGCCACGATGGTCTGTTTTTCTTCCATGATCAGGATATTATAGATTCCTGCCTTTCCTTCTTTCGCATATCCCACGTTCTCAAAATTGCCTGCCATATTTTTCTGACGATAGAGATAATAAGGCTGCAAGCCCATCCGCTTACAATAATCTGCCGTCACTTCAATATGTTCCCAGGTATTCTCCATTTTAAGATTTGTATAATCTTCTTTAAACATATTGAGTCTTGCCGCGCGTTTAATGGCAAGAGAATGTACGGTAATATTATCCGGCTGTAATTCCTCTAACTGCTCCATCGTATGACGGACATCCTCTAAATTTTCATTTGGAAGTCCTACGATCAGATCCATATTGATATTGTCAAATCCTAACTCTCTTGCGGTTAAAAAGCTCTGAACGGTCTGCTCTACCGTATGATGCCGTCCGATAATCTCTAACGTTTCCTGCTTCATGGTCTGCGGATTGATCGAAATCCTCGAAATTCCATGGGAACGTAAAACCTCTAATTTTTCTTTTGTAATACTGTCCGGTCTTCCGGCTTCAACTGTAAACTCCAAAAGATGAGATAAATTAAAACTGGATTTAATTTTTCTGATTAGTCTGTCCAGTTGATAAGGTGCCAGAGTCGTCGGGGTACCGCCTCCAATATAGATCGTATTCAGATGCCGCTCCCGATACTGCTCGGCTGTGTAGTCAATCTCTTTTTCTAAGGCATCTAAATATTCATCCACACGCTTTTCCCATGCAGACAACGGGTAAGAAGTAAAGGAGCAGTACAGACAGGTACTTGGACAGAAAGGAATCCCAATATACAGACTATAGCCTTTCTCATAATCTAACTTGTTCAAAAGCCCTAACTCACGTTTGGCAATATCAATACTAAGCTCTGTTTTCTCCGGGCTGCAAAAATAAGTGTCTGCCATAAAGGTGCGGATCTCATCCTCGCTCTTTCCCTCTTCTAACATACTCATCGGGATCTTTGTCGGACGGATCCCGGTCAGTGTTCCCCACGGAAGTGTCTGTCCCGTATGCCCCGAAAACATCTGATAAATACCGCGTTTCAGTCGATTCTTCGTCTCTTTCCTGTCAGAAAAATCCACCTGTATCTGCATCGAAGCAAGGGCTGGTTCTCCTGCCTTCGCTTCTGCATTTAAGACACTGGCAGAAATCACATTTTCTGCTCTCGAAAAAAGAACCTCCATGTGGAACAATGGAGTTTCTTTTTCTTCTAACTCTGCAATTTTTTCACTGTCGGCAAATACTTTGACATCCTCTTTCGGATAAAAAGCCTTCACTAATGAATGGATGTCATACTCAAAATCTGCCTCATTTAAACTAATTGTAATCATATTTTTTCACCATTACGCTCTCTATAAAAACGGATTGTATTTTCGTTCCATTCCAATCGTTGTCATGTCTTCATGGCCGGTATAGACCATCGTATCATCTGGTAACGGCATCAGTTTATCCTGAATGGAGTGGATCAGTGTCGAGGACTTTCCTGTTGGGAAATCCGTTCTGCCAACAGACTGACAAAACAGTGTATCTCCGGAAAACAACGCCTTTTCCTCTTCGATATAATAGCAGACACCACCCTGGGTATGTCCCGGTGTATGCAGCACCCGGATCTCAAATCCCGCAAGATTTAAAATTTCGCCGTCCTTTACATAACAATCCGCATGAAAAGTCAGCGTTCTGCCGATCATTCCTGATAAATTAATCTGCGGTGTCTCTAAGGTCTCCTTTTCCGTCTCATGAGCATAGATTTTTATCCCATACTGCTCTGCAACTTCCTGCGCTGCCATTGCATGGTCAAAATGTCCATGTGTCAAAAGCACAGCTACCGGAACAACGCCATCCTCTTTGATGATCTGTTCGATCCGCGCTGCATTGTCACCCGGATCAATGATCAGTGCTTCTTTTGTCTTTCTGTTTTCTGCAATATAGCAGTTCGTTGCCACTGCTCCGACTACTAAATGTCTTACCTTTAAATCTGCCATTCCTTACCTCGCCTGTCACTTCTGTTCTAACCGGTTGTTCTTTCAATATCGATCACGCTCTCCACCTGACGGATCTTATCCACCAGACTTTGCAGCTCCATTTTTCCCTTTGTATTAAAGGAAACGGAAATTGTCGCGACTCCCTGCTTACTCGTTTTTGAGTTGATCGCATTGATATCAATCCCACGCTCTGTAAAAATCTTTGTAATATCTACTAACAATCCGGTACGGTTGTTTCCAAAAATCTTAATCTCTGCAAGATAGAGTCCGTTGCTGCCCTCACTTGCTCCCTGCTGCCATTCTGCATCGATCAGTCTGGCACGATCCATGTCCGACAGATTAATAATATTGATACAATCCGTTCTGTGTATGGATACGCCTCTGCCTCTCGTAACAAAACCGACAATCTCGTCTCCCGGTACCGGGCTGCAGCATTTTGAAAAATGTACTGCGACATCATACAGTCCTTTTACGACAATTCCACTCTTTGACTTCTGCGGGATCGTCTTAGAGATATTCGCATCCTGGATATTCTCTAATACATCCGAATCTGTCATCGGTACGACATGATCCTTTTTGTATTCTTCTAACATCCGGTTAACAACCTGACTCTCCTTGAGTCCTCCGTGTCCCACGGTTGCCAGTGCAGAATCCCAGTCGTGGAATCCGTATTTTCTTAAAATCTTATTCTGATATTCCGGCTTATTGATGTCTGAGAGTTCAATACTCTTCATCTTACAATACTGCGAGATCAGTTCCTTACCCTTTGCGATATTCTCTTCCTTGAACTGACTTCGAAACCACTGATTGATCTTATTTTTCGCCTGTGTACTCTTGACAATATTCAGCCAGTCACGGCTCGGTCCGTGTGAGTTCTGGGAAGTAATGATCTCAATCCGATCACCATTCTGGATGACATAGTCAATCGTTACCAGTTTGCCATTGACTTTTGCACCGATCATTTTATTCCCTACGGCAGAATGGATCGCATAGGCAAAATCAATCGGCGTAGAACCGGTTGGAAGATTTTTGACATCTCCGGAAGGCGTAAAACAGAATACCGTATCTGAAAAAAGGTCCAGATCACTTTTTAACAGACTCATAAATTCCCGGTTATCGGACATGTCCTTTTGCCACTCTAAAATCTGACGCAGCCAGCTTAACTTCTCTTCTTCCTGATTCTCTACATTGCCACCGTTTGAAGCCTCTTTGTACTTCCAGTGTGCGGCAATACCGTATTCGGCTGTCCGATGCATCTCATAGGTTCTGATCTGGATCTCAAACGGCTGTCCGTCCGGTCCGATCAGTGTTGTATGCAGTGACTGGTACATATTCGGCTTTGGCATCGCAATATAGTCCTTAAAACGTCCCGGTATCGGTTTGTACATCTCGTGGATGACTCCTAATGCCGCGTAGCAGTCCTTGACATCTTTTACAATGATCCGAATGGCAAAGAGGTCATAAATCTGGTCTAATGTCTTATCCTGATTGACCATCTTCTTATAAATACTAAAGAAATGCTTTGCTCTTCCATCAATCTCTGCTTCAATGCCCGCATTGGTGATATGGCTGCGGACTTCTTCTACTAATTTCTGGATATAGTCATCTCTTGCACTCTTTTTCAGTGCGATCTTCTCTACTAAATCATAATATGCTTCCGGTTCTAAATATTTTAAGGATAAATCCTCTAATTCGATCTTAATTTTAGAAATACCGAGTCGCTGGGCAATTGGAGCATAGATATCCATGGTCTCTCTTGCCTTTTCCTTCTGCTTCTCCGGTGTCATATATTTTAAGGTACGCATATTGTGCAGACGGTCTGCTAATTTGATCAGAATGACACGGATATCGTTTGCCATTGCTAAAAACATCTTTCGCAGATTCTCCGCCTGTTTTTCCACCTTATCTGCATCATAGGACAACTGTGCCAACTTCGTAACACCATCGACTAACAATGCCACATCCGGGTTGAACTCTTTTGCAATCTCCTCTTCCGTCATGACCGTATCTTCCACAACATCATGCAACAGTCCCGCAACAATCGTCTCTTTATCTAATTCTAAGTCGGCAAGAATAATTGCCACACACAAAGGATGGATGATATATGGTTCACCCGATTTACGCACCTGTCCCTCATGTGACTCTCTTGCTACCCGATATGCTTTCTCGATCAGGGAAATATCCGCAGATGGATGATATTTACGCACACTCTGGATCAGTTCCTGATAGAGCTTATCGGGACTGACAAATTCTTCCATTTTTTTAAGCTTTGTATTCTGGGAAGTCACTTCATTTTCTAATTCTTCTAACTTCTCTGTAGAAATATCAACCATTCTCTCACCAACTTTTCCTAAATTTATACTTTTGTAAACTACTGCCAGCATATCTAAACATAGAATAAATTATAATAAAAAAACAATAAAAAAGCAATGTCTATAGTTCATAAACATACCTTTTCATCCGTTTTCCGAGGATATCCACCTCTTTTCGAAAAGAAAATCCCAATTTTTGCAACAACCCTAAGGACGGATGATTTTCTTCCTCTACTAAACAGCTCAATTCCGAAAAACCACTTGCCTCTTTTGCATAATCCATAATTGCCGTACAGACTTCATAGGCATAGCCCTGTCTTTGATATTCCTGCCGTATCAGATACCCCATTTCCAATACGATCTCATCCTCAATCTCCTGTGTATTTAAGCCTGCCCTGCCGATGATCTCTCCGTTCTCCCGATCGCAGACTAGCCACATTCCATAGCCGTAATAGACATACATATTTTCAATATAGGCTTTCGTATAGGCGATCTCATCCTCCCGTTTCTCACAGAGCGGTTCAATAAAATCCGTCATCCCCTCCTGTGCATAGATTTCATAGAGGGCCTCGACATCTTCTACCGTCATCTCCCTGAGATAAGTCCGTTCCGTCTCGATCACACGCCACGGAATCCCATGTTTTCTCTGGTAGATCCTTTCTAAAAAATAAAAATCCACCTCTTCAAAGCCTTCCACAACAATGTCTGCCGCAGAATAAGTCTGCCCATTTTTCTTCTGATTTACAAATGCGATCGTGGCAAGCCCGATCTCCCTTCCGTTTTGCAGTGTTGCATCCTCTGCCGCTATTAACAGGGTTTCTTCTGTCCGATAGCCTGCCTGCAACAGCTTTTCTTCCATATCCTCTTTTGTGGTTTTTCCGTTCAGATTTAAAACCCGCACCCCATATTGATACAGTCCCTCTAATAAAAACAGAACATCAGCATCTAACTGATGTTCTATCAGGAACTCTTCGCGGTTAAACATTACGCATCTCAATTGATTTTCCATCCCGCATCTCCTGTATTCCCTGCATAAAACGCCGTTTTACCGTTTCATGCAATGTATCTCCAAGCCGTTCGGCAATCTCTTTGGAAATACAGCCTCCTGCCATCGCAGGGTGACCGCCTCCATCACCAATACCGTGAAGCATCTCTTTTAATAAGACACCTACATTGACGCGTTTTTCATCACTGCGTACCGCAAAACGGATTCCATCCTCCTGTCTTGCATAAACAATGACAACATCCACGCCATCCAATGCTTTCATAAAATCAGAAATCATCGCGATCAATGCCGGCTGACATTCAAAAGGAATAAATGCAAAACCTACCCGGTCATAGATTTCAATGCTCTGGATTGCAGCCTCATAGGCAGACAGATCTGCTAATTCCAAAGTGTCCGCATACATATTCTGTACCAGATCCCAATCCGCATACCGGAACAGATAGGCAAACATATCCGTATCTTTTTGTGTCGTTCCCCTGGTAAAATCCGCAGTATCCATCTTGATCGCATAGGCAAGTGCTGCGGCAACATTCGGCTTCGGTATGATCCCGTCTTCCACAAAATAGGACGCAACGATCGTTGCACAGGCTCCTGTTTTCCGGATATCCCGATAGGCATACTCGCACTCGTGATGTACCGGATGGTGGTCAATACACGCGGACTTCTGCCCACCGATATCGGTCACATTGGAATTCTGATTCTGAGAATCCACCAGTACCACGCAGGCATCTTCCGGCAATGCTCCCTTGGTCTGTCCGCCTTTGACCTGAATCCCAAAGTTATCGAGCATACGGATCGCACTCGCCCGCTCTAATTTCCCCTCATAGCAGATTGTTGCTTCGATCCCGTAATATTTCAAATACTCCTGTAATGCAAAGGCTGTGGCAAGTGCATCCGGATCGGGAAAGTCATGGGTCTGTATATATGCATTTTTTCCTTTTAATAATTGAATCAGCTCTTTTTTCATACTCTTATTCTATGATAAAATGTCTATACGGTCTCCGGTTCCGGATAATCTACTCCAAACGTCTCAACCGTTACTTTTTTCATCTTCTGTTCTTCCATTGGCCGGTCACTGTAATCTGTGCGTACTTCTGCGATCTTATTTACCACATCCATACCTTCGGTAATCTTTCCGAAAGCTGCATAGGAGCCGTCTAAATGTGGTGCGTCTTTATGCATGATAAAGAACTGGCTTCCTGCTGAATTCGGATGCATTGCGCGTGCCATTGACAATACGCCTGCGGTATGCTTCATCTGATTGATCACACCGTTCTGTGCAAACTCACCTTTGATCCCATAGCCTGGGCCTCCCATACCATTTCCGTCAGGGCATCCTCCCTGGATCATAAATCCGTTGATCACGCGGTGAAAGATCAATCCGTCATAAAATCCCTTATTAATCAGACTGATAAAATTGTTCACGGTATTTGGTGTAATTTCCGGATATAACTCCGCTTTCATAATATCTCCGTTTTCCATTTCGATTGTAACGATCGGGTTCTGTGCCATTTTTATTTCCTCACTTTTCCATTATTATTGTTTTTATTGTATCTGATATGAATCCAGAAGTAAAGGCAATATCTGCTCAATCTCCGCTCTGGTTGCTAAATGCTCTGAAAATGCACTGGCACTTCCTGCTGCAACTGCCATTTGAAATGCCTCTTCATAGGAAGCATGCTCCATATATCCGGCTAAAAAACCTGCCACCATGGAATCTCCTGCACCAACTGCATTTTGCACCTCGCCCTTTGGAGCATCTAACTGCATCTGCTCTCCATGTTCTGTCAAAAGCAATGCACCATCTCCCCCTAAAGAAATCAATACATTGCATGCTCCCATTTCCTGCAACTGTTTCGCATAGGCAAACATTTCTTCTTTCGTACTCATTTTGACCTGAAACAGTCCCTCTAATTCATCCTGATTCGGTTTGATCAAAAACGGATGATAAGGCAGTACTGCTTTTAGAAGTTCCCCGGATGCATCCACCACGGTCCGTATCTGTCTATCCTTCAACTTCTTCATCATATCTGCATAAAATGTCTGTCCTAAGCTCTTTTGTACATTGCCTGCTAAAACCAGGACATCTTCTTTTGTAAGAATGCCTAATTTTTCCTCTAGCTCCTGCACCTCTTTTTTAGAAATGTCAGGACCTTGTCCGTTAATCTCCGTTCCTTCGTTAGAAAGTAATTTGACATTAATGCGGGAATCTCCCTGCGGCAGCCGTATCCATTCTGCCTCGATTTCCTGCTCTTTGATCCTCTTTTCAATCTCTCTTCCTATGAAGCCTGCTGTAAATCCCAGTATTTTCGTAGGAATCCCCAGATGTTTTAATACAATGGATACATTGATCCCCTTGCCACCGACATTTATCTGTTCGGTCACGGTCCGGTTCGTATGCCCCATCTGAAAATTCTCCACGGTAACACCATAGTCCAGCGATGGATTACAAGTGATCGTGTATACCATATTTTTCTGTCCTTCCTACTTCAGATCCAATTCGACCGGACAATGGTCGGAGCCAAAAACTTCCGTATGGATCTTAGCATCTGCTAAATGCTCTTTGTACTCTTCTGACACTAAAAAATAATCAATCCGCCATCCGGCATTTTTCTCTCTTGCCTTAAAACGATACGACCACCAGGAATAAATCTGCTCCATATCAGGATAAAAATAGCGGAACGTATCAATAAAGCCACTCTCTAAAAGTTCCGTCATCTTTGCCCGCTCCTCATCCGTAAATCCGGCATTTTTCCTGTTTGTCTTTGGATTCTTTAAATCGATCTCCTTGTGTGCCACGTTCATATCTCCGCAGACAATGACCGGTTTATTTTTCCGAAGCTGCAACAGATATGCCCTGAAATCATCTTCCCACTTCATACGATAGTCCAGCCTTGCAAGTTCACTCTGGGAATTTGGTGTATACACAGTGATCAGATAATACTCCGGAAATTCTAATGTGATCACCCGTCCTTCTTTATCATGCTCCTCGATTCCTAATCCATAAGTGACCTGTAACGGTTTCTCTTTAGTAAATATGGCTGTTCCTGAGTAGCCCTTTTTCTCTGCATAATTCCAATAGGCATAATAGCCTTCTTTGTTCCAATCTATCTGTCCTTCCTGCAGCTTGATCTCCTGCAGGCAAAAAATATCCGCATCCGTCTGCTCAAAAAATTCCATGAATCCCTTTCCCATGCAGGCGCGTAAACCATTGACATTCCACGATATCAGCTTTTTGTTTGCCACTTTTCGTTCCTCCTTGCTTTACACTCTGTGTTCATTCTACCACAAAATTCACTAGCAAAGAATACTTCTAATGCGAAATACTCTCAATATGAAAGATCTTCGATATAGAATGTTCTTCATATGAAATATCTCCACACAAAATATTCTCTATATACAAAATACCCCCAATACGAATGTTCTATCACAGATATGTGTTAATACGGAACATATCACGACATCGTCTCAGAGGTATTTTTCTCAAACAGGTTTTCCTGCATCTATTCTATTTATTTACGGAATGCTGTAATGCTTTTGTAATTGCACTTCCAACTACGAAACATGCCGCTGCCTCAACTAAACCGTTCACTCCAACGAATGCAATAACAAAGGCAAACGGATTTGCCACTTTCATATTTTTTGCAAGTCCCTGGATAAATTCTGTCTGGTAGAAGAACAGGATCAGTGTTGTCATAAACAACAGGGTATTCAACAGTGGACAGCAAAGGTTTGCAATAAAGACAGATGCTCCTTTTAATGCTTTTACCTTTTTCAATCCCTGTGCGATCAGTCCTGTCAACCATCCCATTACAAGACGTGTTACAAAACATACAACAAATGTTCCTGCCGGATTAATGCTTAAGAGCATCGCTCCAAATGCGCTCATTCCGAAGCACTGTATAAAACTTGTAAGTCCAAATACGCCTCCTAAAATTGCACCTGCAGTCGGTCCTAACACTACAGCTCCTACCGCCACCGGAACAACAATCAGCGTAATTTCTAATCCGAATGTCTTAATGTAACCGATAGGGGTAAAAGCCATAATTAAAATGATCGCAATTAATAATGCCATCTCTACCATATAAGTGGTATTCAGTTTTCCATTTTTTCTCATGGTCTCTTCCTCTCTTTCCTGGTTTTTCTGTATTTATTCTAATGACTGTTATGACAGTCTTTATGTATCATATTACAAAATAAAACGCTTTTCAAGTAGTATTGTTAATTTTTTCACATAATATTGAAACAAACGTGTGCTTTGCACATTCCCACGCTCTGGTTTCTTACACAGCACAGCTTTTGTTTCGCGCGAGCGGTGCTGCATCGCAGCTATTTACTTCTCCGCGAACTGTGCATCTTCGCCCGAAGGACTTTTTTCTCTATAAGAAACACGTTATTCCCTATAGAGATTAAGGTGTCAAAAGGCAGTTCACAGCTTAGCGACTGACAAATTGCACAAAGCCGGGACTGCTTTTGTGACTTTGGGGGAAAATTAGTAAATCTTAGTCTGGCTGTTCATGCATAGTGTTTTGCTGCCATGGACGGCAGCAAAAGTCTTAAGCCCCATGGAGGGGGCGTTTAAGACGTACACGTCATTCCATCACAACCTAACTCAGGCAGACTTAGATTTTCTTATTTTCGTACAACGGAACAAAATAGCCCCGACTTTGTGCAGGTTGCCAATCAAAACACTTGAAACCGCCTTTTGATGCCCTAATCCTATAACGCAAAAAAGGACTGCCACACATTCATGTGACAGTCCCTCTAAGTCTTATATCATTCTGATTATTTGTTTAACTCAGCTTTTAAAGCTTCTGTTAATGCTGGAACGATCTTGTTTAAGTCTCCAACGATACCGTAATCAGCTACATCAAAGATTGGAGCATCCTCATCTTTGTTGATTGCGATGATGATATCAGATTCTTCCATACCTGCAACGTGCTGGATTGCTCCGGAAATACCGATTGCGAAGTATAAGTTAGGACGTACAGTCTTACCTGTCTGACCTACCTGAACATCAACTGGTTTCCAGCCATTCTCTACTACTGCACGAGAGCAGCTAACCATTCCGCCAAGTACATCTGCTAAATCCTGAAGCATTTTGAAGTTCTCTGCAGAACCAACTCCACGACCACCGGATACTAAGATCTTAGCGTCCATGATGTTCTCTGCACTCTTAGCTTCTTTTACAACTTTTAAGATTTCAACATATTTGTTATCAGGAGTAAATCCTGGGTTGTACTCGATAACTTCTGCTTTAGCACCTTTTACAGGCTCTAATTTCTGCATAACGCCCGGACGTACTGTTGCCATCTGAGGACGTGTGTTAGGGCAAGCGATAGTAGCGATTGTGTTACCACCGAATGCAGGACGAGTCATTAATAACTGGTTTGCAACGCCCTTGAACTCACCGATTTCAAGTACAGTACAATCTGCTGTTAAACCTGTTTTAACTCTTGCGGATACACGAGGTCCTAAATCTCTACCGATTGCTGTAGCACCTACTAACATGATCTCCGGTTTGTACTCTTTGATTACAGATGCAAGTGCATGAGCATATGGCTCTGTTCTGTAGTCTTTTAATTCAGGATCGTCTACAACGATAACTTTGTCAGCACCGTACTCTGCTAACTCGTCAGCAAGGCTCTTTACGTCGGAACCAATAAGTACAGCTGTAACATCAGTGTTTAAATCTTTTGCTAAGTCTTTACCCTTTCCAATTAACTCAAAAGCGATTGGGGTTAACTCATTGTCAACCTGCTGTGCAAAGACAAATACTCCTTTATATTCCTCTAAGTTCATTTTTTCCACTTTTATTCACCACTTTTCCTTATTCTTATTAGATTACATGTTTCTCTTTTAATTTACCCATGATGTAGTCAACAGACTCTGTTGCATCAAGAGTAACTTTTTCGCCAGCACCTTTACGAACTTTGTCAGATGCTTTTGCGATCTGTGTAGGAGAACCTTTTAATCCAAGGTCAGAATCATCTACGTCTTTTAAGTCAGCTCTGCCCCATACAGTAATCTCCTGATCATAAGCATCGAAGATTCCGCCCGGAGTCATGTAACGTGGCTGGTTTAACTCAGATAATGCTGTAATTAAGCAAGGCATTTTTGCTTTTAATTCATGGTATCTGTCTTCATACTGACGCTGTACGATAACAGAATCTCCATCGATCTTGATATCCTGTGCATAAGAAATTACAGGAAGATTTAAATGCTCTGCAATCTGTGGTCCAACCTGTGCAGTATCACCATCGATAGCCTGACGACCTGTAATGATTAAATCATAATCGATGTTTCTAAGAGCTCCTGCGATAGTTGTAGATGTAGCCCATGTATCAGCTCCACCTAATACTCTATCTGTTACAAGGATTCCCTTGTCAGCTCCCATTGCCATAGCTTCACGAAGAACTTCCTCTGCTTTTGGAAGACCCATTGTAAGTACAGTAACCTCTGCGCCGTACTCATCTTTAATTCTCAGTGCTGCCTCTAAACCAGCTTTATCGTCTGGGTTCATGATTGTAAGCATCGCACCTCTGTCTAATGTACCGTCCGGATTAAATTTAACTCCGCCTTTTGTATCCGGTACCTGTTTTACACATACAACTATTTTCACGGTAATTTCACTCCTTATGTTTGATTTAATGACTTCATTTTCAATCCGCTGGAATCGCGATTATTTTAATAAAGCACCAGAGATAACCATACGCTGAACTTCTGAAGTTCCTTCGTAGATCTCTGTGATCTTAGCATCACGCATCATACGCTCTACATCGTACTCTCTGATGTATCCGTATCCACCGAATAACTGAACGCATCTTGTTGTTACGTCCATAGCGGTCTCAGCTGCAAATAATTTTGCTTTAGCTGCTTCTACAGAATATACTTTCTGTGTTGCTTTTGCCATAGCTGCTCTATATACAAGGAATTTTGCTGCATCAATCTTTGCTGCCATATCAGCTAACTGGAACTGAGTGTTCTGCTGCTGAGCGATTGTACGACCAAACTGTTTTCTCTCTTTTACATATGCGATAGTTGCATCTAATGCACCTTCAGCAATACCAAGAGCCTGAGCAGCGATACCGATACGTCCACCGTCTAATGTATGCATTGCGATTGGGAAACCT
Source organism: Lachnospiraceae bacterium (assembly GCA_003507655.1). Lineage (GTDB taxonomy): Bacteria > Bacillota > Clostridia > Lachnospirales > Lachnospiraceae > Maccoyibacter > Maccoyibacter intestinihominis. The sequence goes on along the minus strand of DNUZ01000033.1, from coordinate 16,106 downwards.
TTTCCTTCAGGTCCTAATAAAGCATCTTTTGGAATTCTGCAATCCTCAAAGATTAACTCATATGTGGATGAACCACGGATACCCATCTTCTTCTCTTTTGTTCCGAAGGAGAATCCCGGAGCACCTTTTTCTACGATAAATGCGGAGAAGTTCTTTTTCTTTCTTCCTCTCTTATCCTCTGTTACGCTTGTGATAGCAATGATGATATATACGTCTGCAACTTCACCGTTTGTGATGAAACATTTAGATCCGTTTAATACCCACTCGTCACCATCTAAAACTGCTTTTGTCTGGCATCCCTGAGCATCTGTACCAGCACCCGGCTCTGTTAAACCGAAAGCACCAAGTTTTTCACCTTTTGCAAGTGGTGTTACATATTTTTTCTTCTGCTCTTCTGTACCATATGTCATGATCGGGTCGATGCAAAGAGATGTATGTGCAGATACGATAACGCCTGTTGTTGCACAAACTTTTGATAACTCTTCTACACACATGGTATATGTAAGAGGATCACATCCCTGTCCGCCGTACTCCTTTGGTACAGGAATTCCCATAAAGCCTGCTTTTGCCATTTTCTCAACAGTTCCTGCCGGGAAATGTTCTGTCTCGTCAACCTCCTGAGCGAGAGGTTTTACTTCTGTCTCAGCGAATTCTTTGAAAAGAGTTCTCGCCATTTCATGTTTTTTATCTAAACAAAAATCCATGATTTATATTCCTCCATTTACTTTATTTATTTTAAAACGAGCAAATTCCCCAAAATGCTTGTTTCATCTTGAGGTATTTCGCATACGGAATAGCGGGGAATGTTCCCCGTTATTCCTTCTGCTCATCTTATTATTTTGAATAGTCGTAGAATCCGATGCCTGTCTTACGTCCTAATTTGCCTGCGCGTACCATTTTCTTAATTAATGGATGTGGGCGGTATTTAGGATCACCTGTCTCATCATATAATACGTTCATGATAGCAAGGCAGATATCTAATCCGATTAAGTCACCTAACTCTAATGGTCCCATTGGATGGTTTGCACCTAATTTCATAGCTGTGTCGATTCCTTCTACAGAAGCAACGCCATCAGCAAGGATGCCAACACCTTCGTTTACATATGGGATTAAGATTCTGTTTACAACGAAACCAGCAGCTTCGTTTACTTCTACAGGAGTCTTACCGATCTCTTTAGAAATAGCGACGATCTTATCTTTTAACTCGTCCGGTGTATTCTCACCTTTGATAACCTCGATCAGTTTCATAACAGGAGCCGGGTTGAAGAAATGCATACCGATTACCGGTCTGTCAAGTCCTGCACCGATTTCTGTGATAGAAAGGGAAGATGTATTTGTAGCGAAGAGACAATCTTTCTTTACGATATCCTGTAACTCTTTGAATGTCTGTTTCTTAACATCCATTACCTCAAGAGCTGCCTCAACGATTAAGTCACAGTCTGTACAAATTTCTTTTGTACCTGTAACGATTTTGTTTAAGATAGCATCTGCAGCTGCCTGCTCCATTTTGCCTTTTGCAACTCTCTTCTCAAATCCTTTTGCAATTTTAGCTTTTCCGTTTGCTGCAAATTCGTCATTAATATCACATAAGCATACTTCATATCCTTCTGTCTGTGCAAATGCCTGTGCAATACCGGAACCCATGGTTCCTGCTCCAATAATACCAACTTTCATGTCAGTTCCTCCTTATGGAATTTTATTAACTTTTGATGCCGGTGTCATCAGACACCGGCTATTGATACCTGTTGTTGATTAGTCTCTCTCAACGATAGTAGAGCATCCCATTCCACCACCGATGCAAAGTGTTGCAAGACCTTTCTTAGCGTCTCTTCTCTGCATCTCGTGTAACAGTGTAACAAGGATACGGCATCCTGAAGCTCCTACCGGATGTCCAAGTGCGATCGCACCACCGTTTACGTTAACTTTGCTCATATCGAAGTTTAAGTCATGTGCTACTGCTAAGGACTGTGCTGCGAATGCTTCGTTAGCTTCTACTAAGTCCATATCATCAATTGTTAAGCCTGTCTTCTCGAATACTTTCTTTGTGGAAGCAACCGGTCCAACACCCATGATAGATGGGTCAACTCCGCCAAGTGCTCCTGCTACGAATGTAGCCATTGGTTTAACACCTAATTCTTTTGCTGCTTTCTCGCTCATAACAACAACTGCTGCTGCTCCGTCATTGATTCCGGAAGCGTTAGCTGCTGTAACAATTCCGTCTGGCTTGAATGCCGGGCGTAATTTAGCGATGCTCTCTTTTGTTGTTCCAGGACGTGGTCCTTCGTCTGTATCTACGATAACAGTCTCTTTTTTCTTCTTAACTTCTACAGGAACGATCTCATCTTTGAATTTTCCAGCTTTCTGAGCTGCTTCGCATTTCTGCTGTGAAGTTGCTGCGAACTCGTCTAACTGCTCACGAGTTAAGCCCCACTGCTCTGCTACGTTCTCTGCTGTGATTCCCATGTGGTAGTTGTTGAATGCATCCCATAATGCATCATTTACCATGGTATCTACTAAAGTAGCGTTGTTCATTCTGTGTCCGTAACGTCCGTTCATATCTGCATATGGTGCCATAGACATGTTTTCCATACCACCTGCTACTACGATGTCAGCATCTCCTGCTTTAATCATCTGTGCAGCCATGTTTACGCAGTTCAGACCAGAACCACATACAACGTTTACTGTAACTGCCGGTGTCTCGATTGGTAATCCTGCTTTGATGGAAGCCTGACGTGCTACGTTCTGGCCTAATCCTGCCTGGATTACACATCCCATATATACGTGATCAACTTTTTCTGCTGGTACACCAGCTCTGTTTAATGCTTCTTTAATAACGATAGATCCTAAAACTGGAGCCGGAGTTGTGCTTAAAGCTCCTCCCATAGTTCCGATTGCTGTACGACATGCGCCTGCTAAAACTACTTTTTCTGCCATTTCTTCTTCTCCTTTTTATGATTTCTTTGTGTGGATGAGATGTTAATTTTTTAACAATCTCATACTTAAAAAAAATAAATTGAAAAACTGCTGAGTTTTTAATTTATTCCTTACTACTCGAAGCTTAAATCAAAAGAATTTATGTACTTCAACCTAAGCTTTACTTCGTTAATAATGATAGCATAATCTGTTAAAAAATGCAACAAAAACCTTATTGTTAAAAATTTATCAAAATCCTTTCCGAGATTGAAAAAAAGCGGGGATTTTTTGTATAGTTTGTACAAAATCCCGCTTTTACTTCAAGTTAATAGAACACATGATTGCCAATGACTGTTCCCTGGATCGTTCCGTTATTTCTCCGGAAATAGAGACATTTGACCGTGATTCTGCCACCGATGACCTCCTGTGCCGCCTGTGTACTGGAAGCATCTGCTCCCCTTGCCAATACGGTTGCAAATCGACCGCTTGCTACCGGCGAAAACTGACCGCTCTGGTATATGACCCCGACTACGCTGTTTGGAAAATGCGAGCTTGCCACGCGATTCAGCACTACGCTGCCGACTGCTAACTTTCCTTCGTATGGCTCTCCGCCTGCTTCACACTCGATCAGTGCCGCTAACAGTTCTAAATCTCCCGCCTGTGTCTGCACCTTGGAGCCATCTGCCCCTTCGGCTTCCTGTGCCTTGATCTCACTCATCCTTGCTGCGTCTTCTTTTGCCTTTTGTGCCTCTAACTGTGCCTCATATGCTTTCTGCTTTTCTATTTCGGCTTCATATTCTGCGGAGAGGTTCTGCGTCTCACCGATTTCCTGTTCCGATCTGCTGATGTTTTCCTTTGTGGATGCGATCAGCGTATTCATCTGTTCCTTTTTTTCTTTTGTCTTCTGTTCTAATGCCTGCAGACTCTTCTCTTCTTCCTCTAATTTGGCTTTGTCAGAAGCTATCTTTGCACACATCTGCTCGTATTCTTCTAATTTTTCCCTGTCATAGCTGCTGATCGCTTTGACGTATTCTGCCCGATTGATAAAATCCGACATGGATTCCGCATTCAATAAGGACATCCAAAGTGATTCACTGCCGTTTTCATACAGGAACTGTATACGGCTTTTCATACTCTGATACTGCTTTTTCGCACGTTTTTTTGCTTTCTTTAACTGCTTTTTTGTTTCACGGATACTGTTCTGCTTTTCTGTAATCTTATTTTCGAGACCGGTTAAAGAAGTGCTGATCTCAGCCAGCTCTGCATCCAGATTTTCTAATTCCTGCCCCATGCTGTCTTTGCTGTTTTGCAGGTCTTTTACTTTCTGGTCTGCCTGTTTCTTCTTTTCCTGCAGTTCATTCAGTTTTCCCTTGGTGTCTTCAAGCTTCTGTTCCGTTGCATGGACCGCTATGGAGGAGGAACCTGTTAAGGTTACCGTGACCGCTAAAGTAAATGCACAGAGCAGTTTTCCGTATTTTTTCATGTCAGTTCCTTTTTATTTTACCGTTACTTTACAAGTTGCTTTTTTACCTGAAGCATAATGGAAGATACGTTTAATTTTACATATGGTTTCTTTTCCTGCAGTTGCCTCTACACTTCCCTGCTCCATCTTAAGGCTTCCGGTCAGAATTCCCATGCTGTCATCCATTGCACTTCCGGCTGTAACTTTCAGGGTTCCCGTACCGGAAATTTTCAAGGTATCATTCATACTTAAATAAATTCCGTAGCACTCTTTTGCATCGGTTACATTTCCTGTTGTGATCGTATTTGTACCGTTCAGGACAAGGTTCAGCGTCTGTCCTGCTCCTTCATACCGAATGCCATAGATATATTTACCGGCCTTCATCGGAGTCGTCAGATTTGCCCCATTGAGTGTCAGTGTATGCGTGGATGCCTGATAGGAAATAGTCTTATTTCCAAGAACATCCGATGCGTTTGCCTCTGTTACCCGTATATTTCCCACATACAGCATTTCGCCTGCTGCCTGTACTTTTGGCACTCCAAATCCTGTTGGTAATACGGTTACCGCCAGCATCATGCTCAAGGCAATGGCTATTCCTTTTTTGATAGTTTTTACGCTTCCCATACTGCTTCACCCTCTATTTTTCATTGTTAAATGTTTCATCCCTCTTTTTTGCACTTTTTATAAGCCTTCTTTTATTAATTATTTTACAATAGTTTTTTATGCTTTCCAAGATGTCATTTGTCATTTATATCCGTTTATGCTAAAATAAATCAACATTTTATGTAGAACAATGTATTGGGAGGGATATCATGCATTTTGTAAAAACAGAAGATTTATGTCCCGGTATGAGACTTGCAAAACCCATCTATAACCGCTTAGGGGTTCTTTTATACGAACGTAACACGGAGCTGACTCCTCAGGGTATCAACAGTATCCGCAAATTCTCTTTGATTGGAATCTATGTTCTAGACCCTGCCGAACCTCTGCCGCCTTTAAGTGAGGAGGAGCTGCATTTTGAACAGTTCCAGACCATGTATATGTTCCGGCTGCGGGATGAACTTGGCAAGTTAGTAACCGGAAAAGAACCGGATAAGCTCTCTGAACTTTGTAAAAGTATTATCCGTGAGTTTGGAAACCTTGACCACAAGATTATTTTTTCACAAAATCTCCGAAGTTCCGGTGATTTTGTCTATAAACACGGTTTGAATACCGGTATTCTCTGTGCCATCCTGACACACCATCTCGGTTTTTCCTATGAAGAACAGCTTGCATTAGTGGAAGCCGCTCTTTTGTATGATACCGGGTATCTCTATCTGGATTCTGACCAACTGACGGACTTTGAAGATGTCGAGAGTGCTGATTATAAAAAACTGTGTCTTGCCAGAGGAGATGCTTTTGCACTTTTAAAACCGCAGACCAATGAATATCATCTTCCAAAAATGACGCTACAAGTGATCGCGGAGATGATCCATCCGGCAAACCATATTGCCCATCCGGAGATGAAAGAGCATACCTGGCGGTTTGGCACCCAGGTTCTGCGTGTTGCCGGCTGCTTTGACCAGATGACCGCTATGCGCTATGGCTTTGAACCACAATCTGAGGTTGTGACCATGAAATATCTGTTTGAACATCCTGACTTTTTTAACTCTACCGTGGTTCAGGCTCTCGGTGAATGTATCAACATTCTTCCGCAGGGAGCTTGTGTCGATCTGACCAGCGGGGATAAAGCATTGATCTTAGAGACGAATCCGGATGATTTTTTGAAACCTCTGATCTTACGTTTTTCGGATAACCGGATTTATGATCTGAGTGATCCCGATGTTTCGGAAAAATTCCAGATCAAGGATCTGATGAAAACGCTGGATAACCGCATCCAGGTGGATGAGGAAACTTTAAAACAGTTCCAGACTGACTCTTATGTCACGGAAATGATGAACCGTTTCCGAAAAGCCAAAGCAAAACTTGCTAAAAAGCAGAAAAACCGCGAAGTCATCTGACTCCGCGGTTTTTCTTTTTATCTGTTTCCCTGATTCTTAGATATTTTTTACTGTCGCAATATCCACAAGTGTCATCTCATCACTTGCATTCTCTAAGCTGAGTGCTAATGCATTTGCTGTATCTAAGGATGTCAGGCAGTGTACACCGGTCTCTATTGCGTTTCTTCGGATCAGGAAACCGTCTCTGCTCTTATCACGTCCCTGTGTCGGGGTATCGATCACTAAATCAATCTTATGTCCTAAGATCAAGTCCATAACGTTTGGTGACTCCTGTGAGATCTTATTGACACGCAGGGCATTGACACCACGCTCCTGCAGATATTTTGCCGTACTTCTGGTTGCATAGATTTTGTAACCAAGTGCCTCAAATCGTCTTGCGACTGCGACACCTTCTTCTTTATCTGCGTCTTTTAAGGTCATGATCATCTGCTTATATTTCGGAAGGACAATTCCTGCACCTAAAAATGCTTTGTACAGTGCCTCGTTAAATGTCTTTGCAATACCCAGACATTCTCCGGTTGATTTCATTTCAGGTCCTAAGCTGATCTCTGCACCACGCAGTTTTTCAAAGGAGAATACCGGCATCTTAATTGCGATATAATCTGCCTCCGGTGCTAAACCGGTCGGATATCCCATGCCTTTTAAGGTATTACCGATGATCACTTTTGTTGCAAGGTCTACGATCGGAATTCCCGTTACCTTACTGATATATGGTACGGTTCTGGATGAACGCGGATTTACCTCGATCACATATACCTGTCTGTCCATGACAATGAACTGGATATTGATCAGTCCGATGACATGAAGTGCTTTTGCTAAACGTTTTGTATATTCTACGATGGTTGCTTTGATATCCTCTCCGATCGTCGGCGCCGGATATACGGAAATACTGTCTCCGGAATGTACTCCGGTTCTCTCAATATGCTCCATGATTCCCGGGATCAGGATGTCTGTTCCATCGCATACCGCATCGACTTCGATTTCTTTTCCCTGTAAATATTTATCTACTAAGATCGGGTGATCCTGTGCATAGCGGTTGATGACTGCCATGAATTCTTCGATCTCTTCATCGTTCAATGCAATCTGCATGCCCTGTCCGCCAAGTACATAAGAAGGACGTACCAATACCGGATATCCGAGGCGGTTTGCTACCTCTTTTGCCTCTTCTGCCGTAAAGACGGTTCCACCGGCTGCTCTTGGAATCTCTGTTTCTTCTAATATTTTGTCAAATAATTCACGATCCTCTGCGGCATCTACGTCCTCTGCCTTGGTTCCAAGGATCGGAACTCCCATTTTCATAAGGCTCTCAGTTAATTTGATCGCAGTCTGTCCACCGAACTGTACCACTGCTCCGTCCGGTTTTTCCAAACGTACAATGTTTTCAACATCTTCCGGTGTCAGCGGCTCAAAATAGAGCTTGTCTGCAATATCAAAGTCTGTGGATACGGTCTCCGGGTTATTATTTACGATGATGGTCTCATAGCCTTCTTTTGCAAATGCCCAGGTACTGTGTACGGAACAATAGTCGAATTCAATACCCTGACCGATACGGATCGGTCCGGAACCAAGTACCAATACTTTTTTCTCCGGATGTGTCTCTTCTGCCTCGTTGATACTTCCAAAGCAGGAGTAATAATACGGTGTGCTGGCTTCAAATTCTGCCGCACAGGTATCTACCATTTTAAATGCTACCACGATTCCGTTCTCATAACGCAGATCGCGGATTTCTTCTTCTGTCTTTCCGGTCAGTGCTGCAATAACATTATCCGGGAACTCTATCCGTTTTGCTTCTTTTAAGAGGTCTGTAGTCAGTTCTTCGCTTCTTAAACGCTCCTCCATTTCCACAAGGATTGCAATTTTGTCGATAAACCAGTGGTCTATCATTGTAATCTCATGGATCGTATCATAGGAGATTCCTTTTCTGATCGCTTCTGCGATCACCCAGATCCTGCGGTCATCTACCACTTCTAACTGTTTTAAAAGCTCTTCTTTGGAAAGCTCCGTAAAATCATAGGACATCATGGAATCCACATGCTGCTCTAAGGAACGGATGGCTTTCATCAGCGCTCCCTCGAAGTTCGTGCAGATACTCATAACCTCTCCGGTTGCTTTCATCTGTGTTGTCAGTGTTCTCTTTGCCGTGATAAATTTATCAAACGGAAGTCTTGGGATCTTTACGACACAATAATCTAACATCGGCTCAAAACTTGCATATGTTTTGCCGGTAATGGCATTCTTGATCTCATCTAAGGTATATCCGAGTGCGATCTTCGCTGCTACTTTGGCGATCGGATATCCGGTTGCTTTTGATGCTAATGCGGAAGAACGGCTGACACGAGGGTTTACCTCGATGACACAATATTCAAATGTTGTCGGATGCAAAGCATACTGTACGTTACATCCTCCTGTAATGTTTAATTCTGATATAATATTTAAGGCAGATGTACGGAGCATCTGATATTCCTTATCGCCTAAGGTCTGGGATGGTGCTACTACGATCGAGTCTCCGGTATGCACACCGACCGGGTCGATATTTTCCATATTACATACAGTAATGCAGTTACCGTTTGCATCACGCATTACTTCGTATTCTATTTCCTTCCAGCCTGCGATACAGCGCTCTACTAATACTTCTCCTACACGGCTTAAACGCAGTCCGTTAGAAAGGATGTCGATCAGCTCTGTCTCATTATGGGCGATACCACCGCCACTTCCTCCTAAGGTATATGCCGGACGTAATACGACCGGATAACCGATGGTATTTGTAAATGCGATACCGTCTTCTACGTTGTGTACGACTAAAGATGGTGCACAAGGCTCACCGATTTTTTCCATCGTATCCTTGAATGCCTGACGGTCCTCTGCTTTGAAAATCGTTTCCGCAGTTGTTCCGATCAGTTTCACACCATGCTCTTCTAAAAATCCGGATTCTGCAAGCTCCATTCCCAAGTTCAGTCCTGCCTGTCCTCCTAAGGTCGGAAGTACGCTGTCCGGTTTTTCTTTTAAAATGATCTGCTCTAAGACTTTTGCGGTCAGTGGCTCAATATACACCTCGTCTGCAATCTCTTTATCGGTCATGATCGTTGCAGGGTTGGAGTTGACAAGCACTACTTCGATGCCTTCTTCTTTTAAAGAACGGCATGCCTGTGTTCCCGCATAATCAAATTCGGCTGCCTGTCCGATGACAATAGGACCGGAACCGATAACTAATACTTTTTTGATATCCTGATTCTTTGGCATTACTGGTTCCCTCCCATCATTGTGATAAAACGGTCAAACAAATACGAACTGTCCTGTGGTCCCGGACATGCTTCCGGGTGGAATTGTACCGTAAAAATGTTCTTTCCGATATATTTTAAGCCTTCATTGGTTCCATCATTGACATTTACAAATGCCGGAACTGCAATGTTTTCATCTAATGCTTTATCATCCACTGCATAGCCATGGTTCTGGGATGAGATATAGACTCTTCCGGTCTCTAAATCTTTGACCGGATGATTGCCGCCGCGATGTCCGTATTTTAATTTATAGGTATCTGCCCCGGTTGCTAATGCCATGAGCTGATGTCCTAAGCAGATTGCAAAGATCGGCACATCGGATTCATATAATTTACGGATTTCTTCTATGATTGCCTGACATTCCTTCGGATCTCCAGGTCCGTTACTCAGCATGATACCGTCCGGTTTGGCTGCTAAAATCTCTTCTGCTGTTGTGTGGGCAGGGTAAATCGTTACTTCGCATTCTCTGTCATGTAAGGAGTCTGCAATATTTTTTTTCGCTCCTAAATCTAACAGGGCTACTTTTTTTCCTTTTCCATTTAATACGCTTTTCTCATCACAGGTTACTTTATCTACTACGTTTCCTGTCTGATATTCTTTTAACCTCGGAAGAACCTTCTCTAACTCATAGTGTTCATCGGTGGTGATCATACCGTTCATGGTTCCCTTGTCACGAAGGATCTTTGTCAATGCTCTTGTATCAATTCCTGCGATCCCAGGTATGTCATTTTCTTTCAAAAAGTCCTGTATCGTTCCTTCGCAGCGGAAATTGCTTGGCATTCTGGATAACTCCCTGACAATATATCCGTCCACCCATGGACGTTTTGACTCTGCATCCGGTGTGATTCCATAATTTCCAATCAGTGGATAGGTCATGACAACTGCCTGTCCTGCATAGGATGGATCGGTCATTACCTCTAAATATCCTGTCATGGATGTATTAAATACAATTTCACTGATAACCTCTTTTTGTGAACCGATACTGGTTCCCTCAAAGACAGTTCCGTCTTCTAAGATCAGAAAAGCTTTCATTCTTTACCCTGTCCTTTCTAAATTTTCTCAAAAAAAAAGAGGGAGATTCTCTTTTTTTCTTATTCTGTGCTATGCCTAAATTGTAAAAAGTTTATCATATTGTGTAAGATTTTTCAACCTTATTTTTTGTCTTATGCAATCTCTCCATGTTTTTCATAGCTGGTGATCCGCTCTATCGCATTATTTTCATCGACAAATACGACTGCCGGTAAGAACTGCTCTGCTTCCTGCGGGGTCATCTGTGCATACGCCATGATAATGACATGATCTCCGGTCTGCACCTGTCTTGCCGCCGCACCGTTTAAGCAAATCATCCCGCTTCCCGGCTCTCCGGCTATCGTATAGGTCTCAAAACGATTTCCGTTTTCAATATCTACGATCTGGACATTTTCATATTCTAAGATCCCAGCCGCCTGCATCAGCACCGGGTCCACCGTGATACTGCCAACATAATTTAATTCCGCCTGTTTTACTACTGCACGATGGATCTTTCCTTTTAACATTTTTAAATACATCTTTGCTCTCCCTCTATCTGATAAAATTGTCTATCAATCTGGTCTTACCGATATAAACTGCCATTGCGGATAATATCTCTCCCTGAATCTCTGACACAGGTTCTAAACTCTGTGCATCCACGATCTCCACATAATCTATTTTTGCAAGCGGCTCCGCTTCGATATGGGCGATCATTTTTTCTTTGATCACTGCTGCATTTTTTTCTCCTGCTTCTACCAGTTCTTCTCCTAAACGGACTGCCTGGCTTAACACTAATGCTGCCTTTCTCTCTTCTTCATTCAGATAGGTGTTTCTCGAACTCATTGCAAGTCCGTCTGCCTCACGCACGATCGGGCATCCTACGATCTCAATGTCAAAATTCAGATCTCTGACCATCCGGCGGATCACTGCTAACTGCTGTGCATCCTTTTGTCCAAAATAGGCACGGTCCGGTGTTACAATATGAAATAGCTTGGTCACTACGCTGCATACTCCGGAAAAATGGATCGGTCTTGTCTTTCCACAAAGCACATCCGTCAAACGGTTCATATCCACAAAGGTACAGTTGTCTTTATAGTACATTTCCTCCGGTGACGGATTGAATAAAAGTTCCACGCCTGCCGCATCACAAAGTGCCGCATCTCTCTTTATATCTCTTGGGTAACTTCCTAAATCTTCATTTTCTCCAAACTGTGTCGGATTCACAAAATCACTGACCACTACGCGGTCATTTTCTTTCACGGCTCGCTCGATCAGACTTTTATGGCCATCGTGAAGATATCCCATGGTCGGAACCAGTCCGACACTCAGCCCTTCCCGTTTCCATGCTTTTACCTGTGCTCTTACTTCGTCTATTGTATGGACTAACTGCATGTTTTTTCCTCCTCTGATAAGATACTTTTCTTAATATAATTTCTCTAACATTTCGTCGCTGATCCCATAGGTATGCTGTTCCGCCGGAAATACGCCGTTTTGTACTTCTTGGATGTACTGTGAAAAAGCTGCTTTCATCTGTTCGCCAATCTGTCCGAACTGTTTTACGAATTTCGGTTTAAAATCGCCAAACATTGCTAACATATCCTGATATACCAGCACCTGTCCGTCACATCCTGCACCTGCGCCAATGCCAATCGTTGGTATGTTGATCTGTTTTGAGATCAATTCTGCTAATTTTGCCGGAACACACTCTAAAACAACGGCTACCGCTCCTGCCGCTTCTGCTCCTTTGGCATCCTCGATTAATTTTTTAGCTGCCTCTTCTGATTTTCCCTGCACCTTGAATCCGCCGAACACATTTAAGGACTGCGGGGTCAGTCCCAAATGAGCCACAACCGGTATGGACGCTTTGGTGATTGCTTCTATCTGTGGAAACACTTCTTTGCCGCCTTCTAACTTGACTGCCTGTGCCCGTCCCTCTTTCATCAGACGGCCTGCATTGCAGACTGCATCATAGACAGATGCCTGATAGGACATAAACGGCATATCCGCAACTATCAATGCATTTTTTGCTCCTCTTGTAACTGCTTTTGTATGATGTATCATATCCTCCATTGTTACGGATAAGGTGTCTTCATATCCTAACATGACCATTCCTAAGGAATCTCCCACCAAGATCATGTTGATGCCTGATTCATCGATCAGTTTTGCCATAGAATAATCATAGGCTGTCAGCATGGTGATTTTTTCGCCGCATTTCTTTGCTTTCTGTATTGTTACTACTGTGTTCTTCATTTTTGCTCTCCAATCATTCACTTTCTTTCCTTAACAGTTCTTTCATCTGCCGGTAATTTCGTTCGGTATGCTTTTTTTCTGAGATTCTGACCAGTTCTGTGCCGATCGCATCATACACCGCCTTTTGTTCTTCTGACAGCAGTTCTAAATGATGTCTTACCGTACCAAGATCGTTCCGTTCTATCGGTCCGGTCAGCGCCTGTTCGCATCCGTACTTCAATGCCGCTTCTACGTTATTTTTTACCAACGGTGTCAGCATTTCATAAGCCGCTGTACTCTCTATGCCGGCTTCTTCTAACATTTTTACTGCCATGGACAAAAGCCCGATGACATGGTTACTCGCCATACTGACTGCCGCATGATAACGCGTTTTGGCCTCTGTATGAATCAGTACTAACCTGTTCGGTAGTTTTTCAAACATCCGATAGATATCCGCAACTGCCTGTTCGTCGCCCTCTACGGTAAAAATTGCCTCTGTTAAATTTTGATAAGCTGTGAATTTGTTACTGAACGCGTAAATTGGATGAAGTGAACAAACAGATACTCCTGCCTGCTCTGCATTTGAAAATATATCACTTGATAATGAGCCACTAAAGTGGCAGACTGATTTTCCCTTCACATCTTTTGCTGCAATGCAATCCCATACTTCCTTTATTGCCCCGTCTGTCACGGTTATAAACAGGGTATCGCTTACCTCAATGAGTGAATCTAACTCGCTAAAATATTTTGTGTTACAGAATTTTGCCGCTTCTTTGGCACTGTTTACGGTTCTGCTGTAGAATCCGCTGACTTCTTCGCCATGGGTAACAAAATATTTTCCCATGGTTGTACCTACCTTCCCGGCACCTATAATTCCTATTCCTATCGCTATGCACCTCCATTTCTGTCTGCTGCATGCTGTACAAAATGGAAAGGATGCATTATCAAAATGATACAGTTTTCATCCGAAATACTGTTCGTTAAGATTTTAACATATGGAATTGGGGATGGCAAGGGGATTTCTTTGGAACTTTGTTTATACAGGCGGCTATCCCCAGCTATTCCCACGGACATGCTGCGTTTCCTGTTCGTCGCACACGCCTTTTTTGCTCATGTTTTGTGCAACTCGCCCTACGGGCTCAGACAGGCACAAAACATGAGCGGCAGCGTGCTCCTCACGACGGAAGCCTCGCAACTGTCTGTGGGAATAGCCGGGGAAACAGCTTTGTGTAGAAAGTTCTAAAACAAAAAATGCCACTCATTGTCGAGTAACATCTGTTATTTGAATCTTGTTATTTCCTCTATAAATTGTCTTTAGGAATCTTTCTCAAACTGTATGGAAAGCGTATATCCCAGCGAGCTCCCGACAATGATGAAGAGTTTCTTTTTGTGCTATGGAGATGAAACTCCCGGAAGTGTGAAGTCCTCTGGCGAACACGTTTCCTGCTCTTAGGGAGATTCATCGAAATGCTCAGCACAAGGAAACTTGAAAGCATTGTTGGGAGCTCGCTGAACATATACCCCCCGCTATCTACATTTTTGATACAAACTCATCTATAGATTCTGCTTTAGCCGCCAGTTTTAACCAGCTATTCAGGACTTTGATATCTTTTTCATTGTGGATTCTTTCACGAACTTTATCTGGTATTGTACTGATATCTTCCAATAATTCCAAAATAGATTCTACTTTTCCTTCAATAATTCCCTCCTGATGTCCTTTCTCATATTCATCTTTTCGGACAATCTCAAAGACTGCTTCTTCATCATATTCAAAGATACTCATTTCTACCGCCTCTTTCCTGTTCTGAAGTAGAAACTCCCGCAGGATTCCTTCATTAATGCATTCTGTCACTGCACGGTCTACTGCTTCTTCTACATTCTTCAAACTTTTTGCATAAGTTCGTACTTTTTCTACATAGATGGCATATTCTTTCAAGGTCTTGCACTGATTTAATAGCTTTCGATTCTTTCCGAGGTTGATATTTAGCATGGTTACTACCAATTCTAAATCCGGGTCGTCCATCGATTTTTGAAATGCATCTGATAATCTTAAATATTTCTTCTCTGCCTGTTCTTCCGAACCATTGTAGAATACTAAAAATCTCGGTGTCGGGATTTTGATCAGTGTGTTGCGATACAGATCCCTGTGATTAACCTGCCCCTGCAGTTCTTTTGCAATATAAAATAAATCCCGCAACGGCATGTTTGGAGAATAAGTAGACTGGTGTTCATAGAGATTTAAGTAGGAATCCATAATGAATGCCAGATCGTTTTTCATGTTCATGTAAATGGCATTTTCTAAGGTTACAATCTCTAAATCTTCTGCATTCGTGTAAAATGTTCCGTTAACCGCATTATAAAGGCTCAATAGCTCTTTCTTTTCACGGAATATCATGCGGAACAGTCTGTCCTTGTGGTTTCTTGCAACACGGATCTCATTTTTCGTTTCTGTCATAGTATTACCTCCTGTTTGAAATTGTCTCGCAGGAGTTCTTATCCTTTTTTCTTGAAAACTCCTGCTGTTCATAATGTTGGAAAAGCATGAATTTTCTGATCTGAATAAGATTTGTAATAGACTACGGCAGAATTGCCGCCTTATATAAGAAAATATGCTTTGAGGGTATTATAGCATGGTGGGAAGTGGGTTACAACCGGATTTTGTACAATTCTGCTGTTCCCGTCTACATTGTGTGTATATGGAAAATTCTGGGGTAAATTGTTTAGAAATTTAAAAGAATAGCATTTTGAGAATTATTTAATGAATCTATATATGAAAAATTCTAAAATAGCCTATTAGGGATTCTCTTAAAAAGGATTATCAAAAGCATCCCCTAGAAATTTCAAGAAATCTTTGCCGGATTAATGGATTTACATCACTGAATCTCATACACCATGCAGATATAGTTATTTCGCATTTTATCTGCTGCAGAATAGAATTTCTAAAACAAAAATGCCACTCATTCTTTTGAGTGACACCTCTTATTTAACTTCTTCCTCATCTTCTCTACAAATTGTCTTGGAAAATCTCCCCAACTGTCTTAGAAAGCGTTTATCCCAGCGAGCTCCCGCCAATGATGATGAGTTTCTTTTTGTGCTATGGAGATGAAACTCCCGGAAGCATGGAGCCCCTTGGCGAACTTGCTTCCTGCTTTGGGAGAGGTTCATCGGAATGCTTAGCACAAGGAAACTCATCATCATTGGCGGGAGCTTGCTGAA
>DNUZ01000004.1 GCA_003507655.1 Lachnospiraceae bacterium | reverse complement strand
TGGTAGAGCGCTGCGTTCGGGACGCAGAGGTCGCAGGTTCAAATCCTGTCGCATCGATTAAAGGAATAATGGTATGAAAAAGCACTTCGAGAGAAGTGCTTTTTTCTCTATAAGAAAAATAGAATAATAACTGTAACAAATCACAGTTTTAGTCAGGGAGAAACATTGTGCATTACCTTAGGCGGGAAGAAGTTCCCGCCATTTCTAATATATAAGGGGGAGAGGATTTTGAATCTACAGGAAACACTAAAACACTATTTTGGATATGACAGCCTGCGTCCGGGACAGCAGGAATTGATCGATGAAATTTTAAAAGGAAAAGATGTGCTTGGGATCATGCCGACCGGAGCGGGAAAATCACTCTGCTATCAGCTTCCGGCATTGATGATGGGAGAAAAGCATCTGCGGGAGAAAACATTGCAGCTACAAGAAGATGAGGTCAATGTGTCTTGCGTACCTCCGCCTGGAATCACAATTGTAATTTCTCCATTGATTTCCCTGATGTCAGATCAGGTCAAAGCACTCAATCAGGCAGGCGTACATGCGGCATATATTAACAGCACATTGACGGAAAATCAGATCCGAATGGCTTTGGCATATGCTGCACAGGGGAAGTATACATTGATCTATGTAGCACCGGAGCGGCTGAATACGATGCAGTTTTTAGATTTTGCATGTCATGCAGAGATTGCCATGGTAACAGTGGATGAGGCACATTGTATATCGCAATGGGGACAGGACTTCCGTCCAAGTTATTTAGAAATAGCAAAGTTCCTTGAAAAATTGCCACAGCGTCCGATAGTTAGTGCATTTACTGCCACGGCGACAGAACGCGTGAAACAGGATATTATAGAAAGCCTGCATTTGCAGAAACCAATGACGATCGTAACCGGGTTTGACCGTCCAAACCTGTTGTTTCGGGTAATAAAAAGAAAAGGTGGAAAAGAAACAGACAACAGCATTTTGAATTATGTCAAAAGGCATGAGGAGGAAAGTGGCATTATCTATTGTGCGACGAAGAAAAATGTGGATAAAGTCTGTGAAATGTTATTAGAGCATGGGATAGAGGCGGGACGATATCATGCAGGTTTGTCATTAGAAGAACGAAAAAAGAATCAGGATGATTTTACATATGACAGGATCCGGGTGATGGTTGCAACGAATGCGTTTGGCATGGGGATAGACAAATCCAATGTACGCTATGTCCTTCATTATAATATGCCGCAGAGTATTGAATACTATTATCAGGAGGCGGGAAGAGCCGGGCGTGATGGAGAAGAAGCGGAATGTGTGCTGTTTTTTTCTAAGCAGGACATCATGATCAATAAGCAGCTTTTGAATCATAAAGCATATGGAGCCACAGAGAGTTCCGAACTTCGAAGGAGAGAAAACCAAAAACTGAACCAAATGATCCATTACTGTGAGACAGATCAATGCCTTCGACAGTTTATCCTGAACTACTTTGGGGAAGATGCCCCGTGTACCTGTGAAAAATGCAGTAATTGCGTAGTGATCGAGGAAGAAACCGAGCAAAATTATATCAGGACGGAATCGGCAAAGAAAAGGTTAGAATTGGCAGATTTGACACCGGAAGGACAGGAGTTGTTTGAGCAGCTCAGGGGATGTCGGTCAGAGCTTGCAGCAAGCCAAAATGTACCACCATTTATCATCTGTTCGGATAAAACTTTAAAAGATATGTGTGCGAAATGTCCGCAAAGCCGTACGGAGATGAAAGCAGTGTACGGCATGGGAGTACAGAAAGTCGAAAGCTATGGAGAAAATTTTATAAAAATCATTGCAGCATTTTTGAAAGAATATGGAAATATGCGAACGACTGAAGAGACAGTAGCAGAACCTCTAAGAAAAAAGAAACAGCCATTTTACATTGCACCGGAAAAACTGGATGAAGTAGAGCTGACGGACAAGTGTACGGTTTCGGAATTTACGAAGCAGATCAATGAACTCTGCGAAGAGACAAACCGAAAGAAATTAACAGCAAAATTTGTCAATGAATTACTGTTAGATAAAGGTTATCTCAAGGAAACGGCGGAGCAGGGAGAAGAGAAACATAAGAGGGTAACAGAAAAAGGACGCCTTGCCGGTATCTTAGAAGAGGAGCGGCATGCGAAATATGGAAAGAGTTACTATGCATTGATCCATACAAGGGAGAGCCAGTCAATGATCCTAACAGAATTAAAAGAATATCTTGTATCACAGGGAGAACTTGCAGATTGAACATAAACCGATTATGATAGGATCGTATATACAAAAATAAAAACCCAGAGGATTAGAAAAATGACACAACAAACACAACAACATAACACAACGAAAAACATCACAATAACAGACAGATTTGAATTCCGGGATATCCATGCAGAGGAGGCAGATCGGGCGGTTGCAATTGAGCAGATCTGTTTTCCGCCGCACGAAGCATGTTCGGAAAAGAGCATGAAGACAAGGATTGCAAACGTACCGGAACTGTTTATGGTAGCAATTGATAAAGATACCGGAGAAATCGCCGGATTTTTAAATGGAGTAGCGACAGATGAAGAAATATTCAGAGATGAATTTTTTACGGATATCAGTCAGCACAAACCGAATGGAAAAAATGTAATGCTCTTAGGATTAGATGTACTGCCGCAGTATCGTGGACAGGGCTTAGCACGAGAAATTGTATCGCAGTACAGTAAGCGTGAAAAAGCCAATCAGCGGAAAATGCTGATTCTGACCTGTCTGCCGGAAAAAGTGGCAATGTATGAAAAAATGGGACTGAAAGACAAAGGCATTTCAGGTTCTTCCTGGGGCGGCGAAGAATGGCATGAAATGACATTAACCCTGTAGAAATAAAAAAATTCAGAGATTATTCATAGACTCAATATTTTGATAGTGTGCTATAGGAAGAAGAGGCATGCCGGAGATGTTATTTTTAGCATTCTGCGTATGTCTTTTTTGCTCTATAGGAAATATCGTCTTTCCCATAGAACAAAAGCCCTTCGGGCAAAGATGCACAGCTCGCGGAGAAGCACACTTTTGTTTGTTACAGATATTATGAATATTACATTTATAGTTGTATGATGTTGTTACAGAAAAAAACATGACAAAATCGAATTGACGAATACAAGAATACTGTTTATAATAAAGACAAAATGAGAATGTCATATTCGGAGGGATTTTAGATATGGAGAAGATTGTAACACTGGAAGAGGCATTAAAAAGAATTGCAGAACTGGAAAAAGAGAATGCCACACTTCGGGAAGAATTGGAATATTATAAAAATCGAAAGCTGAGCGGAAGGCAGAAACATAATGAAAAGTGGATGGCAATCTATCATGATTTTGTTGCCGGTTATGAGAGCGGTATGACAATGGTGGAGATTGCAAAGCGGAATAATGTCAGTGAGCGGACGATTTACAGGTATAAGGCATATTATGAGAAAATGAAGAAAGCAGAGGAATAGACCATTTTACTGACGCCAGTAAAATGGTTACATTGGGAAGTGGTGCTAATCGTGAAGTAGACGATTACATACTTACCCGTTATGCCTGTTATCTTATCGCTGAAAATGGAGATCCCCGTAAAGGACAGATTGCTTTTGCGCAAAGTTACTTTGCGGTTCAAACCAGAAAACAGGAATTAATTGAAGAAAAAGACTTGCAAGGTGAGGCGGATATTTTTGTGTCTATGGAAAATCGTATATCGGATTTTTGCACAACATTTTGGCAAGTATCTGTGTGCGTATACCGGGCTCTTATCTGGCATCGAAATATTTTCCGGATACCCTGTTTCTGATAAATGAAAAAAATATGCAATATACTGCCAAAACTACAGCCCGGAAACATTTACAGACTGTACAAAAATGTGGTATTGTTAGTATGTTGCATTTTTATACAAATATATTAGACAAGGGCACGGATAGAGGAGTATCGGTGCAAATAGAAGTAATGAGGAGTGGGAAAGAAAATGTTAGAGACAATTAATGAAGTGCTGTCAAAAATTGATGGCATTGTGTGGGGCGTACCGTTGATGGTACTCATCCTTTCCGGTGGTCTTTATCTGACCATACGAATGGGATTCCTTCAGACAAGAAAACTGCCACTGGCATTAAAGTGGATGGTAAAAAATGAGGAAGACGGTCACGGAGAGGTGACATCTTTCGGAGCGTTGTGTACTGCATTGTCGGCAACGATCGGAACCGGAAACATTGTAGGAGTCGCAACGGCGATTTGTGCAGGAGGACCGGGAGCATTATTCTGGATGGAGATTGCAGCATTCTTTGGAATGGCGACTAAATATGCAGAGGGTCTTTTGGCAGTGAAATATCGTGTGGTAGACGAAGAGGGACACGCTTTAGGTGGACCTTTCTATTACATAGAGCGTGGAATGGGTTCAAAATGGAAGTGGCTTGCTATGATCTTTGCCTTTTTTGGAATTTGTGTAGGACTCTTTGGAATCGGAACATTTTCACAGGTAAACGGTATTGCATCCGCAGTCAATAATTTCTTTGACCCGAACCAGCAGCACACCGTTGCAATCCCGGGAATCGGAACTTATTCCTGGACAGTTGTCATTGCATCATTAGTACTCAGTATCTGTGTGGCACTGGTTTTGATCGGCGGGATCAAACGTATTGCAAATGTGTCACAGATTGTTGTACCGTTTATGGCGATCATTTATGTAGTGATCAGTCTGACACTGATCATCTGCAATATTACAGAGATCCCGGCAGCAATCGTAACAGTAGTAAAAGGAGCATTCAATCCGTCAGCAGTTACGGGTGGCGCAGTGGGAACACTGTTTATCGCAATGCAGAGCGGTGTGGCAAGAGGAATTTTCTCTAATGAATCAGGACTTGGTTCTGCTCCGATCGCGGCAGCAGCAGCAAAGACTAAAGAACCGGTAAGACAGGGACTTGTTTCCATGACAGGAACCTTTATTGATACAATCATCATCTGTACGATGACAGGATTGTCCATCGTATTAACCGGAGCATGGCAGGTAGAAGGATTAGAAGGTGTTCGGGTTACAACTTACGCATTCAACCAGGGACTTCCGATACCGGCAAGTGTATCTTCCTTCTTATTAATGCTGTGTCTGGTATTCTTTGCATTTACCACGATACTGGGATGGGATTACTATTCTGAGAGATGTTTAGAGTATTTAACAGGCGGTAACATGAAAGCAGTAAAAGTATACCGTTGGTTATACATTTTAGCAGTATTCATCGGACCATACATGACAGTAGAGGCAGTATGGACGATCGCAGATATTTTCAACGGTCTGATGGCGATACCGAATATGATAGCAATCTTCGCATTAAGTGGAGTAGTGATCAAGGAGACAAAGGATTTCTTTGAAAAAAAGAAACATTTATCTTAAATAGCTAAAAATAAAAGTCAAACAAACAGCAGGAGGACAGCATGTTAGCAACAGGAATTCAAGGTGAAAAGAAAGAACAGGTAACACAGGAAAACACAGCTCTTACGATGAAAAGCGGTGCATTAAAAGTATATGCGACACCGGCAATGATCGCATTGATGGAGCAGGCAGCTTATACAAGTGTTGCAGGAGAGTTAGAGGAAGGACAGGGAACTGTCGGAACACTGATGAATGTCAGCCATATTTCTGCGACTCCGGTAGGCATGGAAGTAACAGCAAAGAGCGAGTTAGTAAAAGTCGATGGAAGAAAACTGGTTTTCCATGTGGAAGCGTATGATGAACGTGGAAAAATCGGCGAAGGCGAGCATGAGCGTTTTATCATCGACAATGAAAAATTCCAGAACAAGGCAGATAACAAATAAAGAGAGTAAGTGAAAAGCATACAAAGGAGTGTTTGCAATGGCTGATGAAAAAAACTGGATCAGGGAAGCAATGTTTTATCATATCTATCCGCTCGGATTTACCGGAGCACCTCTTCGTAACGAAGGGGAAGCAACGGCAGGCGGACGGATTTTAGAGGTGTTAGATTGGATAGAGCATTTCAAAGAGCTTGGGATCAATGCGATCTATTTTGGACCGATCTTTGAATCTGTTTCCCATGGTTATGATACGACAGATTATTATCAGACAGACAGCAGACTGGGAAGTAAAGAGGATTTTAAGAAAGTCTTTACGGCACTACATGAAAACGGCATCCGTGTTATCGTGGATGGAGTCTTTAATCATGTAGGCAGAAAATTCTTTGCTTTTTTGGATGTGCAGAAGAATCTGGAACAGTCAGACTATAAAGACTGGTTCTGTAATTTGAATTTTTCCTGGCAGAGTCCGTTAGGAGATTCATTTTCCTATGAGAACTGGCATGGGGCAGCGGAACTTGTTAAATTGAACCTGAGAAATCCGGCAGTTTGTGAACATCTGCTTGGAGCAGTCGGTATGTGGATGGACGAGCTGGGCATTGACGGCCTGCGTCTGGATGCAGCCGATTGCGTAGACCGGGAATTTTTTAAACGACTCCATAGCTTTACAAAAGGAAAGAGAGAAGATTTCTGGCTGATGGGCGAGATCATTCATGGCGATTACCGTGTCTGGGCAAACGATGAGATGTTAGATTCGGTTACGAATTATGAGTGCTGGAAGGGCATTTATTCAAGCCACAATGACAAGAATTATTTTGAGATTGCCTATTCGTTGAAGCGTCAGTTTGGGCAGGGAGGTCTTTATGAAAATCTCTGCCTGTACAACTTCTTGGATAACCATGATGTCAACCGGATCGGAAGTCTGCTCAAACAGCGTGAGAACTTAAAGAATGCCTATACGCTGCTTTACATGATGCCGGGAATCCCGTCCATTTATTACGGAAGTGAGTGGGGGATTGAAGGAGTGAAAGGTCAGGGAATGGATGCTGACCTGCCGCTTCGACCAAAGCTGGACTTAGAGGAAATGTGCGCCCAAGAAACGGATCTGCCGGCGCATATCCGGGAACTGGCAAAGATCCGCAAAGAGTCCGATGCGGTAAAATATGGGGCATATGATGAGGTATTAGTCCGCAATAAACAGTTCGTTTTTGCAAGACGAAGTGGTGAGCAGTACAAAGTTATCGCACTTAACCTGACAGATCATGCAGAGACATTACATTTTTCTTATCAGGGCAAAGAGTATGAGGTCTTATTAGAAGCATATACCTCTAAGATTATGGAGTAGACAGAAAGATAACAGAAGGTAAAGGGGACAGCAGATGAAAATAGAGAGATTGATAGAACAGGCAAGAGAAGAACTGATCACGGATATCGTGCTATCGGATGAATTTATGAACCGGATGCAGGAGAATTTTCTGCCGATTGAGCGGCTGATGTCATACTATCGCTGTGCGATCATGGAGGTGGAGACCAAGTTTCGGGTATTAAATGAACAGTTTTCACTGCAATATGACAGAAATCCGATCGAGACGATCAAGACGAGAGTCAAATCTTTTGATGGAATCCTGAAAAAAGTCAAGAGAAAACAGATTCCGTTTTCCTTAGAATCCATTGAAGAAAATATTAACGACATTGCAGGAGTCCGTGTGGTATGCTCGTTTCCGGAGGACATTTATCTGTTAGCGGAATGTCTGTTACAGCAGGATGACATCCGGCTCATCGAGAAAAAAGATTACATCAAGAATCCAAAACCAAGCGGCTACCGGAGTCTGCACCTGATCGTGGAAGTACCGATCTTTTTAGAAAACGAGAAGAGACCGATGAAGGTGGAAGTACAGCTTCGCACTATTGCAATGGACTTCTGGGCAAGTTTGGAGCATAAGCTGCGTTACAAAAAAGAGATCCCGGAAGCAGAGGCAGTACAGATGGCAGAAGAACTGACCGAGTGTGCAAATGTCATTGCCGATTGGGACAAGAAGATGGGAGAGATCCGTAACCGGATCGAGCGTTACAGCGAAGAAAAAGACGAGAGCCTGCCGGCAATCGGACTGGCACGGATCATCAATCGTGACTAAAAAAGAGCCTGTTGATAAAATTTTTCAATAAGATAAAAAACGTGGAAAATGCCGATGGGAGGTACTATGATAGAGTAAAATAAAAATAGCATATGCGTAAGGAGGAAACAACGATGAGTATTAATTGGAAAAAAATCGGACTTTTTGCAGGAGGAACGCTGTTTGGAACAGCCGGAGTCAAAATCCTGTCCAGTAAAGACGCAAAGAAAGTATACACAGGCTGTACGGCAGCGGTGCTTCGGGCAAAAGACTGCGTGATGAAGACTGCAACAACCATTCAGGAGAATGCAGGCGACATTTATGCAGAAGCTAAGGATATCAACGAGGCAAGAGCTGCAAAAGAAGAAGAATTTGAAGATACAGCAGGTGAGGAATAAGTGAAATTTTCAATTAAGCATGAAATGACGGGAAGGATGAGAGTTCATCTTTCGCAGAACAGAATGACTTATGCACAGGCAGATATTTTACTCTATTTTTTACAAAACGATAAGTACGTTACATGTGCAAAAGTATATGAGCGGACTGGAGATGCGGTGATTTCGTATACCGGAGAGAGAAGTTATATCATTCAGTTATTGCAGGGCTTCTGCTATGAAAAAGCAGAAGTTCCGACAGGTTTATTAGAGCATTCTGGCAGAGAACTCAATGCCGTTTATCAGGAAAAACTGATAGGAAAAGTTCTGATGCGGTATGTCAAAAAGATCGTACTTCCATATCCGGTCTACACAGCCTACATTACACTGAGTTCCTTAAAGTATATTGCAAAAGGAATCCAGTCACTCTGGCATCGTAAGATAGAAGTGGCGGTGTTAGATGCAACGGCAATTGGAGTATCTGTTCTTCGTAAAGATTTCGGCACGGCAGGCTCAGTCATGTTCCTGTTGGGAATCGGAGAACTTTTAGAGGAGTGGACACATAAGAAATCCGTGGATGACCTTGCAAGAACCATGGCTTTAAATGTAGGAAAAGTATGGTTGAAGTCAGACGGTCAGGAAGTCTTAGTATCGGTAAATGATATTTCCGCAGGAGATGAAGTTGTTGTACATATGGGTAATGTGATCCCATTTGACGGCGAGGTTTCCGAAGGAGAAGCAATGGTCAATCAGGCATCCTTAACCGGAGAGTCCCTGCCGATCAGAAAGGCAGAAGGCAACTATGTCTATGCCGGTACCGTTTTAGAGGAAGGCGAGCTTACCATTCTGGTAAAAGAAGTAGGTGGTTCAAGCCGCTTTGAGAAGATTGTGACCATGATCGAGGAATCAGAAAAACTGAAATCCTCATTAGAAGGAAAAGCAGAGCATTTAGCAGACAGATTAGTACCATATACACTTGGTGGAACCGCGTTGACCTATCTGTTGACCCGCAACACCACAAAGGCACTTTCTGTTTTAATGGTAGATTTTTCCTGTGCCTTAAAGTTAGCAATGCCGATCTCTGTTCTTTCTGCGATCCGTGAAGCAAGCCTCTACCATATGACGGTAAAAGGCGGCAAATATTTAGAAGCCGTAGCAGAGGCAGATACGATCGTATTTGATAAGACAGGAACCTTGACAAAGGCAAAACCATCGGTCGTTGAAGTTGTATCTTTTGACGGAAGAGAACCGGACGAGCTTTTAAGGATTGCAGCTTGCATGGAAGAGCATTTCCCACATTCGATGGCAAAAGCAGTCGTTCAGGCGGCAGAAGAAAAAGGCCTTGCCCATGAAGAGATGCATTCTAAGGTGGAGTACATTGTAGCACATGGAATTTCCACGACTATCAACGGAAAACGGGCGGTCATCGGAAGCAGCCATTTTGTCTTTGAAGATGAAAAATGTACGATTCCGGAGGGAAAAGAGGAATTATTTGAAAATCTTCCGGTAGAGTATACACATCTCTATTTAGCCATTGAGAATCAATTAGCAGCCGTCATCTGCATTGAAGATCCGTTACGCGAAGAAGCGGAAGCAGTCATCACCTCGCTTAGAAAAGCGGGACTGTCAAAAATCGTCATGATGACAGGTGACAGTGAACGTACTGCACATGCGATCGCAGAGCGCGTCGGTGTGGATGAATATTATTCGGAAGTGCTGCCGGAAGATAAAGCAGCATTTGTGGAAAAAGAAAAGGCTGCCGGAAGAAAAGTCATCATGATCGGTGACGGAATCAACGATTCTCCGGCGCTGTCAGCGGCAGACGTTGGAATTGCCATCAGTGATGGTGCAGAGATAGCAAGAGAGATCGCAGACATTACCATCAGTGCAGATGACTTGTACCAGATAGTAACTCTGAAACTCATCAGCGATGCTCTGATGAAAAAAATCAGTAAAAACTACAAACAGATCGTAGGATTCAACACAGGCTTAATCGCACTCGGTGTTGCAGGAGTGATCCAGCCGGCAACTTCGGCACTGCTTCACAATACCTCTACACTGGTGATCAGCTTGAAAAGTATGCAGAATTTACTGACATAAGGATATCTGATGTTTTTAAAAAAGGCAGCCGTAGGCTGTCTTTTTTTGTAAAGTGTATTTCATTTTTAAAAATTTATGCTAATATCATAGTATGAAAAAATATTTATCCATACTACTCATCTTATGCATGTGCCTGACCGCATGCGCAACTATACAACCGGACACATCCACTTCGGGAAAAGACCGGTTGGACACCACATCCGAAAAGACATTACAATCCGGGCAGGAGGAAAAAGCAGCAAAAGCACCGGATACGTCAAAACCGGAAGGGATGCTGGAAGTCCACTACATAGATGTTGGACAGGGAGATGCAACCTTGATAAAATGTGGCTCCCATGCCATGCTGATCGATGGCGGTAACAACAATAAAGGAACCACCGTACAATTATATTTGAAAAAACAGGGCGTGGAATCCTTAGATTATGTCATAGGCACACACCCGGATGCAGATCATATCGGTGGTCTGGATGTGATCGTATACAAGTACAACTGTGACACGGTCATTATGCCCGACTATGAAAAAGACACCAAAACCTATCAGGAGTTAGTCGATGTTATTCACGATAAAAATATGAAGATCACCTATCCGGTGGTAGGGGAACAGTATGCTCTTGGAGAAGCAAAATTTACGATCATAGCACCAAATTCCAATTCCTATGGTGGCAATGCCAATGACTATTCCGTAGCAATCCTCTTAGAATATGGAAAAAACAGATTTCTGTTTACCGGAGATGCCGAGGAAGCATCAGAAGCGGAAATGCTCACGAATGGAATCGATATCTCGGCAGATGTGTACAAAGTGGCACATCACGGAAGCCGTTCGGCAAGCACGCAGGAATTTTTAAATGCTGTTCATCCAAAATATGCCGTCATAAGCTGTGGCGAGGGGAACAGCTATGGACATCCTCATGCAGAAGTGTTAAACCGGCTGCGGAGTATGGGAGTAGAGGTGTTCCGTACCGATGAGCAGGGCAGCATTATCGCAAGTTCGGATGGAGAAAACATCACCTGGAACTGTTCGGCAACGGATTCCTGGCAGAGCGGGGAACAGACAGAGTCTGACAGGGAAAATGCAGACAATGTCACAGAGCAGACAACCTATGTCCTGAACACCAATACGAAAAAATTCCACCGGGAGACCTGCGGCAACGTATCACAGATCAAAGAGGAAAATTTTCAAAAAGTACAGATGAGCCGTGAAGAGTTAGAACAGAGTGGATATTCGCCGTGCAAGAACTGCAATCCGTAGAATAAATGCGTTGAATCTGTTTTCGCAAAGTGCTAGAATAAGAACATCATGAAATCTCGGAGGAACAGAATGGAAACAGAAAAAAAATATGCACTGCTGATAGATGCGGATAATGTATCGCCAAAATACATGGATTTGGTTCTTCGTGAAACCAAGACCTTAGGAGATGTCAGCATCCGTAGGATTTATGGGGACTGGACAGAGATTGGAAAACATTCATGGAAAGAATGTCTGTTGGAAAATTCACTGACACCGATTCAGCAGTACAGCTATACAACCGGGAAAAATGCATCCGATTCGGCAATGATCATTGATGCAATGGACATACTGTATACAAGAGAAATAGATGGATTTGTCATTGTCTCATCAGACAGTGATTTTACTAAACTCGCAATGCGTTTAAGAGAGTCGGGAAAATATGTGGTCGGCATGGGCGAGAGCAAGACACCGTCACCGTTTGTCAAAGCATGTGACCGTTTTAAGACACTGGATATCTTAATGCGCAGCGTGGAAGAGATTCCGAAAAAAGGAAGAAATGTTGGAAAAAGTTATTATAAACGTGAGAACAATAACATTGCGGAGCAGAGTATAGAGAAAGAAAAAAATGAGGCAGATATTTCTCCGATCACCGATCTTAGAGAGATCAAAACGGCAATCTTTTCACTGTTAAAAGAAAATTCAGACGAGAGCGGCTGGATGTTCTTAGGGGAACTTGGAAACATGGTCTTAAAGCTCTATCCGGATTTTGACTGCCGTAACTATGGCTATGCAAAACTGAGCAATCTGTTAGAGTCCTTCCGGGATGTTGAGATCCGTCGGGAGAATGCAAAGGACAGCCATAATCAGTTGGTTTATGTGAGAAAACGGGATTAAGTTCATTTCGATTGAATAATTGAAATAATTGTGATATAACAGTCATAGACAAAACACTTGGAGGAAAAGAAAATGAACATTTTTCAAAAAATAAAAAGTGGAATGCTGATATCGGGAGCAGTTCTGATCGTTGCAGGATTGGTATTGCTGTTTTTCCCTGTTACAACCACAAAAATGATTGCGTATATCGCAGCGGCAATGCTGCTCTTTATGGGAATAGGACAGGTCATCGGCTACTTCCGCTATGAGCCGGGAAGTGGAAGATACAGCAGCGGACTGGTGCTTGGAATCTTTCTGATGATCGTAGGATTGCTGATCTACTATAAGGCAGAAGTTGTCGTTTCCATTATCCCGATCATCTTAGGCGTGGTCATCCTGTTCAGTGGATTTTCCAAACTGCAGCAGGCAGTAGATTTAGCAAGAATGAAAGCCAGAAGATGGACGACGGTATTAGCAACCGCCTGTTTAAACCTGATCTTAGGAGGCGTTATTATCTTTAATCCGTTTTCAACGGCAATGACATTACTTCGCTTTGTCGGAATCGGATTGTTATACAGTGGCATCTCCGATATTGTCTCAACACTTTATATTTCGCGCGAGACAAAGAATTATCGTGATTTTGAGTAAAAGATCCTATCAGAATATCTAAGAATAAGAGAAAATCTTTCTGTACATACTAAGAAAAATATTTCGTGAAAGGAAACAGAAGATGGACTCTTTACATCATGAACAGAACAACTTTAAGCCGTTTATCCCTGCAGAAAAAAGGGTATCGGAATTTACCGCCACCAGTGTGATCTTAGGCATCATACTGGCGGTTTTATTTGGAGGGGCAAACGCATATCTCGGACTGCGTGTCGGAATGACGGTATCCGCATCGATCCCGGCAGCGGTCATCTCAATGGGAGTTATTCGCATTATCTTAAGGAAAGATTCCGTTTTAGAAAATAATATGGTGCAGACGATCGGTTCAGCCGGAGAGTCCCTTGCGGCAGGAGCTATCTTTACCATGCCAGTACTTTTTATGTGGGCAGCGGAAGGAAAAAGTACCATGCCCGGATTAGGAGAAATCGCACTGATCTGTATCTGTGGAGGGGCGCTTGGAGTATTTTTCATGATCCCGCTGCGCTCCGCACTCATTGTACAGGAGCATGGCGTACTGCCATATCCGGAAGGAACGGCCTGTGCAGAAGTATTGTTGGCAGGAGAAAAAGGTGGAGCCAAAGCAGGAACGGTTTTTGCAGGACTTGGGATAGCGGCTGTTTACAAATTTATCGCAGATGGTCTGCGGGTGTTTCCAAGTGAAGTGGATTTTGAGGTAAAAAGTTATAAGGGAGCGGGAATCGGTATAGATGTGCTTCCGGCACTGTTAGGAGTCGGCTATATCTGCGGAATGCGTGTGGCATCCTATCTGCTTGCCGGCGGAGTAACGGCGTGGTTTGTCATTATGCCTGTGATCGCACTTTTTGGAGGAGATGCTGTTTTATATCCGGCTACGGTACCGATCAGCGAACTTGGAGCATGGGGCATCTGGAGACATTACATCCGTTATATCGGTGCAGGAGCCGTGGCGGCGGGAGGTATTTTCAGTCTGATCAAAGCATTGCCGCTGATCATACGGACTTTTGCACAGGCAGTCCGCGGTTATGGAAAAAATATGGAAGAGGAATCTAGAACAGCGCAGGATATCCCAATCCGTGTCGTCCTTGTGGGAATTTTAATTACCGCGATCGTGATGTGGCTGATCCCTGTGATACCGGTCAATTTACCGGGAGCAATTTTAATTGTAGTCTTAGGATTCTTTTTTGCAACCGTATCTTCAAGAATGGTCGGGTTAGTAGGAAGTTCGAATAATCCGGTATCGGGAATGGCAATTGCAACTTTGATCATTACCGCAGCAATTTATAAAAGCAGTGGGGCAAGTGCAGAGGGAATGGTATCGTCGATCGCAGTCGGCACGATCATCTGTATCATTGCCGCAATGGCAGGCGATACTTCACAGGATTTAAAGACCGGTTATATCGTTGGGGCAACCCCGAAAAAACAGCAGTACGGAGAGCTGATCAGTGTAGTGGTATCCTCGATGGCAATTGGAGGAATTCTCTATCTGCTCAATGCAGCCTGGGGATATGGCTCGTCAGAACTTCCGGCTCCGCAGGCGACCTTAATGAAAATGGTAGTGGAAGGTGTCATGGGCGGTAATCTTCCATGGAATCTGGTTTTTGCAGGCGTGGCACTCGCAGTTGCAGCAGAAATACTGACGATACCGGTCCTTCCGTTTGCAGTCGGTCTCTATCTTCCGATCCATCTTAGCACACCGATGGCAGTCGGTGGTCTGGTAAGACTCTGGATTGAAAAAAAGAGAGGGGAAGAGGAAGAAAATCAAAAACAGATGATCGAGAGCGGAATCCTGTATTCATCCGGCTTAATTGCAGGGGAAGGACTGATCGGAATCCTGCTTGCCGTATTTGCCGTCCTTCCGTCAAAACGAGGCGGAACCGTAGGGGAATGGCTCGCAGCCGCCGGAGACAGAATGAATTTTGGAAATATCGGAGCACTGATCATGTTTGTGGTATTGATCGGAACATTGATATTATCCATCCAGAAAGGAAAAGAAAAATGAGAAAGCAGGAGAACTATCTTGACTATATCCCAAAGAGAAACAGCAGATATTCTTATCAGTTAAATGAACACGGCAATGTAGAGATTATCGTAAAAAATGAAGGATTCTGGAATCGAATCTTGCAAATCACACTAAAAAAGCCACGCTACTCCATGATAGAATTAGAGCAGATGGGAAGCTATGTATGGCAGGAAATGGACGGGCAAAAAACAGTATATGAGCTGGCATGTATGGAGAGAGAAAGGTTTGGGGATAGGGCAGAACCTGCATTTGAGCGTCTAAGTTCCTATTTGAAAATCCTAAGAGAGTGTGGTTATATCTGCTATGTCAATAAAATATAAAAAATTTTATCAATTAAATTAATAAAAATGCAGGAAAAATGTTGCAAAATTGCAAAAATCATAATAAAATAAAAAACGATGAGGCGGTTATTAAAGATTATGGATAACCCTAACGAAGTATGTACACTAATTAAAAAGGAGATTGAAAACGATGAGCTATGTTGATGAAGTACTTGAGAGAGTACGCGAAAAAAATGCGTCTGAACCGGAATTCCTTCAGGCAGTAACCGAAGTATTAAATTCTTTACGCCCGGTCATTGATGCAAACGAAGAAGTATATAGAAGAGAAGCTTTATTAGAGCGTCTTTGCGAGCCGGACAGACAGTTTAAATTCAGAGTACCTTGGGTAGACGACAAAGGTCAGGTTCAGGTAAATACAGGATACCGTGTACAGTTCAATAATTCTATTGGACCATACAAAGGAGGACTCAGATTACATCCTTCCGTAAATATCGGTATTATCAAATTCTTAGGATTTGAGCAGATTTTCAAGAACTCTTTAACAGGACTTCCAATCGGAGGCGGTAAAGGTGGTTCTGACTTTGATCCAAAAGGAAAATCAGACCGTGAAGTTATGGCATTCTGCCAGAGCTTTATGACAGAACTCTGCAAATACATAGGAGCAGATACAGATGTTCCTGCAGGAGATATCGGAACAGGTGCCAGAGAGATCGGTTACATGTTCGGACAGTATAAAAAGATCAGAGGTCTTTATGAAGGTGTATTAACAGGAAAAGGATTATCCTACGGCGGATCTTTAGCTCGTACAGAAGCTACAGGATATGGTCTGTTATATTTAACAGAAGAGATGTTAAAATGCAACGGACATGACATCAAAGGCAAGACCGTATGTGTTTCCGGTTCCGGTAATGTTGCAATTTATGCAACACAGAAAGCACAGCAGTTAGGTGCTAAGGTTGTTACCGTATCTGATTCTACCGGTTGGGTATATGATCCGGAAGGAATTGATGTAGCATTATTAAAAGAAGTAAAAGAAGTAAAACGTGCACGTTTAACAGAGTACGCTGCAGCAAGACCAAGTGCAGAATATCATGAAGGACGTGGAGTATGGAGCATCAAGTGTGACGTAGCTCTTCCATGTGCAACTCAGAACGAGTTATTATTAGACGATGCAAAACAGCTTGTTGCAAACGGATGTATTGCAGTAGCAGAAGGAGCAAACATGCCTACTACCTTAGAGGCAACCGAGTACTTACAGAAGAACAACGTACTCTTTGCACCTGGAAAAGCTGCAAATGCAGGTGGTGTTGCAACATCCGCATTAGAGATGAGCCAGAACTCCGAGAGATTAAGCTGGACATTCGAGGAAGTAGATGCAAAATTACAGAATATCATGGTAAATATCTTCCACAACTTAGACGATGCTGCAAAACGCTACAACATGAAAGGTGACTATGTTGCAGGTGCAAATATTGCAGGATTTGAGAAAGTTGCAGATGCTATGTTAGCACAGGGTGTTTGCTAATCGCGAATTTCTAAGATAA
Organism: Lachnospiraceae bacterium; assembly: GCA_003507655.1. Classification (GTDB taxonomy): domain Bacteria; phylum Bacillota; class Clostridia; order Lachnospirales; family Lachnospiraceae; genus Maccoyibacter; species Maccoyibacter intestinihominis. The sequence goes on along the minus strand of DNUZ01000004.1, from coordinate 978 downwards.
TATAAGATATTGAGAAGTCCTGGAAATGTTGAATTTCTGGGGCTTTTCTTTATGTATTGAAATGACAAAAGAATTGTCAGAATATTCATAAATAGAAGATAATTTACGTTATTTTGAGGTCGTTATATACACGCGGTACACAAGTGATATACAGGTGGTATACACTTGTTTTTACTGATTTTGAATGTTTTTGGAAGCATTTCATCCTTTGCTTTTCAAGATGATTTAGGCTGAACATAAGTGTGACGTTAAATAAAAGAAATATCATAAGTGTATCCAGCAATCAGTCTTGATTTATTGTTTTATATCTTGTTCACTTCTGTAAGAAGTTCTTCTAAAGTCTTATGGGTGTACGTTCCCTTGGTGGTGTCGTTTTTCATACTGTGTCCCATAATCAGTTTGATACATACGTCATTTGCTCCGGCGCTGTCCATAAGTGAAGCAAAGGTGTGTCTGCCATCGTGGGGCAGGTGTTTCATTTTGAGTTTTCCCATGCACGTATTAAAATTGCCGTTCATGTAGGTTCCGTAGGTGTAATGATTTCCAAACTTGTTATTGATCAGGTATTTCTTGTTTGCGTCGTAGCGGTTCTTGACGAGAGGTATAATCTTATCGTTCAGTGGGATAATTCTGTCTTTCCCGGCTTCGGTTTTCATGCCACCTACCATGTACTTTTCGTCTAAATGGACATTTTCCGTCTGGATTTCCAATAGCTCGGTTGGTCGCAGTCCGGTATAAATCATAATCAGGATAATATCTACATTGTTGATTTCATATAGCTTCGACCAGAGTGTTTTGATTTCTTCATCGGAATACCTATCATGTATCTGCTCCGTAGAGTTTGTCCATTCATAAACCAGACCTTCTGTTAAATCCCTGTCTATGTATTCATTCAATTTAGCGTATTGATACATAGCCTTCAGGACGGCTCGCATGGAAGAAATCGTAGTCTGCGATTTGTGATTGTAGGCATTTAAG
>DNUZ01000018.1 GCA_003507655.1 Lachnospiraceae bacterium | reverse complement strand
TAAAAAAGACAGCTTCGAACGCTGTCTTTTTAGGAGAAGGTATTTTTACTATGGGGTATAGCAAAAACTATGTAATGTATTGGGGGGTTTTTACGGTTATTATTGTAGCATCTGTCTACAGATAAGTGTGCACAAAATTGATAATTTTTTCACGAACTTTCTGTACAGATTATACAGACCCTTTTTACATACCCTTCTTTTTTAGAATTCATTTTTCACAATTTTCGTGTATTTTCGCTGTTTTTCTTTGTAATCTGCCTTTTACAGTCCGGAACGGTTTTCAAACAGTGCTTCGAACTCTTCTCTGGTGATCTTCTCTTTTTCTAAAAGAAGCTCTACGCAGGCATCTAACACATCTTTGTGTGCACTGATGATCTTCTTTGCCTCTTCATGGCATTCGTCAATAATTCGTTTTATTTCGGCATCGATCTTGGATGCAACATCCTCGCCGTAACCACGGGTATGTGCAAGATCGCGTCCGATGAATACTTCATCGTCCTCGTTTGCATAGTTGATCAGTCCTATATCCTCGGACATACCGAACTTCGTTACCATTGCTCTTGCTAATGCCGTTGCCTGCTTGATATCCTGGGATGCACCTGTTGTAATGTCATCAAAGATCAGTTCCTCAGCCACACGTCCGCCTAAGTCTACTGTGATCTCCTGTAACATTCTGCCCCTGGTATTAAACATTTCGTCTTTTTCCGGTAATGGCATGGTATATCCTGCCGCTCCTGCTCCGGTCGGTATGATCGATACGGAATATACCGGTCCGACATCCGGAAGTACATGGAATAAGATCGCATGTCCTGATTCGTGATAAGCCGTGATCTTTTTCTCTTTATCACTGATAATACGGCTCTTCTTCTCCGCCCCGATCCCGACTTTTACGAAGGAACGGCGGATATCTGCCTGTACGATATAGGCACGGTCTTCTCTTGCCGCTACGATCGCCGCTTCGTTTAACAGGTTCTCTAAATCTGCACCTGTGAATCCTGCGGTTGTCTGTGCGATCTGCTGTAAGTCTACATCATCGCCTAACGGTTTATTTTTTGCATGAACTTTTAAGATCTCTTCACGGCCACCGATATCCGGTCTTCCCACATGCACTTTTCTGTCAAAACGTCCCGGACGCATGATTGCCGGGTCTAAAATATCCACACGGTTCGTTGCTGCCATGACAATGATGCCTTCATTGACACCGAAACCGTCCATCTCTACTAAGAGCTGGTTCAACGTCTGCTCACGTTCATCGTGACCGCCACCCATTCCGGTTCCTCTGCGCCTTGCCACTGCATCAATCTCATCGATGAATACGATACACGGTGCATTTTTCTTGGCTTCTTCAAATAAATCCCTGACACGGGAAGCTCCGACTCCGACAAACATCTCTACGAAGTCTGAACCGGAAATGCTGAAAAACGGCACTCCTGCTTCTCCTGCGATGGCTTTTGCAAGTAAGGTCTTACCTGTTCCCGGAGGGCCTACTAATAAGACTCCTTTCGGGATTCTTGCACCTAACTTTGTATATTTTCTCGGGGAACGCAGGAAATCTACGATTTCCTCTAACTCTTCTTTTTCCTCACGCAGTCCCGCTACATTGTCAAAGGTAACCTTCTTATTCTCATCGGTGCTCATCTTTGCCCTGCTTTTTCCAAAATTCATCATTTTGGAGTTGCCGCCTGCTCCGGCATTCTGATTATTCATCATCATAAACAGGATGAACATTGCCGCAAATACTACTAGCAGCGGTAACAGGGATGTCAGCCAGTTCTCCGACGGCACATTCCGCATGACATAAGAATCAAAATCATATTTCTCCATCAACTGCTGTGCATCGTTTACATCGGAAACATTCAGTTTGACACTCTGTTCATTTTTTAATGTGATCCGCAATACTCCGGTCGGGATCTCGCGGTTCTGCTGTATCGTAACTGCTACCACTTCATCTTTGTCCAATGCTTTTTCAAATTCTGCATAGGTGTATGCGCCTGCCGTATCCTGGCTGTTACCCAACAGATACCAGACCAGGATCACAATCAGAACCAGCCCGATATAAAATCCGATTCCTCTATAATTTTTCTTCAATTAGAAACCTCCTTTTACTCATTAAATTCCAGCACTCCAATATAAGGCAGATTTCTATATCTCTGTGCATAATCCAGTCCAAAACCAACTACGAATTCGTCCGGAATCTCAAATCCGACATAATCCACACTGACATCTACCACCCGGCGATCCGGTTTATCCAAAAGCGTGCATAATCTCAAACTTTTCGGATTTCGTGCCTTTAAATTTTTCAATAGATAACTCAGGGTTCTTCCTGAATCAATAATGTCTTCCACAACTAATACATTTTTGCCCTCTAACGGGTCATCTAAATCTTTGATGATCTTCACTACTCCGCTTGACTTTGTATCATCTCCGTAGCTTGTTACGGACATAAAATCCAGCATGACCGACCCCTTGATATTTTTTGCCAGTTCACAGGACAAAAATACAGAGCCTTTCAGGATACAGATCAGCGTAATTGTCTCATCTCCGATATCGGCACTGATCTTTTCTGCCATTTCCTTAATTCTTTTGTTGACTTCCTCTTCTGGAATCAACACCCGAACTGATTCAGTCATTTTCTTTTCCTCCATTAAATCGTACTTCTAATATTCTTTTTGTCTCCTGACTTATCTTATAATAGGTACTGATACGGTACCCGACAATCCAGAGTATGTGGGCTCCCTCTGCTAAAAGCGGAATTCTGCCCCGCTCCTTTGCCTCTACTTTTTCATTGACAAAGTATTTTTTCAGCTTCTGGGTCTTCCCCTCTTCATTACAGCAAATATAATCCCCCTCTTTTCGGGTTCTTGCTGACAAATCACTCTTTATCTTATCATAGTCGAACCATTTCGTATACGTTTTTTGCGGAATTTCTTGTGAAAAAGCTGTGTCCTCTAACAATCGCATCGTAAATGGTCCACAGGAGATTCCCTCTGTTCCTGCCTGTTCGATCTCACTTTTGGGGCACAGTACTTCTCCTATGCTATCCTGCACTGCTTCTGTTTCCCGGCACAGTCTGATCCCTTCATAGATACGGTATGCCTGCACTCCATAAGGCAGGGATATCCTTCTTCCGCACTGACTGGAAAAAAGCTGTTCGAGCAGCTCAAGATGCACGGTTGTGATGTCCTGCATCGCACCCGCTGCCTGTTCTAATGCCAGCTTTAGCACTTCTTTTTTTATCAGGGGATCTTGTGTTTCAAACGGTTCCTTTCTTATAAGAATGTCATCTCCATGAATGCTCACACAGGTTTCTGCCGCCTTTTTTGTTTGCCTTCCTATATAGGACTCCGCTTCTTTCATAATGTCTGCGGTCTTTTGGATATGGGCTTCTGCCTGCGGATTCATTTCGATCAGCCTTGGCATGATCTGCGCCCGGATGCAGTTTCTGGTGTAATGCTCATCACGGTTTGTTGCATCCACACAATAAGGCTGGTTTTTTTCTTCTAAATAAGACAGGATTTCTTCCCGTCCGGTATGCAGAAGCGGACGGATGACATTCCCTCGTACCGGAAGGATGCCCCGCATTCCCGACAATCCGCTTCCACGGATCAGATGAAACAGCACTGTCTCCGCATCATCTCCGCGGTTATGGGCAACTGCGATCTTTGCCCCGTCCCAGCTTTCGGCTTCTTTTTCAAAAATTTCATAGCGCATAAGCCGTGCCGTTTCTTCTAACGTCCGTCCACACTGTTTTGCCTCTTTTGGCACATCAATATGATGGCTTTTACATTCAACGCCAAGCCTGCCACACATTTTTTCTACAAATTCACAGTCTGCAAGGCTCTCCTGTCCGCGGATCCCATGCTCCACATGGACAACCCGCAGTTCAAACGGCATTTCTTTTTGCAGTTCTAACAGAAGGAGCAGCAGGCATACGGAATCGGCTCCTCCCGACACTCCCGCTATGACCCGGCTGCCCTCTTCTATCATATGATGTTCTTTTGTAAACTTCTTTGCTTCTTCTAACATTATTTCTCCCAGATGCCTGCCGTTAACACGGTCATGTCATCCATTACTTTTCCTCCTGTATAGAGCATTACCCGCTCTAAAATTCCCTTTGCAAGTCTGCCGGGATTGTTCGTATCTAAAGATTCTATGATCTCTCCCATCGTCTCTTCCGGCTCATCCACATGGAGATATTCTAGCACACCATCGGATACCATGACAAGAAAATCCCCGTCTTCCAGCTGTTTTTTTACTCCATCTATTTCCATTTTATAGGACACTCCGACCGGCAGGCTGGTGGATAACAGGCACTCTACTCCTTCTTTTCTCCTGATAAATGTTGCCGCCGCTCCCACTTTATAAAATTCTGCCTCTCCTTCATAGAGGTCTACTGCTGCCATATCGATCGTTGAAAAAATATCCTCCTCTCCGCGGATGACCATCGCCGAATTCATCATGCGGATCGCCGTTTCTTTGGAAAAACCTGCTTCTAAAAATTTTTCCATCAGCTCTATGACCGTCTCACTCTCTTTACACGCATCGATACCGGAACCCATACCGTCCGACAGACATAAAATATCCTGCCCGTTTTCTAATTCTAAGAATGAAAAATTATCACCGGAAACCACCGCCTCATCTTTCGTCAGACGTGCGACTCCGTGGATCGTATGATATTTGGTATCTTCCTCAAAGACAATTTTACACGGCTCGATACCGATCAGATTTCTGCTGTCTTTGTGCTGTATCATCGTCTTTCCCATTCCACGGCTGACTGCTTCCCTATATTCCTTGACCGGCTGACAGCCCGCTTTTGTCCGTACCGTTGTAACCAGTTGCAGTCTCCCATTTTGTTTTTGATACAGATGGATATTACTGATAAGAAAGCCCCGGTCTTTTGCTAAAAAACGCACCTGCGACAGCATATTTTTTTCCTGCAGGGTCAGATCTTCATAATCCTTTGCACAATCTTCCATGATAAATGCCATGGCGTCTAACTGCTGGGCTATCATTTCCCGGTTGCTCAACAACCTGTTATACCATGCCGCATTGACTTTCATCCGTTCAAATATCCGGACCGCTTCTCTCGTGATATCGTCTGCATACGGGCAGCAGTCCCGAAGCCTGTCCTCATATTCTTTTTCTGCTCTTCCGAATTTTTCTATCGACTCCATCAGACTGCCAAACAGACCGTAGATCGGACTGTCTTTTTCCCAACAGACCTGGCACATGTCACAGGACACACAGATTTTTCCGGTAATCTCGTTTTGTACCTGTCCGATTTCCTCCTCCGATGCTTTTTCCTGCCCGGCACTCATTTTCACAAATGCCTCAGACAGTCCGTTGAACGATTCTGCATAATTTAATAGACGTTGCTCTTTCCGATCTTCTTCTTTTGCGATCTCCATGATCTCTTTGCCATGCAGCAGCATATGTAGCACACGGCACCCTAAACTGACGACTGCAAATATAAAAATTCCTTCTAATATAGAAGTGGTGATGTATCCTCTTCCTTTTACGGACAGCAGATTACCGCCAAGCGATATCAGCGTTGTCACCGCTCCCGCCGTCACTGCCGCATATCTGGCTCTGCAATTTTTATCTACCCATTCGATCAGATGGATGATCAGGATAATTCCCGCCATTGCCACTCCGTATTTGGTAAGCTGTGTTACCGGCAGGAAAGATGCCATTCCCACAAAACACGCCCCGAGCGTCAGCCAACGGCTTTCCATACTGATATAGAGTGCCGTAAAATATGCCGGTATCAACGGATAGCAGTCTGCGATCTCCACCTTGCAAAACAATATTCCCAATACATATAGAATAATCTCTTTTGTCCTGATTCTTTTCATAAAAAAACCTCCAATCCTGTTTTTTCCCTTTGCGGGCGACTGAAGGCTATTATAGTGATATTCTTTTGCGATGTTTGTCAAAGTGCGGAATCGTTCTAAAAAACTTTTCTCCAAAATTTTACTTCGTTTCCCGTATTTATGGGTTTTTAGGGAGTTGATGTTTTTGAAGGGGGTGATGTTTATATTTGCGTGAAGTACAAGTCAGCGTCTCTGCTGTTTCCGGTATCGGCAATCAGAAGTTCCGCTCACTCTGCTCTGGGTTATGGCTCCGTACGAAACCGGTGCTGATTCGTCATCCTGACTCAGGCAGCACCTTTCCCGGACGTCCTGTCCGGGAATTTCTGATACTGGGGCAGAGTGTGGGAACTTCTATATTGCCGCTACAGTCACAGCAGGATTCCCTGACTTGTACTTGTGGCTTATTATAAACTAGATACTAATACAATCATCTATTCCTGTTCACATTCTATTTGATTTTCAGTATTACTATACTCAATTGTCTTTATATCTTTAACTCTAAATCTATACTCCGTGTTTTCTTGGTTTTTAGCTGTAATCCAACTCTTGTTTTGTGATATGTTCTCAACCTTAATATTCTCCAAAACACTATTATCATAAAAAACAAACTTTACTTTATCATATAAGAACTCTCCTTCCCCTTTTAAAAATATTATGCATATAAAATCGTACACCACCCCACCAAGTGTTGTAACTATCGGTACATATCTCGCAATATTTGAAATAAACTGAGGTACAGCTTCTCCAATATGTCTTGTAATTGTGTAACCCCAGAGCAAACCAGAAAGTATAATTGGTATTTGACGTAATAATCTAACGTTCCTCGTTCTTTTACATTCTTCCATATCCTTCTTTATAAATATCTCTTTATCATCTTCATCTATATCTATTTTTCTCATTTTGATATATAGAAACACGAAAAGTCCAATATATATTACTACACCAATATATTCCCCTACACGCAAAGGAGTCCCTATGAATGAGCTGATAAAGCCTTCAATTAACATATTCAGAAAAAGAATCAAAGCTCCTATAACAATAATTCTTACAAAATATTCTATATATCTCTCTCCCAGAGATTTTTCCCGTTTTAGTCTCCACTGTTTTGTTCCAGTAATATTATTAAAAATATAGGTACATAAGAGACTTATTACCCAAGTTACTATCGGTACTACGATATAATAAACATCTTCTCTTTTTAGCATCTATAATATCTCCTATAAAACTGTATTTATCCCTATCGTAAAAACCTTCCCTTTCTTTTTTCCTTCTTCTGATCCCTTTCCGCATACAAATCCGAAAGTTTAGTTAAAAATTCTTCTCTTTCCTGATCCTCATATCCGCGAAATACAATCTCTTCTACATCTACATGGTTAAAGCCATATAGAAATTCATCTCCAAGATAGCCTTCCGGATAAAGAACCCCTAAATAGTCGCATTCCTTTTTGCGTATTCCTGCCATTGTCTGCATTACACCGACAATCATTAAGTATTTCTCTCCATCTACTAAACGTACAACTGAACCTGTTGGTAATAATTCTTTAATATTTTCCATTTTTGTTTCCTCCATATTATTATGTAATTATTCATCATATCTTTATATTTCTTTCTAATGTGTTAATGCTGCAATTGCATTTCCCACGGAGTCTATGATATTTTCGCCTGTATCAAGTATCATATCCGATGCCCATTCAGTGGCTGTTTCGCCGGTTAGTGCTTTCACTCCTGTATTAAAACCTGCCACAACGGCACCACTGATAGCAATCACGACTACACCCGGAGCCGCTGCTGTACCCAAGGTAGCAGTTACTGCTGCACCTACAACAATCTCCGAACCATGACCCATCACTGCACCAATCGCTGTCTCTGTTATAGTTTCAGCTGCTACTCTCTCATCCGACATTGTACCATTAGAACGAGCCTGTTCTTCTTTATTGCTATACCAATTGGCAACTCCATCAATACAAACACCTCCCCAAAAAGCTCCCATTGCAGCTTTACCGTTTATTCCTTTTGCATCCCCTACTATTCCTTCCCATTGTGCATGAAATGGTGACGTTTGATTTGTCAGATTATTCTTAAAGCGTGTTGTCCATTTTTTTGCAGTGGATGCACGCCCAAGCGGTCGCAACCCTGTAATATTCTTAAACCACCATTCTTTTGCCTGCTTTTCTCCTACAATATTTCCGATTTTTTTATAATTCTTATATGTCTGTGCAGCACTAGAACAAAACTGACGAACATCTACGCCCATGTGAATAAAATCCATCCATGTTTTTCCTTCTCTTATATCACTAATAAAGTCATAGATAGTTCCCATATATCCTGCACCCGAAAGAAGCTCTGCCCATCCATATTCAGACCAAAAAGATTCCAGATATTTATATTTATCACTTGATTGTACATCTAATCTTTTCCCATTTTTTGTATGCTCAATTTGATAAGCAACCCTTTTAGCCTCTAATGCAAAATAACAATTATATGCGTAGGTCATCCCCTTTTGCAATTGTTTCAATGTTTCTATATGTTTTCCTAATGCTCTTGAAATCTGCTCTATAGCAACACTAACCTCGGTTTCATACAATAACTCGGCATCACATCCTTCAACAATTCTTTGATATTTGGACTTTAGTACACACATTTGGGAAATCGCTGTAGAAAAACCAGCATTAATATAGTTCATCCCTTCAAAATCAACATAAATCCATGACATATCTTCTCCCCTTTCACAATATATCAGTACCGTCAACTCATCTTTAGCCGTACACCATGATTCCTGCTACTCATTTTTTTGCTGAATTTTTTGTGCATGAGCACGCATTGTGGATGTTAAGTCAGCCATCTGGACTACAGTCTTATTCATAATGTCATACAATTCATGCATTTTCCCCACAAAAGCATCTGCCGCTATCCCCTGCCAGATGTTGCGACACTCTTCTTCAATTTGAGTCAGTGATTTTATTTGATTTGAAAGTTGAACTTCACATTCTGATATGGCATTCGCCTGAGAAATAACCCTTGAATAATCGAATTGCGTTTCCATTCCTCATACCTCCCCTCTTATGTAGATCAATTAATATATTAAAATATTAATTTCTATTTAGGTATAGCAGTTATTCCAAAATATGTCAATTATTTTTTCTTTGATTCTGACTACTAAAACCTGTCACCTTATATGACAACTTTATTTTCATGTTGCTAATTAAAAAAGAATCCTGCTTACAGGATTCTCCGCCTGCGGCGGGTCGCATCTGCGACACAATTCCTTTCCGCCGCAGTGCGATTCTGCCCGAAGGGTTTTTGCTATATAGGAAATTGAAAAATTTCCTATATAGCAAAAAAGAAGCCGGCATTCTGCCGACTTCTACTTCTTCTTAAATATCACTTCGTTATCATATACCAGACCCAGTCTGCTCTTTGCCATATCTTCAATGAACTTCTGTGTCTTGGTGTATTCCTCGTAATCTTTTATCTCCTGCGAACGGTTTTTTTCATCTTCTAACTGTGTTTTTAAAGAGGACTCTTTTGCCATATAAGTCTCTTTCTTATTGTACAAACCTACGATCTGCACTGACATCACGATCAAAAGTGTTGCCACAATAATGGAAATCCATATCTTTCCATTTCCGTTCTGCTTTCTTTTTTTTCTCCGTCTGCCCGCCATACTATCTTCTCCCAACTTAAAGTTTCTTAAGATTCTTTAAAGTCTGTATAATACAATTTTAACTGCCTGCACTATTTTTTTCAATCCCTTTTTTAAAATAACCATAATTTTCCTGAAAAACAGGGAGAGATATTTTACAAAAAAAGGACTGACAAAATGATTGTAAAACAACATTCCCAAAAGAATCCCGCCAATGGAAAATCCCCGCACCAGTCCATCGTTGGTACGAAATACCATGCCAAAGACCAACAGGGCGCAGACCACCCAATAGCAGACATCTTCTATGGCTGTCCAAATGACTCCGTGCGGGATGACCTGTCGGAATATCCGAAAGATATCATAGAGTATGATCAGTCCTTCGCCTAAGGCAACCGAGATCAGTAAAAAGATCAGTTCCTGATGGATTCCTTCACTGACCGCGATCATCGGAACAGTTTTCCTAAGAAGTTTTCTGCTTTTTTACCATAGTTCTCTACCTCAGAATAGACCATGCTGGTCACGATCCCCTGAACATCCACCTCGCCCTTGTCAAGTGTCAGGCGGCTGACGTGGAGGTCTTCGCCTTTGATCTGAAGCATTCCCATTTCTGTCTCTAAAAGAATTTCCTTTGGGTCAAAAGAGATCACATCCCGTACTCCGGTAAAATTTCCGGTTCTGCGATTGCCAAGAATGATTTTATGTGATTTTGCAGCACTGCGTTCTTCCATCATATTTCCTCCTAATCTGAGAACGGATGTCCTCTTTACATTATATTAGGAAGAACTGTGTTTATTCCTTTTTTACAGATAACGGAACATATCTTTTGCGTCTTCTTTTTTCGTACTTTCTGCAAGGCTTACCACTTCTACCTTGACGTTTTTTTGTCCAAACCGGATCTCTATGATGTCCCCCGGCTTTACATTGACCGATGCTTTCGCTGTTTTGCCGTTTACCGATACTCTTCCTGCATCACACGCCTCATTTGCAACGGTTCTTCGTTTTATCAGACGGGAAACTTTTAAAAATTTGTCTAATCTCATCTTTTCCTCCAAAAAAAGCTCAAAACCGAAACCGGTTTTGAGCCATTTTATATCAATCAGTAAAATTCCGATGATTAAGCATTGATCATGTCTTTTAATGCTTTACCAGCTTTGAATTTTGGTGCTTTAGAAGCAGGAATTACCATCTCTTTTCCGGTCTGAGGATTTCTTCCTGTTCTCTCTGCTCTCTCAGATACTTCAAATGTACCAAAGCCAACTAACTGGATCTTCTCACCTTTCTTTAATTCTTCTGCAACTACATCTGTGAATGCTTTTAAAGCTGCCTCTGCATCTTTTTTAGATAATTCTGTTTTGTCAGCCATTGCTGCAACTAATTCTGTCTTGTTCATTTTAATATGTCCTCCTCTAAATTCTATCTTCGAGATTTTTTCCCAAATTACCTACAAATATATTTATACTTGTTTTTGTGCAGGTTGTCAAGAAAATTTACCCATTTTATAGGGAATTAGAGCATTTTTTCTATCATTGCAAGGACTTCTTTTCCAAGACTTTCTGATTTCGCATCTGCCTCCTCTAAAGAGGTTCCTTTGATTCCGTAGTAGAACTTTACTTTTGGCTCTGTTCCGGAAGGACGAACGCATACCCATGCATCATCTTCTAACTCATAATAGAGTACATTGGATGCCGGCAGACCGGTCGAAGTCACCTTACCGTCTGCTAAATCCGTAATGGTATCTTTTTTATAATCTCTGACTTTTAATACCTTGTAACCACCGATTTCCTTTGGTGCATCTGCACGAAGTGTCTCTAAAATGGTCTGGATCTTTTCAAGTCCTTCGATACCTTTTAACGTAATGGCTTTTACATCGTCTTTGTAGTAGCCGTATTTCTCATACATATCGATCATGGCATCCCATAAGGTCTTACCCTGTGTCTTATAGTACGCTGCTGCCTCACACAGAGTCATAGAAGCTACTACTGCATCTTTATCTCTTGCATAAGTTCCGGTCAGGCAGCCGTAGCTTTCTTCCATACCGAATAAATAGGTTCCGGTGCCTTTTGTTTCAAATTCTAACATTTTCTGTCCGATGAATTTGAATCCTGTTAAAACTTCTACAAGCTGTATACCGTAATATTTTGCGATTGCATCTGCCATGTTAGTAGATACAATAGATTTGATAAATGCTCCGTCCTTTGGCAGTCCCTCTCTCTCTTTTCTCTGACCGATCACATAATCTCCGATCAGACATCCGGACATATTTCCTGTCAATGAGTGGTATTCTCCAGTCTTAGAATCCTTTACATATACACCAAGACGGTCTGCATCCGGGTCTGTTGCAAGCACTAAGTCCGCATCTAACTTCTTTGCCATGGCAAGTCCTAATACAAACGCTTCTTCTGCCTCCGGATTCGGGTAGCTTACGGTTGGGAATTCGCCATCCGGTTTTTCCTGCTCCGGTACTACATAGACATTCTGGAAGCCAAGCTCTTTTAAGACTCTTCTGACCGGGATATTACCGGTTCCGTGAAGCGGTGTATATACAATCTTAAGTGTATCTTTTACCTGATCGATCGCATCCTGATGTACGACCAGTTTTTTCAGCTCTGCAATATACGCATCATCAATGGCTGCTCCGATCACTTCATAGAGTCCTGCTTTTTTTGCCTCCTCTTTTTCCATGGTCTTTACTGTTGCAAAATCGGTCACTGCCTTTACCTCATCCATGATCCCTTTATCATGTGGCGGGGTAATCTGTGCGCCATCTTCCCAATATACTTTATATCCGTTATACTCCGGCGGATTGTGGCTTGCCGTAATATTGATTCCTGCGGTACATCCGAGTTTTCTGACTGCATACGAAAGCTCCGGGGTCGGTCTTAAGGATTCAAATACATATGCCTTGATTCCATTTGCCGCAAGGCAAAGTGCTGCTTCGTCTGCAAACTCCGGTGACATTCTTCTTGAATCAAAAGCAATGGCAACGCCCTGTGCTTCTTTTCCGACTTTTTTAATGTAGTTTGCAAGTCCCTGCGTTGCTTTACGGACCGTATAAATGTTCATACGGTTCATTCCTGCTCCGATCACGCCTCTTAAACCTGCGGTACCAAACTCCAGCTCTGTATAGAACCGGTCTTCAATCTCTTTGTCATCTCCCGCAATACTCTTTAGTTCTGCTTTCGTATCCTCGTCAAAATAAGGATTGTCAAGCCAGCTTTGATACATTTCTTTATAACCCATGTTCATTCCTCCTGTGCATTTTTTATTTTAATCCAGTATTGTGGATATAAAATCGCTGATCTGTTTTAACCTGTTATTATCCGTAGATGTACTCGAAGTACCTGCTGTGCCTGTACTCTTTTTTGTCGTACTTCCGCTGTTTTCAGAAGTACTCTTCTTTGTCGAACTTCCGGTGCTTCCCGTACTGTTCTTCTTCGTGGAAGTCGTTCCTGTGGAACTGTTTGCAGAACTGCTCGACTTCTTATTATTCAATGAGTTCGTTGTGGAAGAATTCGTTCCTGTGGACGAGGAATTGGTTGTTGTCGATGATTTCTTCTTCTCTGCCTCTTTGTCCTTCTTCGCTTCCGTACCCATGTTAATGGTGATCTCGGATTCTGCGGAACCGACTACCAGCTTTCTGGTAAGTGTTCCATATTTCTCTGAAGTTACCGTCAGCTTGTGTGTTCCATACTTCAACTCTACCGGCTGTGAAACATCTGCTGCTTTTCCATCAATGGACAACTGCGTTCCCTCCGGCTGAAGGATGAATTTAACCTTACCCATCTTCGGTCCTTCACCCTTATATTCATCCAGATTCAGAACCGTTGTCTCATTCCTTTTGACAGTTACTTCTTTTGTATCTCCATATCCGTCATTTGCGGCGGTTACCTGATAGGTTCCCTCCGGGATCTCCACATTCATATCTTTTTCTATCTTATAGATGTGCTTCCCGCCAATGCTGATACTTCCGCCTTCAAATAGATCCGTATGTGTCAGCACAATGAAACCGTGACCACTGGTGACATTGACCGAGATGATCTTTTTATCCATTCCGGCAACCCGCAGCTTATCATTTCCGGTGATCGTGTCTAAAGATATCTGCTCACCATCTAAAAAAACCAACAGTGAATCATCATAATAATATTTGGTTTTTCCGATCACGATCATGTTCTTCTCTTCATCTATCGAGAATTTCCCGACGTTATCCTGCTCCCACACCTGATCTGACTGCTGTATATAGGAAAGTTTGCCTTCCTGATTGGCTGTTCCGATCTGGACCGGACTGCCTTCTGTAATATTTCCTTCACTGGTAAACTCTCCGTATTTGTCTCTGTATGCAGTCGCATCCGAAATCCCATACTCGGAAAATTTTCCGTTTTTTACTTTCTGAAGGCGTATGGTCTGTGTCTCATCATCTATCCGATAGACGATATAGACGTCTTTCTTTTCTTCTGTTTTTTCTTCTGATTCTTGTTTTTTATCCGATCCTTTTGTTTTTTTCTTGGATGTTTCTGTCGATGTATCCAGTTGCGGAACTTTATTTCCAACTGTGACATTGCTCTCTTTTGCCTTGCCGCAGCCTGCCGTCAGAAGCATTCCGATAAGAATCGTCACGAAAATGATTCCGTGTTTTCTCCTGTATTTCATAGGTCACCTCATCTAAATTTTATTATACATGATTCCTTAGGAAATGCCAATATTGTTTGTTACGGAATACACTTTTAGGAATAGGCAAAATGCTTCATATACGCTAAAAACTGTTCCCTGTTTTCTTCTTCCGCTTTGATCTTTTCTAACTTCTCTAAATAACGCCCAAATCCCCACGCTTTATTTGCATTATAGTAATGATTCGCGATCTTCCAGAACTTTTCCGGATAGGCAAGCCGCAAATAAAGCTGTTTTGTCTCATATGGAGACATTGCTTTTTTGTCGCTGTATGCCCGTATCATTTCCATACCCAGTCCCATGTTCCAGTTGTTTTTTTCTAAGATCTTACGCATAAATCTCGCGAGATCCCCAATCTGCACATCATAGCAGAGATTGTCAAAACTGA
Source organism: Lachnospiraceae bacterium (assembly GCA_003507655.1). Classification (GTDB taxonomy): domain Bacteria; phylum Bacillota; class Clostridia; order Lachnospirales; family Lachnospiraceae; genus Maccoyibacter; species Maccoyibacter intestinihominis. Next base: position 5,341 of record DNUZ01000018.1, on the reverse strand, counting down.
TCACGGCTGCATATTCTGACCGGAACACGACATTGTGCTGGTTAAAGTCCCCATGGCAGATTCCCATGCCCTCTTTTTTCCCTTCCTGTTCTCTCAGACTTTCTAATATTTCAGATGCCTGCTCCTCAAATTTCGGGTAAAGTCCTAAGAACTCTTTTTCAAATTCGCTCTTGTTTTTCCGCCCTCTGGTATAATTTCTGACCGTCCGAAGCTCTCTGGTATGCTTCTCGTATGTACGCAACAGTCGTCCGGCATCCGTATCCAGCACCTCTGTTAACGAATGTTCCATTTGGTTCATCGCTCCATGAAGGGAGGCTAAAATATCTGCCGAACGTAAGATTTCATCCCAGCTTGCCGTATTACATTCCCTTCCTTCACACCATTTCCGCAACAGGTAGGACACTCCGTCCGGGTCTTTTGCAAGACATTCCCCTTCCGTAGTCCGCACGACCGTTTCCGTATGGATTCCCTGTTCATTCACGCACTCTAATAACTTTGCTAAAAACTCCGCTTTTACTGCGGAACCGGAATACTCTTTGAGATAAACTCTCCCGATATCTGTCATTGCAAAAACAGCTCCACGCCCTTTATATGTATCTGTCAGTTCCAGCGGGTACTGTTCAAACAATGTTTCTTCTTTATAATACACAAAAACCCCTCCACATGACAATTCACAGCAATTCTGTGTCTCTCTATCATATGAAAAAGGGGTTATTGATATGTCTGTTTTACCCGTTCGAGTAAATATTCTTTTTTGTTTTTATCCGGTTCTTCTAAGACTTCTTCTAATAGTTTCTGTAAGATCTGACCGATTTTTTTTCCCGGTTTGATCCCTAACTCCATCAGATCCCTGCCGTTGACAGCAAGTTTCTTTAAACTCAGACAATCCTTTTGCTCTATGATCTCTTCATAGAGCTTCTGATAACTCTGAATATATGCTAACTTTTCTTCTCTGCGGTAGCCGCTCTGTGATAATACATCCGCACGTTTTAATGCGAACAGATCCGGATATCGTTCTTCACCTACACGGTATATGGCTTTTCGTATCCCTGCCGGTGTCAGGTTCGGATTGTCGTCATGCCATTCCACCAGTCCGCAGACTTTTTGCATCGTGTCCACATCAAATTTTAACCTTCGGAAAATGCGATGTGCCATCTTTGCACCTTCTTTCGGATGTCCGTAAAAATGATCGACTCCTGTCTCATCCGTTGTCTTGCATACCGGCTTTGCAATATCGTGAAACAGTGCCGCCAGACGCAGGACTTTTTGATTCTCTACCTGCTGTACCACATGGATCGTATGCTCTCCCACCGTATAACAGTGATGCGGATTGTTCTGCTCTGTCTGCATCAATACGGAAAACTCCGGCAGTATCACATCGGAGATCCCGCTTGTATAGACTTCCCGGATCAGTTCCGGATGATCTGAAGTCAGCAGTTTGACCAGTTCTGTCTGTATCCTCTCTGCACTGATCTTTTCAATCGTCTGTGCCAGTTCCCGGATCGCCGCAAAGGTCTGTTCTTCCACTTCAAAACCAAGCTGTGCCGCAAACCGCAATGCCCGAAGCATCCGCAATGCATCCTCCGTAAAACGCTCTTTTGGATTTCCCACGCAGCGGATCACTTTTTTTTGCAGATCACCCATTCCGTCAAAGGCATCCACCAGCCCACGGCTCTCATTGTACGCCATGGCATTAATCGTAAAATCCCGGCGTTTTAAATCCTCTAATAAATTCACCGTATAAGTAACTTCTTTCGGATGACGGGCATCTTCATATTCGCCGTCGATCCGATAAGTCGTTACTTCAAAGCCTTCATGCTCTAACATGACCGTTACGGTTCCATGTTGGATTCCGGTATCGATCGTATATGAAAACAGCCGTTTTACATCCTGCGGCTTTGCCGAAGTGGTAATATCCCAGTCCTGCGGCGTTCTTCCAAGGACACTGTCCCGGATACAGCCGCCAACCGCAAATGCTTCATAGCCTGCCGCTTCAAGCGTCTTTATGATGTTGTCTACTTTAACGGGAAGCTGTATCCTCATACGATTCCTTTCTATTACATTGCGTCATTGCATAGCATTACAAATTTTAATATGCTTTTCCCCAGTATACCAGTTTGTGTGCCGGTTTTCCACAGCAGACACAGGTATCTGCGATATGCTCCTGATCTTCAAACGGCATACAACGGGAAGTTGCTGTTGTCTCTTCTTTGATCTTGTCCTCACATGCCTGATCGCCGCACCACATTCCGCGGATGAATCCCGGTTTATTTTCTACGGCTCTCTTAAATTCTGCATAGTCATGTGCATCGGAAATGTGGGAATCACGATGTGCTTTCGCACGTTCAAACATTTCTCTTTGGATCGTTTCTAATAATTCTTTTACAGTCTGTGCCACATCCTCAATCGCACACTCTGTCTTTTCTCTGGTGTCACGACGTACCAGTACACATTTTCCTGCCTCGATGTCTTTTGGTCCTAACTCTACACGAACTGGGATTCCACGCATTTCCTGTTCGGAGAATTTCCATCCCGGACTCTTGTCACTGTCATCTAATCCGGCTGCGATTCCTGCCTGCACTAAGCCTTCTTTTACTTCCTGTGCTTTTTCTAAAACACCCTCTTTGTGCTGCTGGATCGGAATTACCATGGTCTGTACCGGTGCGATTCTAGGTGGAAGCACCAGACCTGAGTCATCCCCATGTACCATGATGATCGCACCGATCAGACGGGTGGTCATTCCCCAGGATGTCTGATGTACATACTGTAATTTATTATTCTTATCGGTATACTGGATTCCAAATGCTTTTGCAAATCCATCGCCAAAGTTATGGCTGGTACCGGACTGCAGTGCTTTTCCGTCATGCATCAATGCTTCGATCGTATACGTTGCCTCTGCTCCTGCAAATTTTTCTTTTTCTGTCTTTCTACCACGGATGACCGGCATCGCTAAGACTTCCTCACAGAAATCCGCATAGACATTTAACATCTGAACGGTTCTCTCTTCTGCCTCTTCTGCTGTTGCATGTGCCGTATGGCCTTCCTGCCATAAAAATTCTCTGGAACGTAAAAACGGTCTTGTCTCTTTTTCCCATCTTACCACGGAACACCACTGGTTATACAGTTTTGGCAGGTCACGGTAGGACTGGATGTCATCTTTATAAAAATCACAGAACAGGGTCTCTGAAGTCGGTCTGACACAGAGTCTTTCCTGTAACTCGCTCAATCCTCCATGTGTTACCCATGCAACTTCCGGTGCAAAGCCCTCTACATGGTCTTTTTCTTTCTGGAGCAGGCTCTCCGGTATGAACATTGGCATGTAGACATTTTCCACACCTGTTTCTTTGAATCTGCGGTCTAACTCTTTCTGGATATTTTCCCAGATCGCATAGCCTGCCGGTTTGATGATCATACATCCTTTTACGGATGAATAGGCGATCAGTTCTGCCTTTTTTACTACATCGGTATACCACTGTGCGAAGTCAGTGTCCATGGATGTGATCGCTTCTACTAATTTCTTATCCTTTGCCATTTTCTTTCTCCTCTCGAATTTCTCACAGTATTGATTTTCTCAATATAGGTTTTCTCACAAGATAGATGTAGGACAAATTGTAATTGCCGGGCATTTATGAGGTTGCACAGATCAACTATTCCGCGTTTCCTTGTGCAGACCATTCCGATGAACCTCCGAAAACGTAAATCGCGTGCGCCAGTGGGCTTCACGATTTCCTGAGTTTCATCTCCATTGCACAAAAAGAAACTCTGCATAGTTGCTCTGTGCAACGTTCTACGTTGTGACAATTGTGGTTTGTTCTCTGATCTAAGTTGTTCTAAACGGTCTTATTCCGCTTTACAATACTTGCTCACTCTACGACAGGACCAGCCTGTCTCGAGTGTTTAGGATAGGAACTTCATAAGTTCCTATTCTTTCTACATAAAACGCCGGGAGCTTTCCTCCCTGCCTACAGGGACCGAAAAGCTTCCGGCGGTACCACCCAGTTTAACGCATTGCGTTCACTCTTTCACCGTTAACGCCGGTTCTACGCCAGACTTTCATCTGAATGCTCCAAGGCAGGTTCCGGGGATAAAAAAGTGAGATCTCTCAGCGTTTGATCTCTTCTCTGTAACTTCGCACGTCCGTACTAGTCCTTTTCCACACACATCCGTATTTTACAACTCCCTTTTGGACTTTGTCAAGGATTCGGTTGTGAAAACTATTATTTCACTAAATCATAATTACTATTCCAGTATTGGGTCGGAATAGAATCATGTGCTTTTAGATTGGTATCCAACCATATATCAGTGACGCTATCTATATCTGCTTTCTGTAATGCTCTGATCATAATAATTTTTTCTCCACAAATTGGAACTTGTATTATTCAATCCATTGAATAAACGCTGTTTTATCTGTACTGTTATATCTCGCATTCCCATAAAAGTTCAATATTTCTTTTTTCTTTGAACCTGTAAGCAGCATCATTTTATAACAATTTGTGTTCTCTGCTATTTGTTTTGCGTAATTTAAGCACTCCGTTGCATATCCTTTTCCACGATAATCTGAATGTGTGACAACATTTTCAATAAACGCATATGGTCTTATGTTTCTTGTCAAATTAGGAATAATCACACAAACACAAGAAGAAACTATTTTTCCATCTAGTTTTTTGACAATTATATGATGGTTTTTATCTTGCATAATTGCTCGCCAAGTCATTTTTAAATGTTCTGTCATCTCCATAAATTCCAATTGAGATTTCACCTGTTTTAAGAGATTTGATACGATGAGAACGATATTTGCAGAATACAATCCACACAGAAACAGCATTGATGTATATACCAGTGCTGGCTATATGCTCCGCATTGACTGTGGGAAACAGAAAAGAATTTAAAAACAACACCCGGATCAGATTGTGCATTAAATGCACTTGCTATTGATAAACCGCTGGAATATGCAAAATTATATCTTGATGGAACAATGCAGATATGGGTAGATGCAGAAGATTCATTAGAACTATGGTGATTTTTTCAACAGCACTAACGTTACTTTTTTCAACATCGTTATTGAGAATAGTCATTTTACCGTGCATATATTCAATATCTTTTTATCCATTATAATGAAATCAAGGGCTGGTCTAATGCCAGCCCTACAAAAATGAAAATTCACATAGAAAATAAATTTACAATTTTTCCGATATTATCAACAAATACAAACATAATTTATATTATCGTATCTATTGATATGTATTTCAAAGAGTTACCAGAAGTTTTGAAAAGTTTTCAACTTCTTCTCTTGTGTTATTATCTAAATCTCCTAATTTTATACTGATACATCAATAGAATT
>DNUZ01000015.1 GCA_003507655.1 Lachnospiraceae bacterium | reverse complement strand
CTTTCAAAGAAAATTCCTCGGCGAAATGCCGAGGTCTTTGTCTACAGTCTGACGGGTACTGCTGATGCAGTACCCGTTTTTCTTATCGGAAAATTTCTCTTACACCTTTACGGTTCTTCTCACGACTGTTCTGACTGTTTTTTTCACGGTTTCGCTCCCATTTCTGTTCCCATTCTCTTTTTCGTTCTTCCTGCTCTTTGTGGCGTTTTTTCTCAAGACATTCCTCATCTATCTCATATACTTTATTTCCGTCAATGATCAGTTTTCCCATTTTTCTGCTCCTATTCTTGATTTTGGCATAAAGCTCCTACTGTTACTATATGCAGGCTTCAAAATATTGCATAGCTTTTTTTCTGATGCATATATTGAAAGAAAAAGGGTAACTACAGGATTTTATGGACGACGAACTGAAACCAACACTTTTCGATGAACAGCTGCAAAGCAAAGAACTCCAGATTCTGAAAACCTCAATTCCCTATCTGCAGGAACCCCAGCAGAAGAATCTCGCAATTTTTGCCAAAATCTTAGAGTTGCAGAAGACAATACACTTTTTTGAAAACGACTCCAGCAGTCTGAATATATGTTCTATGGAAAATCCGGAAGAAAATGTGGTCAATATGCTGAATGACATCCGCCCATACTGCAATGAAAAAGAGGCGGAAAATCTTGATTCCTTTATCAATATGTTCCAGCTCTTTTCCGCATACGACTTATTATTCCGCTGATCAGGAGGTATCTAATGGACATTTCAGATTTATTAAAACAGGGAAATATGGGAAATATTTCCCCTGAAAAACTCAACTTCTTAATGCAGTTTGCCAATCAGAACCATTCCGGCAACGCAAAAGAAATGGCATCCGAGCTTTCGCAGGCTGCTTCTACCGCCAAAAAGGAAGGGATTGAGTTTTCCGAAAACGAACGGGATATGATGATCAATATCCTGAAACAGAACATGTCAGAGGAGGAACGAAAAAAGACGGATATGATCCTCTCACTGATGAAAAATATGAAAAGACGTTAACTTTACACAATTTCTATGTAAAATGGCGTAGTCAGTGCTACACTAAACTACGCCATTCTGTCTTTTCAAATGCACATTCATCTGTGCAATGTTCTTATATTTTATTTCAACTATTTCTGCACAATATTGATAATTCTGCCCGGAACGTAAATCTCTTTTACGATCGTTCCTGTCAGCTTATCTGCGATCAGTTCTTTTCCTGCAGCAATTGCAGTATCTTTATCTACATCTGCCGGAAGTGTTACAACTGCTCTTGTCTTGCCGTTGATCTGAACCGGAAGCTCGATCGTATCTTCTACGGTCTTTGCCTCATCAAATTCCGGCCAGGTCTGTGCATAGACTCTTCCTTCGTATCCGCAGTTCGCCCAGATTTCTTCCGTGATATGAGGTGCTACCGGATTTAACAGAATTAAAAATGTTTTGAATTCTGCACGGTTGATAGATCCCTCTTTATAGAAATCATTTAACAGACTCATCATTGCAGCAATCGCCGTGTTATATTTCAAATTTTCAAAATCACTGCTTACTTTCTGGATGGTCTGGTGCATCTTTGTTTCAAATGCACTGCGGTACTCATTTCCGTCTACTAAAATCTCCTGCAGTTTCCATACACGGTCTAAGAAACGGCGGCATCCTTTTACTCCATTTTCAGACCAGGAAGCACTCAGATCAAATGCTCCGATGAACATTTCATAAGTACGAAGTGTATCTGCGCCGTAGTCCATGACAATGTCATCCGGATTTACTACATTTCCACGGGATTTAGACATCTTCTCGCCATTTTCTCCTAAGATCATTCCGTGGGAAGTACGTTTCTGGTATGGCTCCTTTGTTGGAACAACACCCTGATCATATAAAAATCTGTGCCAGAATCTGGAATAGAGAAGATGCAGTGTTGTATGCTCCATTCCGCCATTATACCAGTCTACCGGCAGCCAGTATTTCAGTGCTTCTTTGCTTGCTAATGCCTCTGTATTCTTCGGATCTGTATAACGTAAGAAATACCAGGAAGAACCTGCCCACTGTGGCATGGTATCTGTCTCACGCTGTGCCGGTCCGCCACAGCAAGGGCAGGTGGTATTGACCCAGTCTGTCATTGCTGCTAACGGAGATTCTCCATTGTCTGTCGGCATATAGCTGTCTACATCCGGAAGCTCTAACGGAAGCTCGCTCTCCGGAAGCGGAACATAACCACATTTTTCGCATTTTACGATTGGGATCGGTTCGCCCCAGTAACGCTGACGTGAAAATACCCAGTCACGCAGTTTGAAGTTGGTCTTGCTCTTTCCAATTCCTTTTTCCTCTAAAAAGGCGATCATTTTTTTCTTTGCTTCTGCTACTTCAAGTCCATCTAAAAATCCGGAGTTGATCAGTTTTCCGGAAGCCACATCGGTGTATGCCTCTTCCTGTACATTCTCACCGCCTGCCACTACTTCGATGATCGGCAGATCGAATTTTTTTGCAAACTCCCAGTCTCTGGTATCGTGTGCCGGAACCGCCATGATCGCACCTGTTCCGTAAGACATCAGTACATAATCTGATACCCAGATCGGAATTTCTTTCTCATTGACCGGGTTAATGGCACTCAAACCGTCAATTGCCACACCTGTCTTTTCTTTTGCAAGCTCTGAACGCTCAAAATCGGATTTTTTTGCAGCCTGCTCACGATAATCCTGAATTGCATCCCAGTTCTTAATATCTTCTTTATATTTATCTAACATCGGATGCTCCGGTGATACTACCATATAGGTTGCTCCGAACAAAGTATCCGGTCTGGTTGTATACACGGTCAGTTTTTCCTCCTTGCCGGCAACCTGGAATTCTACCTCTGCACCCTGGCTTTTTCCGATCCAGTTCTTCTGTGAAACTTTGACACGCTCAATATAATCTACGTCCTCTAATCCCTCTAAGAGTTTTTCAGCGTAATCCGTGATCTTTAACATCCACTGGCTCTTTACTTTCCGTACTACCGGACTTCCACAACGCTCGCAGACTCCGTTGACTACTTCTTCATTTGCCAGACCGACTTTACAGGATGTACACCAGTTGATCGGCATCTCACTCTTATAAGCCAAACCTTCTTTAAATAATTTTAAGAAGATCCACTGTGTCCACTTGTAATACTGCGGGTCTGTTGTATTGATCTCACGATCCCAGTCAAAAGAATAACCTAAAGAATGAAGCTGCTGTTTAAAATGCTTCACGTTATTCTCTGTTACGATCCTTGGATGGATCTTATTTTTAATCGCATAGTTCTCTGTCGGCAGTCCGAATGCATCCCAGCCCATCGGATATAAGACATTGTAACCCTGCATTCTTCTCTTTCTTGCTACAATATCTAATGCGGTATATGGTCTTGGATGACCTACATGAAGTCCCTGTCCTGACGGATATGGGAACTCTACCAGTGCATAATATTTTGGTTTGGAATAATCATCGGTTGCTGCAAATGCTTTCTCATCATCCCAGATTTTCTGCCACTTCTGCTCAATGGCTCTGTGATTGTATGGTGTTCCTTTGACTGACATTTTCCTGTTCCTCCTAAACTCGTATCACTTACGAATCTCTACTTTCTCTTATTTTTGCTCATATAGATAAAATTTTAGCACAGACCTATTATTTGTCAAGTATTCCCACGAAACAAGGACACAAAACATGTCCTTCCATGAAACCGAAATGCAAATTTCAGACCACCACACAGCTCCATAACACAACAGGGCAGATTCCCAATTTTAATAGGAAATCTGCCCTACGTTTTTACTCTTTTACACTGATTGTAATTTGATACATATGATCTTTTCTAATGGCGACAAACTGTTGCCTTTTCCATCCGTTCCTTCATAATACTTCTGTCCCGCGGATTCAAAGAGAATATAGAGATTCTGTCCAAAAATCTCAAGTTCCTCCGAGCAGGGCGGCATTTCCACCTTCTGCATCGGTTTTGTCGGCTTTTCATTCAAGGCTTCTAACGAGTGATATATTCTTAAAAAGGAGGATTTTGTCCTTCCTAACGAAGTGCTTAAAAACACCCTTCCATCGTCTGCAAATGCAATTCCCTGTACCTTTGGCGGTATCGTATAGGAATCCATTTCTTTTAATTCATTTTCCTGAAACCGATAGGCGATCATTTTGGATTTTAAAAAATCATTTTCCGTTGCCACCCACAATTTCCCATCATGATAAGTGATGCAGGAAGGACGGTTTTTCACCCGAAAAGCCTCTATGGACTTTGAACAGTCAATAAATTCTTTTGGTTTTTCCTTTGCGAGTTCCACAAGCATCTGATATGGGATTCTCTCTAAGGTGCTGTTGTCGGAATGACAGATCCATACATTTTTCCCATCACAGGCAACACCGCCTAAGTGGCTGTTTCTCTTCATTCCGAGTGTTGCAAGATACTCTCCACTCTTTCTGTCAAACAGATAAAGTGACCCTAACACATCCCAATCACAACTGTATGCCGTCACTAAAATAAAATCTTTTGTCAAACATAGTCCCTGCGGACATTGATCCTCATCTAAAATGCGCCGGGTTTTGATGTCCTCCTGTCTTGTCGAGGGCATTCCCGGAATGCTGACATAGTCTAACACTTTATAATTGCAGTCTTTTAGTGTCTTGGTGTCTTTGCCAAGTTTCGCATCCGTATGATAAGAATACCTGCTGATATTTTCGACATCGTTGATCTTTCTGGTCCATTTTGCATATAGCACCATATTCCCAACCATGCCCTGTTCAATGGTTGTTACTTTTTTTTCAAAATAATTGTCTGCATACCATCCTGCAAAGTTGTATCCTACCCGCCTTGGCGATTCTAAAGTAAGCGGTAAATCCTCCATGCGATAGGACTCGGCATTTTTCCCTGAATTCTGTCCTCCGTTCAACTCATAGGTAATCCGGTACTCAAACAGATGATCTGTTTTTGTGATATCTGTCGGATACTTTTTCTTATCTTCGGATAATTCCTGTGGTTTCCCATCCTGAAATCCATATGCCCTTACAACTGCAGGGTCTTCTAACAGGAAAACCAGAACCAGAATCCATGCAACTGCTTTCTGCTTTCTGATCTTCACCTGTTATCTCCAACCCGTCTTTATTTTTAATCTGCTTTTTCTACTTTATTTGCTCTTGCTTCAATCTCTTTTTCCTGGATATCAGAAGGTGCCTGCTCATATCTTGCAAACTCATAAGAGTAGTCTCCGCTTCCTCCGGTGATCGCTCTCAAACTTGTGGTATATCCATAGAGTTCCATGGTCGGAACGTCCGCAAGAATCTCCTGTTTTCCGCCATCGATCGGATTCATTCCAAGAACTCTGCCCCGGCGTTTGTTCAAATCTCCCATAACATCTCCGGTATATTTATCCGGAACAATGACTTTCAGAGAAGAAATTGGCTCTAAGAGTACCGGAGATGCCTCCATGAAGCCTTTCTTAAATGCCTGGATCGCTGCTGTTTTAAATGCCATCTCGGAAGAGTCTACCGGATGATAGGATCCATCATAAAGCACTGCTTTCACTCCGACTACCGGATATGCTGCCATAGGTCCTTTTAACACTGCTTCTGCCAGACCTTTTTCTACTGCCGGATAATAGTTCTTTGGAACAGCTCCACCAACAACTGTCTGTTCGAATACATATGGTGTCTCTAAATCTCCAGATGGCTCAAATGTCATCTTAACATGACCATACTGTCCATGTCCTCCGGACTGTTTTTTGTACTTGTATTCTACGTCTGCTTTTTTACGAATGGTCTCACGGAACGCAACTTTCGGCTTTGTGAGTTCAATCTCCACTTTGTATTTCTCTAAGAGTTTGCTTGCCGTTACCTCTAAATGCAAGTCACCCATACCATATAAAAGCGTCTGTCCGTTCTCGCTGTCATTGACATTCTTCAATGTTAAATCTTCCTGCATCAGTTTTTGCAAAGTCTGGGAAATCTTATCTTCATCTCCTTTATTCTTTGCTTTATATCTCATGCATGTATATGGTGTGGAGATTTGCGTCCGAATATACAGGACCGGATTTGCTTTTGTCGATAAAGTATCGGTTGTTGTGACTTTTGAAAGTTTTGCCAATGCTCCGATATCTCCCGCATGCAGCTCTGTTACTTCTTCCGGCTTATTTCCGCGGAGTACATAAAGTTTTCCGATCTTTTCCTCGACGTCTTTGTGCTGATTATAAAGCACATCGTCTGCTTTCAATACACCTGAATTTACTTTAATTAATGAATATTTTCCGATAAACGGATCCACAATAGTCTTAAACACATATGCTGATTTTGGTTTTGCAAAATCGTAATTTGCCGGATATACTTCATTTGTCTTTGCGTTGATTCCGGTACATTCACGTTTTTCAGGACTTGGCAGATATTTTACGATATCAACCATTAAGGTATACATTCCGCGTGCTAAAATATTAGAGCCCATCAGCACCGGTACGATGCTTCCCTCTGCTACGTTGACACGGAGTGCCTGTCGGATCTCATCTTCGGAAAATTCCTCGCCGTTGAAGTAACGGTCCATGAACTCCTCACTGGTCTCTGCAACAGCCTCCATCAAAGCTTCCCTGCAGATACCTAAATTCTCTTTGGAGTATTCCGGTACTTCTGTTTTTTCTACATTTCCGTCTACCGTCCAGCGTTTTGCTCTCTGCTGTAAAACATTGACATAACCCACAAACTCTTCGTTTTCGCGGATTGGAAGATGGAATGGCGCGATCTTCTTTCCGTAAAGTTCCTGCAGATCCGTTACGACCTGACGGTAGCTTGCGTTGTCTATGTCCATATCGGTTACGAATATCATACGCGGCAATTTATATTTTTCACAGATTTCCCATGCTTTTTTCGTTCCTACTTCAATTCCGTTCTTTCCTGATACTACGATGATCGCTGCATCAGCGGCACTCACTGCTTCTTCTACCTCGCCTACAAAATCGAAATAACCAGGAGTATCTAATATGTTGATCTTTACATCGTCCCAGATAATTGGAACTACAGATGTATTAATGGAAAACAGACGCTTTGTCTCTTCTTTATCATAATCACTGATAGTATTTCCATCACTGATTTTTCCCATACGATTTGTAATGCCGGATAAATATGCCATTGCTTCTACCAGGGATGTTTTTCCGGCTCCACCATGCCCCAGAAGAACTACGTTCCGAATTTTGTCAGTTGTGTAAACATTCATATAAAAATCCTCCCTTAAACTAATCTTGGCAACTTCTCATTACCGATATCTATATTTTACAAAATTTTCTGATTATTCTCAAGTCTTTTATTTATTTTTCACAATTTATTTTTCTATGTTATTATTTTAACAATCATTTTCCAAAAATATTTTATCACTTAAACGCGTTGAAGTGTTGCATTTTTAAAAATTTCATAGTATGATATGTTTAGTTTATGATTTATTTTATAGAAGAAGAGGTACGATTATGATTATTGTTATGAAACCAAACGCGGAAGAATCCGCTGTCAAAAAGATTATTACAAAAATTGAAGAAAAGGGCTTACATACGCATCTTTCCCAGGGCGAGGAAGTGCTGATCATCGGTGTTGTCGGCGACAAATCCAAGTTAGACACCAATGCTATCTGTGCTCTCCCTTCCGTGGAGAAAATTGTCCCGATCACGGAAAGCTATAAGCTGTCTAATAAGAAGTTCCACCCGGAACCGATGGAATTCTCCGTTGGCAGCACTAAGATCGGTCCAAACAACATTACGATCATGTCCGGACCATGTGCCGTAGAGACAGAGGAACAGCTTTTAAAGATTGCCCATGCCGTTAAAAAATCCGGCGCAACGATCCTCCGTGGCGGTGCTTATAAGCCGCGTACTTCCCCATACTCTTTCCAGGGACTGGAAGTAGAAGGTTTAAAATATATGCAGACTGCCGCAAAAGAAACCGGATTGGCAACTATTTGTGAGGTAACCAGCGCCCACGCCGTGGAATCTGCGGAACAGTATGTTTCCATGCTGCAGGTCGGTGCCAGAAATATGCAGAATTTTGAACTTTTAAAAGAGGTTGGACGCACCGGTATGCCGGTACTGTTAAAGCGTGGTCTTTCTGCTACGATCGATGAATGGCTCAACGCTGCAGAATATATCATGGCTGCCGGGAATTCCAAAGTTGCCCTTTGCGAACGCGGAATCCGTACTTTTGAAACTGCTACACGCAACACTTTAGACTTAAGTGCTGTCTGCGTTTTAAAAGAAAAAACACACCTTCCGGTTATTGTTGACCCAAGCCATGCAACCGGTGTCCGTTCCTATGTGGAACCTCTTGCAAAAGCTGCCATTGCCTGCGGTGCAGATGGTCTGATGATTGAGGTTCACAATGACCCTGCCCATGCGCTTTCCGATGGTCCGCAGTCTTTGAACTTTGAGCAGTTTGATTCCGTGATGAACAATATCAAACCTTACATTGAATTATCCGGGAGGACACTGTAATGTCTTTTGAAAAAGTTGGCTTTATCGGTCTTGGACTGATTGGCGGTTCCATTGCTAGGACAATAAAGAAAAAATACTCCGACACTACCCTGATCGCTACTGCCAGACATGCTGACACCATTCAGGAAGCACACGATTTTGGCACCATCGAGAATGATACGCTGCTGCCACTCTCGGATTTTGCTGACTGTGACTACATTTTTCTCTGTACTCCGGTGCAGCAGAATCTTATTTATTTAAAGGAATTAAAATCTGTCATCAAACCCTCCTGTATCATTACCGATGTCGGCAGTGTCAAAAGCGATATCCACAAAGCTGTAACTGCCCTGGATATGGAAGCGAATTTTATCGGCGGTCATCCGATGTGCGGTTCCGAAAAAACAGGTTTTTTTAATGCTACGGAATATCTTTTGGAAAATGCCTACTATATCATTACCCCAACGGCTAAGACAACCCCTGCACAGCTTGAGGAGTTTCATGCTCTGGTCAAATCCTTAGGCTCGGTGCCTATGATCCTGGACTATGAAAAACATGATTTTGCAACGGCTGCGATCAGTCATCTTCCGCATATTATTGCTTCTAGTCTGGTCAATTTGGTTTCGGATTTAGATGATGAACAGGAAACAATGCGTACAATTGCAGCCGGCGGCTTTAAGGATATTACGCGCATTGCCTCTTCTTCTCCTGTGATGTGGCAGAATATCTGTTTATCTAATCAGGAACAGATTTTAAAACTGACGGATTGCTATATCCATGCATTACAAAATATTCGCTCTTCTGTCGCAGATGCAAAGTCCGATGACATTATTTCTTTTTTCCAAAGTGCCAAAGATTATCGTGATTCTATCACAACCCCTGTCCGTGGTTCCTTACAGAAAAATTACAGTGTCTACTGCGATCTTGTCGATGAAGCCGGTGCCATTGCCACTTTAGCTACCATTATGGCAAGCCACAATATCAGTATTAAAAATATTGGAATTTTGCACAACCGGGAATATGAGGACGGTGTGCTCCAGATTGAGTTCTATGAAGAGGATGCTCTTGAAAAGGCTGTGAAGCTGATGGAGGATAACCATTATGTGGTACATAGAAGGTAAGTAAAACTTCTCTTTTCGATAGTGATAATAAATGTAAAAAGGACTGCAGACTTTGTAATTGCAGTCCTTTCGTGATTTTTTAACAGATTAATCTTCATCTGTTTTACATGGGTCTGTGAATGCAACCCATGTTTTTCCGTATAGTGATAGAGATAGAATGGCACCGGAATTATTCGATACACAATCAGAATTGTGATAATACTCGTACCAGCCTTTCATCAATATTTTTTCTGTCATATCACTACTAATTATTTCAACCCAGATTGGTTCTATACTTTTTCTTACCTCTGATAATGCTAAAGGTCTGCCTATTGCATCCACTGGAAGTGAAAACGGCTGAGGAAAACGGTATATGATACCATCAATGTCCGAAAATTTCGTATAAACTCCTTTTTTAAAAACAATTGTTTGACGAAGTGCATCTACAATTCCCCATTTACCACTATACATTGAATTTCTGCTTCTAACCCACACAGGTTCTCCATCATAGCGTTCCAATTCTTCAACGGAAACCGGCAAACGGAAATTTGATTGCAGCTTGTACTTTTTATCAGTCAATGTCAGACTGACATCTTCCTGTTCTGTAAGTTTTTTAGTTCCCAATTCTTCTTCAAGCTCCTCTTCTCCCGGGATCAGATCATCTACTGTTACATTCAATACTTTTGCGATTGCTTCAAGATTACGAATGGGAACTCTTCCGTATTCCCAATTTGAAATCGTTGTTGCCTGGATATCCGCCTTTTTTCCTAACTCTTTTGCAAGACGTATTCCAAATTCATCCTGCGTCATTTTTGCTTTTTTTCTATAAAATCTGATTTTTCTCCCTGCAAATTTACGAATCAACGCCTCTTTTTCCGGTACTATGATCATTTTTATATTTTGGGTTGGTATCCGGTATATATAATATATGATTTCAACCCGTTCCTCCTTCTATCGTGATCTTTGTATATAGGATACTTTTGTATTCTATTGTCTTTTTATTGTTCCGAATCTGATGTGTGCTGTCTTATATTCTCTATTTCTTTCTTCCTATAATCACAAATAATTATGCATTTTAAAAATGTATTTTTTAGTTCTTGTTCATTTTTAATTATATATTATCATTCACCGTACACTTTTTCAATACAAAAACATTTTATCCACTAGTAACTGAATTCTTTTATAGTTGTTAGGAAATTCCATGATCCTTGAAATATAATAGGACTGACAGGTACCCGACCAACAGCCCTTTTAACTGGTGTAGCTGTACAGTGCCAAAACGTTCTGCCTTTTCTTTTAAGGCTTGAACTACTTTTTCATATAGTCATCCGATATCTCGGAATACTTGGAATAGACCGGATTAGATCTTTATCCGTATAAATCCCTTTTTTATTTTAAATCTCTTTCTTGTTACGGCAAAGGTATTTTTTTCCCCATTTCTATTGCGTCTTCCAACCAGCATTTCTTTGCATCCATTGCCATTTCAACAGCTTCTTCTATTGTATCCCCACATGTCATGCATCCGGGAAGTTCCGGAAAAATGACAGTGAATCCACCTTCTACTGTATCAGGAATGATACTCATGCTGTACGGCAGTTCCATATACTCCTTTAATGACATACTTGTTCCTCCTCTACAATCTTTCTTAATTGTTTAAGATATATCTTTTTAATTTTTCCATGTATGGGAATCGTAACAGAATCCTTTCCATCTTTTCGGAAGTGATATGGCTACCCATCATTCATTTATAGAAACCAAGAAAAACTTATGATATAATCCAGTCAAGGGTACTACATTATGATTTGGGATGAAATGCTGCGATACTATGGCAGTCGGATAAACCAATGTGAATATCTGAAAATACGGAGTTAGCCATTTACTCATGTCAGGCTTTCTTCTGATTCAGATATTTCATTACATAAAAAACAATAGCCATTTCCGACTGCATAAGCTGACAGTTGCAGCTATCATTCCGTGCATCATTATGAGCAGTACCCTTGTTAATGTAGGATTTTTATATCATCTTACGTTTAATGCCCTGATAAGACTTTCTTTTAATCTAGTCTTCAGCTACTTCATCTAAATCATTCAAATCAGCTTTTTTCTCACTTTCAGTAAAATATTTAGTAGCAAAAAACTCTTTGTCAAATTCCTGTACAAATGTCTCCACCTGTTTTGTTAAAATTTGGAACACAGCTCCATCCTCTGGTAACAATTCGCACTTCAGCATACTCATTTCGTGTTTTGTGACAATATCTGAACTGATTTCATTCTCAGAATAAACCAGCCAATATTCTTTTTGTTTTAAGATAGCATCTCTCATAGGCATTTTCCCATGTAATAAGCAATATGCGTCCGAAAACGAAAGCTTCGTAATAATATAGATTAATTTACTAATATCGGTACATAAAGCTATATAATACTGCTTTTTCCCTCTACATAAGAAAAAAATAGGAATATCTATATAATTCACCAAAACCTGCTCTAAATATATATTTTCATTTTCAATAATAAAGCATAATTCTTTACCCATCGTTTTTCTCCTTTATTAAATTAAATCCACTCACATCTGCATCCTGCTGTCCTCCTCTTCTCCAAATAACTCCGACATAGGAATATCATACCTGCTACACACCTCCGTATACCATGAAAGTGGAAGATCTGGCAGTTGTTTTTCCTGGGCTCCAAAAAGGATACATTCAAGTATGGTTTTAAGTCCTATTTGGAACACATGCTCTTTATCCTCCATCTCAAAATATAATTGCTCCATAGCCGGAGAAATCTTTGTTGGAGAAGACTGGTATGTTGCACGACCGGTTGTATCTGCTATATTGTTTATTTCTTTCATTTTGTGTTTATCAGCAGACGGATTTAAAATACGATCCGCTGCGTCTCCTTTCTTCTTTGAATTTAAAACCGGATTTTGCATAAAATCTCTTTGTTTTTGTGCGATTTTAAAGTAACACAATTTTTGATTAACCTAAGAAAGTCGAAAAATCCGGAAAATGTATCGGAGGATACCCGGTACATGGAAGCTGTTATACAGTTTTTAATAGTGGGGTAATTTTGTTTGGAAAAAATAAAAGACATTACACAATGTGCAGCTGATTGGTTGCAGGCAGATAGACTTTAAACCGATTGAAGTCTATAAGTTTAAAAATAAAGAAAATGGAAATGAAAGTTACATCTAAAAATATGGAAAAATCTGTCAAAAACTGCTATAATTACATTATGGGTACTGCCATAACGGTAGGCGGTTAGTCCTTCTACAGAGGGACTGTGACCCTCTGATTACATAGAAACCTGAACGGGAATCTGTTGAAAGGAGGGGATGCCAATGCTGACACTTGTAGGTCTGATTGCAGTCATCAGCTTATGCCTGACCTCTTTCGGACTTGGATATTCCATTGGATGCAATAAATCACAAAAAT
Organism: Lachnospiraceae bacterium; assembly: GCA_003507655.1. Classification (GTDB taxonomy): domain Bacteria; phylum Bacillota; class Clostridia; order Lachnospirales; family Lachnospiraceae; genus Maccoyibacter; species Maccoyibacter intestinihominis. The sequence goes on along the minus strand of DNUZ01000015.1, from coordinate 17,047 downwards.
AACCGCCCCAGCCTGCAAACTGAACGGTTATTTTGTAATCAATAAGTATGTGGACTAACCGTCTATCGGCAGTACCCTTTTCTACTATCATATTATCACGCAACTGGATATTTGTCAAAAAAATTCTGTGCAAATTGTCCTGTTATCTCACCTTTACGGATTTTACTTTGCCCCATCCGCTGTAGTATTTCTTTCCGTTGATCTTTTTATAGGAACGTACTCTTACCCGGTAGGTCTTTCCCTTTTTCAGCTTCTTTACGGTTGCCTTTGTGCTTTTCTTTGATACATTCACACTCTTTACGTTCTTTTTGAACTTTTTGTCCGTGGAATACTGCACCTGATAACCGTCAGCCTTTTTGTCTTTTTTCCACTGTACCGTGAATTTCTTCTTTCCGGCGGTCAGTTTCTTCATTTCCGGTTTTTTCGGTACACCGTAGACCGTGATCTTTTTCACGCTCTTGCTGTAGGTGGAGGTTGCCTTTGCCGTTACCGTGATGGTTGCCTTTCCGGTTCCCTTTACGGTTACTTTTCCTTTGCTGTTGACCGTTGCAACTTTCTTGTTACCGGTCTTATAGGTGATCTTGCCCTTGGCTTTTGGTTTTAAGGTAAAACTCTGTCCGACTGATTTTTTGTATGTGGAAGATACCTTTGTGATCTTCTGCTTTTTCAGTTTATTGGTAGTGGACGGATTCTGTGAATCCGGAGTTTTCTTGCTATCATCCGTTTTCTGATGATCGTCTGAGTTTTTGGAATCATCCGGCTGTTCGTCACGACAGATTACAAACGCATTTTCTATAGATGGATTGCCGTTGTATGCACCAATCGGGTAAATGGTTACATATCCCCACCAGTCATTCTCTCCTTGTGGAAGGAAGTTATCATGGTAGCTTAATGTATAATCTATGCCTTCCCGTAATACGGCATTACTGTTACTGTCTCTTACTTCAACTTTTGGTTCTACCGGTGTGGAATCTGTCACCCATACCCGGTCATCATCATCTACAATAGCATACCAGTATTCGGTACTCTTATCTCCGATAATCTGAAACGTTTTTTTGATTTCTTTACCATTCTCATCTTTCATGGCTGCCGTTACGGTAACATCTCCTGCTGCTTTCCGGGAAAGGGTTGCGTTTTCATTGTATGTTCCGCTTGCTTTCACGTTGACTTTGGAACTGTCTGAAGAAGTCCATGTAACCTTTCCTGCCAATGCCGTGGTTAATTCCGGTACGGTCTGTAATCTGACCGTATCACTTTTTCCCGTATGGATGCACAGGCTGTTTCCTAATACCTGCTTTTTCCCGTCTGCCTGATGATAAAGCTCTGTGCTTGTAGTCGGGACCACGTTCACAACCGTAAAGCTGAAAGAGTCTTTTTTATCTTCCCTTGTAACGGTAATGGTGGCTGTTCCCGGTTTGGTGCCGCCGGTAATATATCCCATTCCATCCGGAGAGATTGCAATATCTGTATTGTTGGAAGTCCATGCAGTTGTATCTCTTGCAGTCGGTGCATCTGCTGCTTCATAACGAAACAGGGTAGTTCTTCCGGAATTTAATCTGTAGGTACCATTTGCATAGGTCTTTTTTAATGCTTCGTATGCGGAGTATGGTTCCGTCTGCTGATAAACTTCTGCTTTAACATCCTCTTTATTTGTAAAGGCACTGCCACTGTTAAGCTGATTGCAAGACTCCTGATTCTTTACATAAATCTTAGAACCACTTGGCAAAGCTTGAAAAACAGAACCATTCATGTCTACGGTTTTTCCTGCTGTAAGAAAATAAATATATAATGGATTTCTCATATGGACGGACCTTGAGGAATCATTATAAAACATCTGAGAATCTAATTTTGTCATAGTTTCCGGGATATACACTGTCTGCAAATAAGGAGTATTAGTAAATGCTAATCTTTCCAGTTTTTCCGTACCATATGGAACCCGATAAGAGGTTCTTTCATTTCCCTGCGGATATGTTATTAAAGTCCTATTACCAAACAACACACCATCTTCTGTATAATAGCCTGTTTGTGGATTGTCAATATAGAAGCCTTTACAGGAATCCATAAAGAAAAATGCTTTTACACCGATATTCGTCAAACTATTTGGTAAACGAAGTTCTTTTATACTTTTACATCCCTGTAAGGCACCACCTTTAATGACAGTTACACTTTGTGGAATGTAAATATCCTCAGCTTTTTCAATCGTATAAAAAGCATTCATACCAATGTTCGTAATACCATCATTGATAATGATGTGTTTCACTTCTGTGCGGAAGTTTTTTTCCCATGGAGTAAATTCTCCAGCCGGTGTGTCTGCCATATCTCCGCTACCTGAAAATGTCAAAGTACCTGTAGCTTCATCAAAATTCCATGTGATATTTTCGCCATAAGTACCACTTTTAGTGTAACCCTGCTCCGGTACATCTTCCGATGTTTCTACAGTAATGTTTTCTGATGTAGTATCAATGCTTGTAACCGCTACGGTTTCAGTTTCTGCCGGATCATCTTCCGCAACCTTTTCCGGTTCTTCAGATTCGGTATCTTCTTCCTGTTTTGGCTGTGTGCTTTCTCCTACAGCTTCTTCCATAACCATTGTATCTGTTGTATTTTCATTGTCTGCTTCCGCTGCAAATGCGATGTTACCATTTGTCAAGGTGATCACCGATGCTAAGATCAATGCTAAAACTCTTTTTTTCATAATTGAAATCCTCTACAAAATATATATTTTAAAAATGTAGTTTTTGTATTTCCTTTATTTCTAAATATATTTTACCATTATTTATACTTTTTTTCAATATAAAATAGTTATATTATAGCTATTTTATACATATTTTATAATTGTAAAATAGCATAATGATTGTGTCAACTAAAATCCACAAAACCCTTGATTTTTGCGGGATTGTGGCATGTAAAGGAAATTATAGTTTTCGGATAGCATGAGGATAGAAACGGGATAGATAAAAGATAGCCAAAGAATAGCAGAAAAATAAACGATCATAATAATAAAACCGCCCCATGATGAGGCGGCTCTATCGGAATGTCGGATGCAGCATACGCAGCACCCGGCATTTTCTGTACTACTTGATACAGTCTTTGTATTGTTCACGGAATTTCTTTAATCCGTCCTTTTCCTTATAGTTCATGTAACCATGTTGATCTACAAAGTCATCCACGGATCTTACCTGTTCATGTGTGAACTCCCATGTTTCTTCCACATGGTCCCATGTTCCGCTTCCCGGATCATCTGCTTCAAACTTCACACCGAATACACGGACACTCTTTTTTTGTATGCCGCGTTTTTCATTGCTCATGGCTTTGTCTAACAATGCTGCATACTCCGGGTCCGTTTTCCAGATGGAGTTTTCCTCCAGTCCTCCGTTCTCCTTAGAAACATATGCACCGTTCTTTTTGTAGTATTTCGGGCTGATGAAACGTACATAGGTGTCATACTCTTTTTGGATATCCGAGGTATCCACGATCCGGCACTCTACCTCCTTGGTCGTGATGTTTCCTGCGGAATCCGTTAAGGTGTAGCGGATGGTGCTCTTTCCGGTTTCCTTAAGGCTGTCCATGTCTGTTTCCGCACGGAGCTTTAAGGTGGCACCGTCTTTTCCTTTGATGATCAGGCAGTTTTCCTTTTTGTTGTACTCGTAATCCTTGGAATACAGGTACCTGCCGTCTGTATCTTCCTCGTCCTTAAAACGCAGGGTGGTAAGCAGTGCTTCCGTTGTGATCTCTCCGTTTTCTGCCTGTTTTAACGTAAAGTAACGGTTGTAGGCATCCAGTTGCGGGAACTTGTCCCATACGGCATACATGTTCAGCCATGTCCCGCTGGTCATTTTTCCCTGTGAAGCACCATAAATGGCAGCATCCTGTTTCTTTACGCCAAGTGTCAGCTTATCTGCCGGTTTTTCTTCCCTGCCCTTTTTCACCATGTCATCCGGTGCATCGTAGGTAATGCAGAGGTTTTCGCCTTTGTCATTCGTGGTATTTAATGCACTTTGGTAAACAGCACTGGTACGGTATTCTGTATTCAATTCAAATGTTTCATCTGCTGCATTTTTCTTTAAAGCATTTGCAGATGTTCCCCACTCCTTCACACTGTACTGCTCCTCACACGGTTCTTCCTTTCCGGTGTCCGGGTTTAAGCTCGTCAGTTTTGCCGCATGTCTTTCATCGGTTACGGTTTTGTTGTTTTTATCCAGAAGGTTTCCGTTTTCATCCTTTTTGTATGTTTCCGTCCTCTGGAACGTATCTTCCCCGACCAGTCCCTTGTAGAACTTTCCGTCGAACTTATACATTTCCGTATCAGAGATGATCAGGCTCTTATCCTTTGCCTGTGTATAGTCATCCCCCACGGTCTGACCGTTTCCGTGGTAGGCGATGTTGTAGGATTTTTCCCATCTTGCCGTCAGGACAAGGTCCTTAGCACCGCTGTAGGTATAATCTTTGGACCATTTCCTGGTTTCCGGGTCATACCACTGATCCGTCACCGGATCATAACGCTGCACACCGTTCTTATCATACCATCCGAGGAACTGATAGATGTTTCTCTGTGCCTTATCCTGAATGTACGGCTTCATGCTCTCTTTTCCGTTTACATTTACGGATGCCTTTACCTTTACATCCTCATACCAGTAGGTATCCTGTGTTTTTGGCATGGTACATGCGATGTCTGCATTTAATCCGCTTTTGTATGTAACCTGTACGGCTTCACTTAAGATGACATCCTTTGCCGTCAGGTCAGATGCATTGATCCCACTTCCCTTTAATGCGGCATTGGCTTTCTGTAGGTTCAGTGTCTTTCCGCTCCTTAAGCAGAACCTGCTCTCATCCGTTAATGCCAGCTTATTTAGGATCGTACTGCCATCTGCTCCTGCATAGGATGCCTGTGCCACCTTTCTTCCTGCCTTCCGGTTCTTTGGCTGTAAGTAGTTGACGCTGTTGAGCGTCCCGGTAACGGTAACGAATTTCTGCTCATAGAGGTAGATACATAAATCCTTCGGATGGTTTGCTGTCGAAGAGATCTCAAACGTACCATTCTGTAATACGGAATTGTTGTTTGAGGACAGATAGGTTGCAGCCGAGGTATTGATCAGGCGACCTTCGTTATAGATGGATTTATTGTTGACTGTTCCGATTGCTCCACCTAGATACTGGAACTTAGCCTTTCCGCTGATGGTGCAGGTTCCGGTCTTACCGTTGGACAATGCCGTTTTGCTGGCACTCCGCACTCTTGCCATTCCGGAGATGGTGGCAGTTCCCGCATTGCTGATGCCCGGTTTCTGCATACCGGTAACATCCACACCGCCTGTTACGTTTAATACACCGGTACTGCCGTTATAAATGCCATTATCACTGTCTCCCGTTACGGTTCCGTTCCCGTTATAGTGGAAGGTGGCACTGTTGCTGATACCCTTACCTGCTCCGCTGATCATCGGTTTGGTTTTGCTCTTTACCGTAAAGACTCCTTTTCCTTCATTGATGATGGCGGTTCCGTCTGCCATGGTGTTTACGATGGTGGAATTGCTGTTGAGGTCAAACGTTCCGTTCTCACTGTTCTTTACGGCTGTTCCGGTATTCTTTTGTACATCCAGTGTTCCGTCTGCCTTAAAGGTTCCGGTGTTGCTGATACCGATACTGTTCTCTTTTACGGTCAGGGTATTTCCTGCTGCAAGGATGATGCTTCCTGCATTGCTGATACCGTTCGATGCACTCTTTGTGATGTTTAATCCGGTCCGGATCTTGATATCACCGCCTGCATTATTTTTTAACCCGTAATAAAATTTATTTTCCGTTCCGTTCTGCTCACTTGTCGTTGTACCTCCCGAAAAGGTCAGTGTCCTGCTGTTGCGGATGCCATGACCGGAGTTATCGTGTACGTTACATCCGTCTATCACGGCACCGGACTTTTCACCGTAGGCATGGATGCCGTCTGACTTATTTCTATATATCTCCGTATCCTGTACGGTCAGTGTGACAGGCTGACCTGTTTCGGTGCCGCAGTTGGCGAGTCCTTTTGAGGTATTGTCATGGATGTTGCTGTTTTTGATGGTCATGTTCCCATGGTTTCCAACTGCCGAGCTGCTTGGAGTTCCATCTGCCCCGGTCTCCCTTGCCACGTTGTTCCTGATGCTGACACTATCCAGGTTCATCGTTCCTTCATGGTGGGACTTTCCATTATAGATGATATCCGGTTTTGTATGATCATAAGAGCCGTTTTTGATCGCACCCTTGCTGGATGCCTGATTATTCTCAATGATACAGTTTTGGATATCCGCATATCCGTTGTTCATGATACCGCCGGCGATTCCGAAACTTCCGTTTCCTGCCGTATTGCCGCTGATATGGACTTCATTATTACCTCCTCCGTCAATGATCAGCGTTCCACCGTTTTTTACATACGGTACGTTCTTTTTTAAGGTCTTGTCGTAGTAAGATCCCATATAGGAACCGACCACGATACCGCCTCCGGTTCCACGGTCCGTACCAAGTGCTTTGTTGTTTTCTATTTTGCACTTTGTGATCTTAAGGACGGCTTCCTTCTGATCGGACTCATAATCCGGTCCCGTGGTATAGATACCGCCCCCGGTAGCTGCCGTATTGCCGCTGATCGTACCATCCTTGATGGTACAGTTTCCATCGTTTCTGAGTCCTCCTCCATGGCAGTAGGTCTTATCATCATCGTCTTTGAGGTTGACTTCCTGAAAATTCTTTTCCGTTGTGGCAAATTTATTGCCGCTGATCGTACCGCCATACATCATCATGGTTCCTTTATTAATGATTCCGCTTCCGCGTCCGTCCATGCTGTTGTTGTTTTTGATCTCCGTTTCCGGATAGATGTTTAAGCTGCCGCCGACTTCCACGCAGACCAGTCTTCCCATGTGTGCTATGCCTCTTCCATCCAAAATGACACCGTGTTTTCCGTTTTTCTCATTATCCCCCAGTGTCAGGGAGGAACCCTTTTCCACACGGAACATATCGGAATAGGTATTTGGGTCTTTACTCATGTTATTGACCTTTAAGGAGAACTTATCACTTCCGGTACTTACGATGACCAGTTTGGTGTTATTCATCACATTGATCTGCTTTGAGATATTGATATTCTTATTCAGCTTAAGGATGTATTTTTTACCGCTCTTAGCGTATTTCTGGATATCTGACATGCTTGTGACGGTCTTACTGGTATAGGAATCGTCATACTTCCAGCCAAATGCCTGCACTCCGTTCTCTGTGACGGTCTTTTCTGCTGCCAGCGGCACGGATACGTTTTCCTGCGTTTCCAATGACACCTGCGGACGGCAGGCATTGGATGCGTTTAAGTAGGCATCCAGTGTTTCATATGCTGCCTGTAATGCCGCTTCCTTTTCTTCCGGCGTTTCATGATCGGTTGTCACAAAGGTATTTAAGCAGGCAATGACCTCCTCCAGTTGCGGCTTGCTCACTTCATACTGTGTGATCAGTTCGGTCGGTCTTACATTTTCGGTATTCTGTGATCCGTCTTCTCCTTCTTCCGCTCTGATGGCAGCCTCATAGCTGCCGTCTAAAAAGGCACTTAAATTTCTTTTCGGATCTGCTAACTTTTTGAGATCTTCCTTGCATTCATCCACAAAGAATTTTGCCGTATCCTGTACGGTACTGTCCTCCGCAAAGGAAAGGTTTGTTAAAATGTCATTATAGGTCTTGCAGGAAGCAGCGTATCCTTCATCAAAGACTTCCTCCACCGGAGGTTTTACTTCGTTCTGCTCTGTTCGTGAATCATTTCCCTTTTCCGTTTTCTTCTTATCGGTGCTGTTTTCGGATTTCTTTTTTGTCTTTTTCTCCACTTTAAAATCATTTGCCGCACCGCCGGATTCCTGTACCGGCTGTTTTTCCTGATCCCCGGAATCTGTCTGTCCTGTTTTTCCATCTTCCTTTTTATTTTTTGACGCTTCGCTTTCTTTCGCTTCCATATCTATGGCAGTCGGATCTTCTTTTTCCTGAGCACTGTCTACGGGATCTGCCGTATTTTCCGGTGTCTCTGCTTCATTTTTTTTATCTGCTGCCAATACTGTATCCGATGTTTCTTCCTGTGGTGCTGTTTCCACTGTCTCCACCGGATTTTCCATTGCATATGCCACCGCCACATCCGGCAGGATGCTTCCTGCCATGGTGGCAGTACATAAGGTTCCGGCTAATAATCTTACAACCGCTTTTCGTTTCATGGATTCCTCTCTCCTTTCCCTATGGGTTCTTTTTGTTCTTCTCTACCAGAATGGTCCTGGTCTGCGTAACATCCTTTCCATCTCCACGGGGAGTTTTATAATGCTGTGTGACCTCTGCCTGTATCAGTCCTTTTTGGTAATCTGACATTAAGATCTTTACTTTGACATCAGAAGCAGAGTCTAACTGGAGCATCAGGTTCTGCACAAAGGCTGTCCGGAACTCTTCATTGCCGGTATACACTTCCTCATCCTCTGTCATCTTTGCTGCCGCATTCTCCATTGCCTGTGTAATGGAATCGGAGGATTCCGTTTTTCTGGTCGCATCCCCCTGCAACGTGTAAATGCAGAACAGCAGCAGCACCAGTACGATGGCAGATGCCACGCCGATCACGATATTTTTCATGGATCTTTCCCTCCTTTTTACCGGTTATCGTTCTTTTCTGATTTCCACTGTGTTTCCACCGGAACTAAAAACTCGGTTTCTGCCCGGTTGTTGTATGCATCTTTTCCTGTTACCTTTACTAAATAGATACCGCTTTTTGTAAAGGTAAGGGTCTGGTTTTCTTTATCATAGGAAGCATCCAGGGTCTCTTCTTTGTCCGGTGTGCTTACCGTAACCTCAATGTTACGGATTCGGTTTTCCTCCACGGCTTCGGCAAGTGTTTTTTCATAGTCATCTTTTTTATCTGTAACACAGATATCTTTTAATACGGAATATTCTACGGAAGCTGCTGTTGCCTGATTATTTTCGTCATATGCTATTACTGTTTTTTGTGCTGTTCCTCCTGTATATTCAAATACCGGATGATACGATACTGCTTCATAAAAAGCTCTTTCGTCCCTAACATCCGTTTCCTTTTCTGTATTTTTAAAAGCATCCGTTTTTAGTCTTGGGATAATTTGATTTTGATAAATAACAGTTACCGCAATCACTAAGATTGCGGCAACGAAAGCTCCACCGATCAACTGTATTATTTTTTTCATAGCTGGTCTCCTTACCCGTAAAGCCAGGAAGAAAAAATATGTGCCATACGCGAAAATCCTCCTCCAAATACCATTCCTGCAAAACTGCTGATCACCAATGCTGCTGCAGTTCCTGCAAGAACTGTTTCACCATGCTGGTTCATAAATTCTTTCATGTTCCATCCCCCTTGTTATAAACTGCTAAGCACCTTTAATACCTCTGCGAATCCACCTATGATCGGAAGAAACAATGCTATATATACCAGTGTTTCGCCATTTTGTTTGATTAAATTTTCCATTAATTTACATATCCCCTTTCCATGTGTGTCTGATCCACTCCTAAAATTGGAATTTTATAATGATAGGTCATCTTAAGTTCTACGCCATCTGTCTCTAAAACATCTCCATATGTTGTGATCTGCATCTGATATCCATTTCTTGCTGCCTGTTCCTGTACGGCAGTGATCACGGTTGGGGACATATTAGACTCTGCAATTTCCTTTTTTGCACTATCCATATAACTCCTTGCTGCATGAGTATCCATCTCTGCCGAGATCAATCCTGCTGATAAATAGACGATCATTGCAAAAATAAATACTCCTAAAAAACCTTTGATCACAGTATCCATTATTTTCTCCTTTTACTGCATAAAAATCATAATACCTGTCCCATGTTCTGATACAATGTAAGCATCATAAGGAGCATGTCAGCCATCATTTTTACTCCGACCGGAAGAACCGGATAAAACAGATATCCCATCATTCCTGCAACTTTGTTATCATTTTTCATCCGTTCACTTTGCATCGTCATGGTATTGTTCTTTTCTACGATCTGAAGCATCTGTTCTTTTGTATTTCCGCCTTTTCCGGTTGATATTGCATAGAGCAGTTTCATGCTTTCATGTACTCGTGGCACATCATAATCTTCTAAGAACTGAAAATACGCATCCGGTTTTGTAGGAAATTTCTGCAATGTTTCCCACATTTTTTCTAACGGATATTTTAAAATATTCGGTGCGGTATCCTTCGATTTAAAGACTGCTCCCTGTACACTTTCCGTTTCCATAAACAGGATAACGCCTAACAGCCATTTCGGATAATCCCGCTCAACCTCTTTTTTGATTCTTTTTTTCTTAAGTGCATAGTCTAATTTATGTTGATTCAACATCAGAATTGTAATTGGAAATCCTATGGCAAAACTCAAAAAAGATTTGCTCAAAAGATAACTTAGAAGCATCAGACCTGCTGGCAGGCATGCCCACTTGATACTGGAGAATAATGCTCGTTTTGCATCATAATTTTCAATAAAAAGATATTCCCTTTTGATGTCCTTTTCCGGTCTTTCACTATTTTTTTCTAACCAGTCTGCTGCATTTTTTTTGATCGCACGGCGTATCAGACATAATAAACAGCTTATCTCTATCACGACTGCAAATCTTTCCGGCATCTTTGTCATAACATTCATCTCATTTGGCAGGAAAAACATCAGCGCTTCCGAAACAATGAAAAGGATCACGGTAGACAGGATCACGGAGATCAGCATATTTTTCTTCTCACTCATACATTTTTCCGTAGCTTCAATCCATGCATTTCTCCTCTTGTCTAAAATGCCGATGGCTTTTTCAGGATTTCCGCCCCGTGCTTCATTTCTTAAAAAGAAATCATGCATTAATTCCATCTGTTCACATCCATAGGCTTCTTCTATGATAGAAAGTGCTTTTTTCGATACATCTGCCCCCGCATCTTCCTTTTCATACTCCCTCACTGCCTTCTGTAACACTTCTTTCATTTTTCCATCCCTAAAAAGCATTTCAGTTTCTAATAGAGACTGGTAGATCCTTCGGTTTTTTCGATACGCTCCCTCCATCTGCTCTAAATAAATACAAACCTCTAGAAAACGTTCCGACGATTCTCTCTCTTTTTGCAATCCCGACATGATTCCGGGAACCAAAAGAAAAAGACTGATTCCCAGCATCACACTGAAAAAAATTCCAAGTTTACAGATTCCCCCAAGAAATAATGCTCCTAAAACGGCGACTGCGGCATTTTTAATCGTCCACATTTTTTTCATACACCATTCCCTCTTCTTCTAACATTTTTTGCAGCTGTTCACAGTAAAATACATCTGTAATCCCTGCTTTATCCATTTTTCTCTTTATGTCCTCCGGTAAAAACTCCGACTCCTGCTGCTCTATGAGCTGGCCTCCCTGCACCGCTAAGACACATCGATTTTTTCCATCTTCTCTGGAGAAAAATCCAATCTGGCTGATATAACGTTCCTGTTTTCCCTCCTCCCCGGAACTCCTTGTCTCTAACAGGACACCGACATCCATTCCGACATAGATATCATTTTCTAATCTCTCTGCATCTTGACGGCTTGGCATCATATTTAAAATACGATCCGGGATCTTCCTCACATCATCCGTATGAAGTGTCGTAAATCCCGTAATTCCGGTAGTCCAGCACTCTACTAACTGCTTTACTTCCGTGGAACGTGCTTCTGATAACATGACACGGTTCGGTGTCATGCGAAGCACCTCTGTCATTGCGTCATTATAAGAAAAATACTCATTCACTTTAAGCTCTACACAGTCCTTTTCCGGATTGATCTCCCGATAATGTACCTCTTTGGTGTCCTCTACGGTGATCACTTTCTGCTCAGGTGGAATAAATGCCGTCAAAAATTTGGCACATTCCGTTTTCCCGACTCCCGGTTCTCCACAAAAGACCATATTTAACTTTGCTTTGACGCAATTTGCCAATAAATGCAATACTTTTTCTTCACAATAATGTTCTTCTAACGCTTTTTTCGGTGTAATTCTCTGTACCGGAGGTGTTTTTCTGATACAGATACAGGTGCCGGTCGATGCAACAGATTCATGGATGACAGTGATCCGCAGTTCTTCTGTCTCTGCCTCTATGACATTATCTGTCGGTGTTAAATTTTTGCCGACTAAATTTGCAACATTCGTGGCAAAAGACTGAATAAATTCTTCATTTAAGTGCTGTCTGATCTTTTCATCCGTTACTTTGTGCCTGATGTTGTGGATATCCCTGATCCACAATTCTCTGCCATTATAATCAATATCCGTAACATCCTTTTTCCGCAAAAAGGGCAGAAACGGACCATACTGGATATCTGACAGCGATAACTGTTCTCTCATACGATTCTCCTATGAAGTTTTCTCTAAAAATTTGCTGCCTCCTGTGCTTTCTTTGTAAATGTATCAATCAATGCGGTAAATACGGTCTGCAAATGTCCGGTCTGTCCTAATGCTACAATTGCGGCAATAATAATGATTACAATTGCTGCTGTTGCAATCGCACCACCGTGTTCTTCAATTAATGTTCTCATACATTTTGCCTCCCTGATTTTTTTGATCTGTTGGAATAATTTGATTCTAATTTGATTTTGATAAGAAAATTTTGATTGGGATAAAATCCAAAGGAGTAGAAATCTCCCTTGAGTGTTTTTGATTATAAAATACAGACCTGCATCTGTCAATGTGAAAAATGACGAAAAAAATGGAGAGCCGTTTTACTCTCCAAAATTTCTGGTCAAAATTTCGCTGTTTTCTAAAAAATTTTCTACGGAATCGTAACCAAGACGTTCTAATAATTCTAACACAAACGGGTTTTCCAACGGGGTTTTATACTGTGCTTCATCCCCATAGGCATCTACCCGCTCTTTTCCTTCTTCTTTTTTGATGATGATCTTAGGACCACCGACGCATCCGCCATTGCATGCCATTCCTTCAAAAAAGTTAGCCTCTGTCTCACCCTTTTGAATCCGTTCTATCAGCTTTTTGCATGCCGGAACACCATCTGCCTGCTCTGGGATCACCGGAATTTTTTTATCCGGATCTATCTGCTCTACGGTCTTTTTTACTGCTTCCGAAACCCCGCCTGTTCTTGCATAAATTCGCCCTGCCTTAGAAGAATGTTCTTTCTCATCCTCACTTAAGAGCTCCGGCTGAATTCCCGCTGCATCAAAAATATCCTGTACCTCCTGAAAGGTCAGCACACAATCCACCGCATCTGCAATATCCTCTTCTCTTGCTTCTTTTTTTTTCGCCATACAGGGACCCACAAATACGGTCATTGCATCCGGATATAATTCTTTGACTACACGCCCGGCTGCAATCATAGGAGACACTGCCCCCGGCACATGTGGCACCAGTTCAGAGTAAATTTTTCTGATCATGGCTATCCAGACCGGACAACAGCAGCTTGTCAACTGAAAGTCCTCTTTTTTCTGTACATGCTGCTCAAATTCCAATGCTTCCTTTAATGTTAAAATATCCGCAAAAACGGCAACCTCTACCATTCCTTTAAATCCAATAGCTTTAAAAGCTGTCCGCAGCCGCCCCGGTGTTGCTTTTTCGCCAAACTGTCCTGTAAATGCCGGTGCGATCAGCACATAGACATCTTTTTTTCCGCTTCGTACTGCCTGTATGACCGGAACTACATCTTTATTCGCTGTAATACGCTCTAATTTGCAAACATCTATACATTCTCCACAACCAGTGCATTTTTCTGCGTTAATATGAATCTCACCGTTTTTCTCCTCAATCGCATCAAAAACGCAGCTATTCATGCATGCCCGCTCATCCTCGCAGGACACACAGCTTTCTGCCGCAATCACCGGCGCATACTGTTCCGGATGCAACAGACAATCCATATGCACAGGATTGTAGTCACCTGTTATTTTTCTTCCCTTGCCTATCTCCTGCTCTAAAATATCCTGATATAATTCCTGAAATGTTCTCATGACACATACCCTCACTAAACTATTGTTTGGTATGAGTATTTGCTGTTTGGTGGAAAATTATAGCAGACTAAAATAATTTTTTTGTAATGTTATTATTTTTTATATTTCCGCATCACTCTCTTCTTTATCTCTATATTTCTCCATATACTGCTCTCCCTTAATACATTTGATATTTTTTTCTAATAACGTTTTGCCAAAGAACTCTGCATTTGCATAACCATGAAAGATTTTAAATAACCGCTTTTCATCACGATATATAATGATGCCATCTTCTACCGCCTTATAAGTGATTCTGTCATCTAATTCAAATGTTTCCTCCTCATGGAACATACAATGATAGCTATACCTGCCATTCTGATATTGTAGATAAAATACTCTTTCTCTAACAATTAATATTAATAGCAACACACAATTCCCTATACAATAGACTTCACTTGCAATTACTTCCCATACTGCTTTCGTAGTATCTAAAGGAAAATCTCTGTATATAATATATGCAACCAACAAAAGACCTAACATGACTACTAATTCACCTGCTACAAATTCTATCCATGCTTTTTGCGGATGCTTCAGCACTTTATAAAAATCTTTTCTAGGTGTGCAATCTTCTATAAAAACCCCTTCCTCTGCAAACCATTCTACTAGGTCATCAATTCCATATGTACCACTCTCTATCGTAAATACTTTACGGGTTCCCTTATATATCTTTAAATTTCCAACTTCATCATAGTATACCTTTGTGATATCCTTTAGCCGATAGCTTCTTCGGATTCCAAAAAAGGAACTATGATATTCGACCTTTTCATGATTTATCACAACTTTCCAAAATAAGGAATATCCTGTCAGCCAGCCGCCAATTCCACCTAGATAGGTGATTCCTACCAATCCCCAAAGATAATCCCCTTCCCGAATGCAGAGTACTCCGGGGATAACTCCTAATGCCAGACCTATCATACCAAATATCACTAAAAAAGTTGGGGATGTTATTACCAGACAGTCTTCATCATCTTCTTCTCGCATTCTTTTTTCCTCTATCACTTCTAATTGATTTATTATTCTCCCTGTAATTTTTTCCCTAATATATAGATTCATATGTTTCTCCTATGCCGGACACCCTCCATTCATGATAATATCCTCTCTAACAGACTTTCTAAGTTGTTTCATAGTTGATTTTTTTACTTTCTTCCATAAAATCGTATTTTCTGCGACATACAGATTCTCTTTTTTCGCAAAATCCAAAATACTATCCCAAAATAGTCTTGTATCATCCTGATATATCTTTTTTTGTAGTTTTTTGAATTGTTTTCCCATTACATCTTTTGTCTCCTTTTTTACTGTTTTTAACGTTAGCTCTGCTGCATCAGCTTTATCTTTTGCCGCATTTCGCACCTCTTTATAGATTTTATCATCACCACATTTATGGTTCCAAAGAACAGATATCAGCTGATTTTCTGCTGCATTTAACAATGCTGTTCCCAATATTTTTTCATTAGGATGCTTTTTTTCTAAAATAGTTTCTTTTATAATACTATTTACAACGTCCACTAGCATACTTACCCTTACCTTTATTACCTTAGATTCTACTCCTCCAATTGCTCCACAAATTGCTCCATATACTGTTTCCTGTACTATCCTTTTAAATTCTATCTCATCCCCTGCCATATATGCAATTAACCTCACTAACATAACGCGGGTATTCACCGGTATAGGATTCTTTTATGTTGGGGTCTAAAGTGATGGACCTGTCATACCAATATAAAATGACTATCCCTAAAATTCCAATCACGAATAAGATATTTTCACATATTTTTCCTGCCTTTTTTCCCTTACTCTTATTCATTGTCTTTTCCCCCTAATGTATAGTTCAATTCAGTACCTTTTTTCCTGCTTTTTAAATCTGTATAGTACCAAAAATACCAGACCTCACCGAAATTTTTATATTCTACGATTCCATCCGGTTTCTGTCCTTCCACCGTCAGCTTATTTATGCTCTCATTCTCTCTTAAACCATACTTCATCACATCACCGCTTGCGAATCTTTTTTCTTTGGAATAGGCACTAAGATCCTGCATATAATAATCCCCGGTCCATAAATCATGACCTACCATATCATACTCACTATACTTTGTTGTCCGGCTCTTTCTAAACATCGTAACTGGATATGTTTCTATAAATGCATACCGGTCCTTCCCTTCGACCTTTTCTTTTTTTAATTTGACCCAGTCCCTACAGATCTCGTCTGTCCCCTTATGTGACTGATACAGCATAGTGATATAACTGTTATTTTCAAAAGTTGCAATAACATGATCTATATTTTTTCGGTACTCCTCTCCCTGATTTCTCCCTATCATGGAATTTTGAATAGCCTCCTGTACTGTTGCATAAAATATTTTGTCCTCCGGCAGTTCTTCTTCTGTATCTATGCTATCAGGTCCTCCTGTATACACTGCTTCCACTTCCAATTCCTTCTTTTCTTCCGTATCTTCTTCTGTTGGATTAATCAGATACAAAATGGATGAAATACTTATCTGTATAACCAGGAGCAAAATGATTCCACCAAACACGCAGATTATCTTCTTTATTACATTTAAAAGTTTTTTCATATCTCTTCCTGATCCTTATCTCTATATTTTTCCATATACTGCTCTCCTTTAATACATTTGATATTTTTTTCTAATAAAGTTCTGCCAAAAAACTCTGCATTTGTATAACCATGGAAGGTTACAAATAATCGTTTGCCATCTTGATATATAACAATTCCATCTTCCCTTGCCTTATAAGTGATTCTTTCGTCTAATTCAAATGGCTTTTCTTTATGAAACAAACGATGATAACTATATTTCCCATCCTGATATTTTAGATAAAAGGCTTTTTCTTCAAGAACTATTAACCACATTACTATATACATGCCTATTATCACTATGTAGGATACAATTGCTTCCAACACTTCTCTCATTGTTTCTAATGGAAGATCTCTGTGTACACAATATAAGATAGCAGCAGTTGCTGGAGTAAATGCTAATATATTAACTCCCACTATGAGAAGCCATGCCGTTGCTGTGTGCCACATTACCTTGTAATACTCCTCTCTTGGAGTATGATCCTCTACCACA
>DNUZ01000028.1 GCA_003507655.1 Lachnospiraceae bacterium | reverse complement strand
AAAATACCGCCTTTTTTGATATCTTCATTATACCAAAAAGAGGCTTAAAAGTCTTGAAAATACTGACTTTTAGCCTCTTTCAAAGAAAAATCCTCGGCGGAATGCCGAGGTCTTTGTCTACAGTCTGAAATCCGTAACATATGTTACGGATTTTTTTGTTGTATCGTGCTATGATAATCGCACAGAAACAAAAAAACAGTTTATCAAATATAAAGGAGTTACAGATATGGTAAGAAGAATTGTAGAAATTAACGAAGAACTTTGTAATGGATGTGGTGCCTGTGCATCCGCATGTCATGAGGGCGCGATCGCAATGATCGATGGAAAAGCAAGACTGATCAAGGACGATTACTGTGATGGTTTAGGAGACTGCCTTCCTGCCTGTCCGACCAATGCGATCTCCATTATCGAGCGTGAGGCAGAAGCTTATGATGAGGCAGCCGTAAAAGCAAGAATGGAAGAGAGAAAAAAAGCAGAACACAACCATTCTCATTCCCATGCACATGGTCATGAAGGACATGTATGTCCGGGCGGTGCGGCAAAAACGTTCCACAGAGCAGAGCATGAGAGCAGCACATCCGTGGCACCGCAGAAGGCAGAGAGCCGTCTTGCGCAGTGGCCGGTCCAGATTAAGTTAGTTCCGATCCATGCACCGTATTTTGACGGAGCAAACCTTTTGATCTCAGCAGACTGTGCGGCATATGCCTATGCATCCTTCCATGAGGATTATATGAAAAATCATGTGACACTGATGGGATGTCCGAAATTAGATGATGTAGATTATTCCGAAAAACTGACAGAGATCCTTAAGAACAATAACATTAAGAGCGTAAAGATCGTCCGCATGGAAGTGCCATGCTGCGGCGGTATTGAACACGCAGCAGTTACAGCACTGAAAAACAGCGGAAAGATGATCCCGTGGCAGGTAGTGACACTGACCTGTGATGGAAGAGTCAAGGAGGACTAGTCCAAAAGCAGGGGTGTGTCAGTACACTAGCATATAAACATTTCTAAGACAAAGACTACCACACAGGCAATGACAGCCACCTGAAAAAGGCTGCCACCAAACCATGCGATCAGGATAGCGGCAATAAAAGCAGCCAATGCGGAAGCAGTACTGCCTGTCGCATCCAGTATCGCAGGGAAAGTCATCACAGCAAGGGTTACATAGGGAACATAATATAAGAAAGAACGGATAAAACGGTTCTTAATTTCCCTGCGGATCAAAGTCAGTGGCAGAACACGGATCAGATAGGTTACAATTCCCATAACTAAAATATAGATATAAACATTATGCTGCATGTTCATCGTCCTCCTTTATCGGAAACAGGATAGCGGCAAGAGCAGAAATGGCAACCGTCAGGATGATCGTACGGATGCCGGAGCTGATACCGGAAATGACAGGCAGATTGGCAAAAGCAAAGCTGGCTGCCATGGATACTGCGACCACGCCTGCCACAATTTTACTTTTTCTTGCAGGTGGAATAATGATGGCGATGAACATACCATATAGTCCGACGCTTAAGGCGCTTACCACATTTGCAGGGAGGATATTTCCCATCAATACGCCAAGGTAGGTACCGACAGACCATCCCGGAACAGCGATGGCAATGGCACCAAATGTATAATAAGGGTTCAAACGTCCCGGAACGGAGATCGAGATTCCAAAAATCTCATCCGTTACATCATAACCGATCAAAAGCCGCTGCCACAGCGGAGTGTCCGGTGAAAGTTTCTGGCTGAGAGCACATGACATCAGCAGATATCTGGCATTTGCCACAAATTCCATAATGGCAATTTCAAGATATCCGGCCCCTGCGGCGATCAGTGTAAAGCCTGCGAATTCTCCGGCAGAAGCATTTAAAGTAAAGCTGGCGAGCATTGCCTGTAATGCGGTAAGCCCGGCGTTTTTTGCAGTGATCCCAAGTGTAAAAGACACGGCGAAATAGCCAAGTGCAATTGGAATCCCGTCTTTGAGACCTTTTTGAAACCAGGTCCGGTTATCTAAGGACATGAAAAATCCCTCCTAATGACAAAATTTTCATATCTATTTTAGTAAACTTTCGGTCATTCGTCTAGGGGAAAGTGTCAGAATTACAGGAAATGTCAGAATCCCTTGAAATCCCTTGCCTAATTCTCTGATTGTGGTAAAATGACATTATAAAATTGGTATAAACAGCGCGAAACGATAAAAATAAAAAAACTATTGATGAAAGAGGTCTAAATGGACAACAAAGAGAGACTAAGGAAATGGCTCTGGCTTGGGTTAGACGAGACAACTGCAAAGAAATATCAGAGAAAAATTTCTGCAGAAAATGTCAGGATCGTCCGTAACGAAAGTGTTGCGATAGCCGGGATCGGAGCATTGTATACAATCTGTATGTTGGCGTTATCCCGCGTATATGGAAAAAGTGTGATCTGCATTATCGGAGCAATATTGATGTTTTGCATTTTTCTCTATACACAGAACTTAGTGAAAAAGCAGGATGAAATATCGAAGAAAGAGGCACGCATCAGTATCAGCAGTTTTATGATCTGTGCTTATGTAGTATCGATCTATGTAGGTACGTTTGGTTCCGGAAATGAGCTGGCAGTTACGATCGTCAGCCTGTTTGTATTTTTGCCAACGAACTTTGATCTTCTGCCAATCTATAATCTGTATGTGACCATCATTGCTTTAGCGGTGTTCTTTGTCAGCAGTTATATCAGCAAGACACCGGACAAATTTGCTTATGATGTGATGGATGGGATCTTAGCAGCGGTCATCGGCAATTTTGCGGCATTTGAACGTGCAAAGATCAAGTGGGAGAGCGTAAAAGTACATGAGCAGTTAGAAGAGGAACGCGACGTAGATATGCTGACGGGGATCTGGAACCGCCGCGCATTTGAACGTGAGGTCGATTATCTGATAAATTCCGGTACGATTAAAAACATGGTCGTCATTATGGTGGACTTAGACAAGTTCAAACGTATTAATGATGGATATGGACATGAAACCGGTGATGCCTACTTAAAGCATTTTTGTAACCTGATCAGTGAATATACGGAAAAGAACACGATCGTAGGAAGACGTTCGGGAGATGAGTTCTTTATCTTCAGCTATAACTTCCGGGAACTGTCACAGGTGGAACACAATGTTGCAGCTTTTTATGAGAAGTTAGCAAAGAATCCGATCCTGCTGCCGGATGGAACAGAGAGGGTCATCGGAGTATCTTCCGGTGTAGTGTGGACCGTGGATATGAATCATGATTGGCGGGAAATCCTCTGTGCCGCAGATGAATCGCTGTATTATGTAAAAGAGCATGGAAGAAACAGCTATACGATACAGGAATATATTCCAAAGTGACAGCAGGCAATGTAGCAGTAAAACATAAAAAAGGATGCCTTAGTATGGAAGATGACTAAGACATCCTTTTTACGTTGTGCATGTGTTGGGGCACATGCATGGTTTGGAGAAATAGAAGTATGAAATTAATCATACATCGATATATTATATTTACATTTACGGTAAAGTTTCCATACGATAAGAACCGGTATACTTAGGAGCATTAAAACACACGGAACCCCGCCAACAATTGCCATAAATATAAAAATCAAGGTATTAAGCATTTTGAGTATGCCTCCTTTCATCTTCCCTACTATAGCAGAGAAAATGCAAAATAAGTAAAAAGTAAAGGATTCCTTAACACAATTTTGTCACATGTTCAGATAACGTTAAGATTTTAACAAAAGGACTTGCTCAACTGATTTTTCCATATTACATTACAGGCATAACAGGAAGGGGTGTGCCGGAATATGGATATTGTAGGAATCATTGGAATCATTATTGTGGCAGCGGGAATGATCTATGCCACCTATGACTCTTATTTTTAAAATGAAGATATTGGGTAATACAAAGAAAGATGTACAAAGATAAAGGCTGTACATATGGAAACAGAATGAAGAAGATGAAAGAGGATGAGCGGAATACTATTCCGACTCATCCTCTTTCATTCTGTATCCAACGCCAAGTTCCGTAAAGATATAGGTTGGCTCGGCAGGATTGGTCTCTAATTTTCTGCGGATATTTGCCATGTTTACACGCAGGATCTTGTTGTCCGTATCGGTATATGGTCCCCAGACATCCGACATGATCGAAGAATAGGTGACCACTTTGCCGGAGTTTTTCGCAAGGCAGGCAACAATCTTATATTCGATCGGTGTCAGGTGGATCTCCTGTTCATGCAGCAGGATCAGGCGTTTAGAAAAATCAATCGTCAGATCTTTTGCATGATAAGGCTTGATAAACATCGGAGAATCCGTATTCATCTTATTGCTGTGACGTAGGGAGGTACGGATCCTTGCAAGCAGTTCGGAAGTACCAAAAGGTTTGGTGATATAGTCATCTGCACCAAGATCCAGTGCAAGCACCTTTTCCCGTTCAGAGGTTCTTGCGGAAATAACGATGATCGGGCAGCTCGACCACTCTCTGACTTTCTTAATGATATCTACACCGTCAATGTCAGGAAGTCCCAGATCTAAAAGGATGATATCCGGACATTGGGAAGAGATGATCTCGAGTCCTGCTTTGCCGGTATTCGCAGAAAGGACTTTATAATCATGGCTGGTTAAAATCTTACGCATAAAGTTCAAAATATGTGTTTCATCTTCAATAATTAAAACAGAAAATTTAGGATTCATGAATGCCCTCCTTTGGAAGTGTGAATGAGAACTCTGCACCGTTTTCGTGATTAAAAGCACAGATCGTTCCGTTGTGTGCCTGAATGATCGTTTTACAGATCGAAAGACCAATGCCCATACCCTTGTGGGAGTCCGAAGAACCGGAAGCGGACTGTCCCTCAAAAAGAGAAGGAATTTTATCTTCATCAAGACCTTTTCCGTAATCGATCACATGAAAGGTTACGGAGTCCGAAGAATCCGTAACAACAAGATCCACCGCCTGTTTGCTTTCGGAATGGATAACGGCATTTTCTAAAAGGTTCATAATGACCTGTTCGATTAAAAGCGGGTCCATCGGGACCATAAGAAAAGCCTCCGGTATCGAAACGTTGATCTTAGCATGAGGGATACGTTTGCGTAACCGTTGTACTGCCTCCGATACGACCTCTTCCACAACCTCAAGAGAGGTGGAGACATGGCTTTCATCGTTCTGTATCCGTGTGACGGTCAGAAGATTTTCTACCATATTTAAAAGCCAGTTCGCATCGTCGTTGATCTGTGTGACAAGTTCTGTTTTCTCTTCTTCGGTCAGATGGTTCGAGTTCTCTGTATAAGAAGAAGCGGCTCCGATAATGCTCGTTAAAGGAGTACGCAGATCATGGGAGATCGCCCGCAGGAGATTTGCTTTCATTTTTTCCTTGTCAGCTTCCACTAAGACCTTTTCTCGTTCTGAGATCAGAAGCGCCTGTTTTTTCAAACGGGTGGTGGTGGCACTGGTAATAATGGTGATCGTCAGCATACCGATAAAGGTAACCGGATATCCTGACAGGGTAAAATTTAACTTAAAATAGGGATAAGTAAAAAAATAGTTGATGCTGATGACACAAAAGAGTGCGGCAAAAATACCATATCGGTAGCCATCGGTGTGCCTTGCGATCAGGATCAGCCCTAAAATATAGACCAGTGCAATATTCGGAGAATTGCCCGGGATCACATGCGCAAATAAAAATGCTACAAGTGTGCATACTGCCAGAAAAAAGAATGTAACAAAATAATTATTTTTTTTCAAAACGGAAAATAAATCGTTCATATGTAATAGTCCCCTGATATCAAAAAATGTACTAATTCCCATTATGCCAATCCGTGAAATAAACATCAAGCAGGAGAAGGTTAAGATTTTGTTAAATTTTCAAAAAATGCGGCAGTATTGAAATTTGCAGCGGAATTTAGTATGATAAGGAACAAAAAGGATAGGAATGAACAATAGGATCATAGACGAGGAGGAATAAAAATGAAAATTGGATTTATTGGTTTAGGTAATATGGCAAGTGCCATGATCGGAGGAATCTTAAAAAAAGAACTGTATTCTGCAGAGGACATCATCGGCTCTGACAAATCAGAGGATTCCGTTCAAAAAGCGGCAAAAATATTTGGAATACATACTACAACGGATAATCTCGAAGTGGCACAGGCAGCAGATGTGCTGATCCTTGCAGTAAAACCACAGTTTTTCCCGGAAGTCATTGCAGAGATCAAAGGCGCAGTCCGTGAAGAGACACTGATCATCTCAATCGCACCGGGCAAGACCATGGAATGGATCATGGAGCATTTTGGTAGAGAGTTAAAACTCGTCCGTTGTATGCCAAATACACCGGCACTGGTAGGTGAGGGCTGTACCGGATTCTGCTGTTACAAGTTAGTAAGTGAAGAGGAGCAGGCACAGGCGGCTGCGATCTTAGGCAGCTTTGGCAGAGCATATCAGGTTCCGGAAAATCTTTTAGACACCGTGGTAGGCATCAGCGGAAGTTCTCCGGCATATGTATTTATGTTTATTGAAGCAATGGCAGACGAAGCAGTTGCAGAGGGAATGCCAAGAGCGTTGGCATACGAATTTGCAGCACAGGCAGTCTTAGGAAGTGCTAAGATGGTATTAGAGACCGGAAAACATCCGGGAGAGTTAAAAGACATGGTATGCTCCCCGGCAGGAACAACGATTCAGGCAGTAAAAGTATTAGAGGAGACAGGATTCCGTGCTTCCGTCATGGATGCGGTAGAGGCATGTATTGAGAAATCCAGAAGCATGTAAAGCAGGAAACAGGTAACAGAAAGGGGCAGACAGACTATGGAAAAAGAATTGATTTTCTGGCTCGTATTGATGGTAGTACTCTTAGTAATAGAATTAATTACGGTCGGACTGACCTGCATCTGGTTTGCAGGCGGTGCATTAGCGGCAGTCATCGTATCGGTGGCAGGGGGACCGATTTGGTTACAGGCAGTGGTATTTTTAGCTGTTTCCCTGTTGATGCTGTACTTTACCAGACCGTGGGCGATGAAATATATCCAGCCAAAGAAGGTAAGGACGAATTACGAAGAGGCACTGGGGAAGGATGTGCGGGTCATCGAGCGTGTAGACAATCTCAAAGGTACCGGAAAAGCAATGTATAACGGAATGGAGTGGACGGCACGTTCTGAAAAAGAAGAGGTTACTTTTGAACCGGAGGACTCAGCGGAAGTTACAGGTATTGAGGGCGTGAAGTTAATCTTACGGAAGAAAGAGGAAGTGTAGAAATGAAAATTGTATTTTTAGATGCAAAGACCATAGGAGAAGATCTGGACTTAAGCGGCTATGAACAGCTTGGAGAAGTCGTAAAGTATGGATTTTCCACAAAGGAACAGGCGGCAGAGCGTACAAAAGATGCAGATGTCATCATTCTGAACAAGGTGCCAGTCAACGAAGAGACGATCGGAGGGGCAGAGCATTTGAAGTTAGTCTGCGTCACTGCAACCGGAACCGATAATTTAGACAAAGATTATCTGGAAAAACGTGGGATCGCATGGAGAAATGTGGCAGGCTATTCAACCGAGACAGTGGCACAGCACACCTTTGCACTTTTGTTTTATCTGATGGAACATCTTCCTTATTATGATACCTATGTAAAGAGTGGAAAATATATGGACGATGTACTGTTTACCCATTTTGAAAAAGCATTCCATGAATTGAACGGAAAAACATGGGGAATCATTGGAATGGGAACGATTGGAAGAAGAGTGGCGGACATAGCAGGACTTTTCGGCTGCCACGTCATCTATTACTCCACAACCGGAAAAAATCAGCAGAAAGATTATGAGCGTGCAGATTGGGACACCTTATTGACAAAATCCGATATTATCTCGGTACATGCACCATTGACCGACGCAACATTAGGCTTGATAAATGCGGAGGCTTTTGCTAAAATGAAGCGGTCTGCCATTTTCATTAATGTAGGAAGAGGCCCGATCGTCGTAGAGCAGGATTTATACGAGGCTTTGGAAAATGGGGAAATTGCAGCAGCAGGATTAGATGTGCTCAAAGAAGAACCGATGAGCAAAGAGAATCCGCTTGCAAAGATCAAAGATAGCAACAAACTGTTGATCACACCACACATCGCATGGGCAAGTGTGGAAGCAAGAACCCGCTTAATGAAGATCATAGAGGAGCAGATCAAGGAATTTTTTCATCTGTAGAAATCATAGTGAACAGATAGGATATTCTGCTTTAGAACGTATACAAAAAGAGAAATTTGTATAAGGAAAAAATACAGGAGTTCGCTTTTGCATATGTTCATAAAAAGTGAAAGTTTTTATACTTTTGTGTAAAAGGGAATTAGAACAAAAGAGTGGAGGAATAAAAATGGCAAAATTAGCAGAGCAGCTTGAAAGAAAAGCGTTTAGCGCAGCAATTGACGTTGCACTGAGAAGAATTAATAAGGACAGAGAAAAAGGCTTATTAGAGATTGTGGACCTGACAGAGAAGTTCATGGGAGACAACTTTACCAAAGAGGCATACGAAGGTGCGCGTGCAATGATCAAGAATCCGGATCACAAATGGATGCGTTATGTAAACCGTCTGTTAGATGAGACAGATCCACACGTTGCTAAGATGACAGCATTAAATCTTGGATATCAGGCAGCCTTCTATGGCACAAAAACCATTCGTAAGATGAGAGAAGTACATGACTGCAACATTCCATGGCTGATCTTAATGGACCCAACCAGTGCCTGCAACTTACACTGTACAGGATGCTGGGCAGCCGAGTACGGACATAAATTAAACCTGACATTTGAAGAGCTTGACAGCATTGTAACTCAGGGAAAAGAACTGGGTATTTACTTCTACATGATGACCGGTGGAGAGCCGCTGGTTCGTAAAGCAGATGTTATTAAGCTCTGTGAAAAACATAATGATGTGGCATTCCACTGTTACACAAACGGAACTTTAATAGACCAGGCATTCTGTGATGAAATGAAGAGAGTCGGCAACCTTTCCTTATCTATCAGTTTAGAGGGATTCGAGGACACCAATGACTTCAGACGTGGTGACGGAGTCTATGCAAAGGTACTTCATGCAATGGATCTGTTACATGAGAACGGATTACTGTTCGGTAACTCCGTATGTTATACACGCAAGAACATGGATGCAGTAACATCCGATGAATTCTTTGATCTTCTGATCGAGCACGGAAGCCGTTTCGCATGGTATTTCCATCTGATGCCGGTTGGTATGGATGCTTCACCGGAGCTGATGCCGACAAAAGAGCAGCGTGAATATATCTACCACAGAATCCGTGAGGTTCGTGGAAGAGAAGGCGGAAAAGAAATCTACGTTATGGACTTCCAGAACGATGGAGAGTTCGTTGGAGGATGTATTGCAGGAGGAAGAAACTACTGCCATATCAATCCAAAGGGTGATGTGGAGCCTTGCGTATTCATTCATTATTCAGGAGCAAACATCCGTGAAAAATCATTATTAGAGTGTTTGAAACAGCCGTTATTCATGGCATACAGAGATAACCAGCCATTTAACGATAACATGTTAAGACCATGTCCGATGCTTGAAAATCCTGAGATTTTACAGCGTATGGTACATGAGACCGGAGCAAAATCCACAGATATGCAGCAGCCGGAGACGGTAGAGCATCTTTGCGGAAAATGTGAGCACTATGCAGAAGAGTGGAAAGGAACAGCAGACCGTCTGTGGGCTGCACATCCATACAGACAGCGTGGTTATACAAACTTTAAAAAGAAATAAGGGGTGAGAGTCATTAAGAAGCATGCAAAGACAATAGGAAAGATTTTATTTGTTCTGATCTTAATCCTGATTATTATCTATACATTTAAGGATTCGGCAGGAGATATTTTAACGCAGTTGAAAGAGACGTCGTTTCTTGTCATTGCCGGCATTTGCATTGCTTCTGTGATGTATGAACTGGTGGAAGGCTGGATCAGTTATTCGCTGGCAAAAGTGTACAATCCTGATTTTAAATACTGGCAGGGTGTAGAATGTGCATTTTATGCAGCCTTTTACCGGGTGGCAACCCTTGGAAGCGGAGCGGGCGTAGCAGCAATCTATTACTTCAATGAGAGAGGCGTTCCATATTCAAAAGGTACAGGACTCTATACCATTGAGTATATGCTGCACAAGGTCAGCATTGCACTGTTTGCGGGAATCTTCTTTATCCTCAACTGGGGCTATATGCAAAAGTATTACAGTCAATATGATATGACGCTTTTAATTGGTTTTGGTGTCACCTTTGTCATCGCAGCAGTACTTCTGCTATTTGCCTGTTCTAAGAAGTTCCATGAGGTACTTCTCTGGATCGTACGCAAGTTAAACCGGAGCGGAAAGCTGACAGAGCAGGTGAAGAAGTTAGAAGAACAGTGTGCTATCTTAGAGGATGCGGCAGCAACTTTATTAAAACGTGGCGGACTGATCGCAGGATGTATCCTGAAAAATCTGTTAAAGTTTACATTCTGGTATGGAATCCCGTTTTTGATATTAGCAGAGACAGGAAAGCTGACACTGTCACAGGGACTGGCAGTCACCTCTTTGGCAATGATGTTAGCAGCAGTTATTCCGGCACCGGCAGGGATCGGTTCTTCGGAGTTCGTACTGACAATGCTGTTAGCAAAGATCGTAGGAACCGGAGCAGCAGGCTCCGTTGCACTGCTTTATCGTTTTGCAACTTTTGTATTGCCGTTTGTCATCGGAGCAGTTGTGGTAGTTCTGTGGAGACGGGTACACAGGAGTACGGAAAAAGCAGCATAAAATTTAAAGAGTTTTATTTTAAACAGTATTATGGAAGTTTTTAGAATAAAACAGGCTTAATGAAGAAGTGGGTGCGCCCACTTTTTTCTTGTATAAATGTATTGTGATAAGTTATAATAGAAGCAGGGAAATGGTAAAAAATATTATGGGAAAAGGGGAGAAAAAATGTACTGGGTAGAGGGGGATTTTCATGGCTCATACAACGAAGAGGACATTGTCGGAGACCTTGAAAAAGATTTTGCAGGAGAAGTCCTTAGACAAAGTAACCGTAGTGGATATCGTAGAGGCGAGTGCCATCAACCGCCAGACGTTTTATTATCATTTTAAAGACATTTATGATCTGGTGGAATGGACATTTTTGACAGATAATACACAGAGTCTGTCGGGGAAGAGAAGCTATGCGACATGGCAGCAGGGATATTTGCAGATCTTTGACTATGTCAGGGAGAATAAGAGCTTTATCAAGCACGTTTACTATTCGGAGGGTAGAGAAATCCTTACGAGATTTCTTTATGATATTACATACAAACTTCTGTTAGGGGTCATTGATGAACGGGCTGAAGGCATTGTGGTGGATGAAGAGGACAAGGCATTTATTGCACATTTTTACAAATACGGATTTGTAGGAATGGTTTTAGAATGGATTGAAAGCGGTATGAAAGAGGAGCCGAAAAGACTGATCAGCCATCTGGACATCCTGACGCATGGGGATATTGACAAAGCGTTGGGAAGATTCCGCACAGACCGAAAGCTGGATATTGAATTAAGACGAGGTTAAAAAATGACATTACAGCAGTTACGATACGCGATCACAATTGCAGACAGCACATCGATGAATGAGGCGGCAAAGCAGCTTTTTATTTCGCAGCCGAGCCTTTCAAGTTCTATCCGGGACTTAGAAGAAGAGCTTGGAATGGAGCTGTTCATCCGCAGCAGCCGGGGAATTACACTGACACCGGAGGGCAATGAATTTATCGGCTATGCAAGACAGGTCATGGAGCAGTACCGCCTGATGGAGGAGCGCTACATTGATAAAAAAGAGATCAAGAAGAAATTCAGCGTCTCCACCCAGCACTACACCTTTGCCGTGAAAGCATTCGTAGAACTGGTAAAAAAGATCGGCATGGATGAATACGAGTGTGCCGTGCATGAGACAAAGACCTATGATGTGATCTCGGATGTCAAATTCTTTAAAAGTGAGATTGGGATTCTCTATTTAGATGATTTTAACCGGAAGGTACTGTTAAAGATCTTTAAGGAAAATGGTCTGGAATTTACCGAACTTTTTCCATGTAAGACCTATGTCTATCTGTGGAGAGGCAATCCGCTTGCAAAAAAAGAGAAGATCACTTTTGAGGATTTAGAGGAATATCCATGCCTGTCTTTTGATCAGGGCAGCCATAATGCGTTTTATTTTGCGGAAGAGGTATTGAGCACCTATGATTATAAGCGGATCATCAAGGCAAATGACCGCGCAACGCTTTTGAACCTGATGGTAGGACTAAATGCTTATACACTTTGTTCCGGGATTGTGTGTGAGGAATTAAACGGAGATGAATACTGCGCGATACCGTTGGATTCCGAGGAAGAGATGATGATCGGCTATATTTCGAGAAAGGGAGTGCCGCTTAGCAGGCTCGGAAAAATGTACTTAGAAGAGATCGAAGCATATCGGGGAAAGTCGTAGGAGAAGTGCGGAAAAAGGAATAGAGACAGAAATAGAAATAAAAATCAAATGCGAAATTTGAGAAACAGTTCTGTTATAGGAAAAAGCTATAACAAGCTGTTTTTTTTATGTATTGGACGGAACGGAAAAATGTCGATATAATGGCAACAGAAACAAAGGAGGCAGGAAAAACGATATGATTCGATTTGAAGATGTCAGCAAAGAATTTCATACCAAAGCAGGAAATGTCCAGGGATTGAATCATGTGAATCTGCATATTTCAAAGGGAGATATTTTCGGGATCATCGGAATGTCCGGTGCAGGAAAAAGCACCTTCATACGATGTATCAACTATTTAGAACATCCAACTTCCGGAGATGTCCGGATAGACGGATGCCGAATGTCCGGGCTGTCGGAACGACAGCTGCGTGAGATGCGAAAAGAAATCGGAATGATTTTTCAGCACTTCAATCTTCTGATGCAGAAGAACGTACTGGAAAATATCTGTTTTTCGTTAAAAATAGCAGGAGTTAAGGATGCAGAAGCGAAGAAGAGAGCGAGAGAATTATTAAAAGTCGTAGGACTTGCAGATAAGGAAAAAGCTTATCCTTCACAGCTTTCCGGTGGACAGAAGCAAAGAGTTGCAATCGCAAGAGCCATTGCAAATAATCCGAAAATCTTGCTCTGTGATGAGGCAACCAGTGCACTTGACCCGCAGACCACAAAATCCGTCTTAGAGCTGTTAAAGCAGATCAACAGAGATTATGGCATTACGATCGTGGTAGTTACCCATGAGATGTCCGTAGTGCAGGAGATCTGTAATCAGGTAGCCATTTTAAATGAAGGAAATGTGGTAGAAACAGGAAGTGTTTCAGAGATATTTACCGCTCCGAAATCACCGGAGGCAAAGAGCCTGATCATCGGAAGCGGAAGCACCGCAAAAGAGATGCGTGGAAGACACTGTATCCGAATTGTGTTCAAGGAGAATTCCTCTTATGAGCCGGTCGTTGGAAATATGACCTTACAGTTTAAGACTCCGGTCAATATTTTATATGCAAATACAAAGGATTTGAACGGAACCGCAGCCGGGGAAATGATCCTGCAGCTTCCGGAAGATACAGAGATTGCCGGAAAGATGGTAGAGTATCTGAAAGAAAAAAATCTGTATGTAGGGGAGGTGGAACAGGATGTTTTCATCTGAAGTCATTAAAATGCTTTATACGGGATTTTGGGAAACCATCTATATGACACTGGTTTCCACAGCCCTTGGTTATGCGATCGGACTTCCACTTGGTGTGACCCTTGCAGTAACCGGAAAAGGAGGAATACGGGAAAATAAAGTGGTATATCGTATCTTAGATGTGATCTCAAATGTGATCCGAAGTATACCGTTTTTAATTTTACTGATCCTGATCATTCCACTGACCAGATTTCTGGTTGGAAAAAGCTATGGTTCCAGTGCTACGATCGTACCGCTTGTCATAGCAGCGGCCCCGTTCATTGCCCGTATGGTGGAATCTTCCTTACAGGAAGTGGATGAAGGTGTGATCGAAGCAGCAAAGAGTATGGGAGCAGGAACCTGGATCATTATTTTCAGGGTACTGTTAGTAGAGGCAAGAACTTCGTTGATCGTCGGTGTGACGATTGCCCTTGGAACGATTTTAGGTTACTCTGCAATGGCAGGTGTTGTCGGAGGCGGAGGCCTTGGAGATATTGCCATCCGGTATGGTTATTACAGATATCAGACCGATATCATGGTGGTAACCATCGTCATCTTAGTGCTGATCGTTCAGGTCTTACAGGCACTTGGAATGATGCTTTCAAAGAAACTTGACAGAAGAAATAAATAAGAAATTTTATGAAAAAGGAAAGAGAAAAAGGAGAACAAAGACATGAAAAAGAGATTATTATCATTGACACTTGCAGGAATTTTAGCAATCGGAGCTTTCACAGGATGCGGCTCTTCCGGTAGTGATACAAAAGATACCAAAGAGGCAAAGACAACTCAGGGGGACAGCAAGGAAGAGGATACAAAAGCAGGAGATAAAGGAACGATTACCGTAGCAGCTTCCGCAACTCCTCATGCAGAGATATTAGAGCAGGCAAAGAAAATCCTTGCAGATGAAGGATGGGATTTAGAGATTAAAGTATTCAGCGATTATGTTCAGCCGAACTTAGTAGTAGAGAGCGGTGAGTTCGATGCAAACTACTTCCAGCACATTCCATACTTAGAGAGCTTTAACAAAGAGCAGGGTACACACCTTGTCAACGCAGGCGGCATCCACTATGAGCCATTCGGAATTTATCCGGGTACAAAAAATGACCTGTCCAAGGTTGAAAAAGGTGATGTGATCGCAGTTCCAAATGATACTACAAACGAAGCCCGTGCATTACTGTTATTACAGGACAACGGTCTGATCAAATTAAAAGACGGTGTAGGACTTGAAGCAACAGTAAATGATATTGCAGAGAATCCAAAGGGAATTGAAATTACAGAGTTAGAGGCAGCACAGGTTCCTCACGCAGTAGATGATGCAGCATTTGTAGTATTAAACGGTAATTATGCATTAGAGGCAGGATATACAGTTGCAAAAGACGCACTTGCTTATGAAAAATCCGATTCCGAAGCAGCAAAGACATATGTAAACATCATTGCAGTAAAAGAAGGAAACGAGGATAACGAAGGCATCAAAGAGTTAGTAAAAGTATTAAAATCTGATGACATTAAGAAATACATCAACGATACTTATGACGGAGCAGTTATTCCATTTGAAGAATAAAATACTTGATTTTCTACGGCAGGCAGATTAGAATATAGGTAATAAGACAACGGGGTGCTTACAGAAGTAGGCTGAGATTAAGCTGGATTGCTTTGACCCGAAACCTGATTTGGATAATGCCAACGTAGGGATATATGGAGAGCATAGAGGCTGTGTATATACGATTGGTATATATACAGTCTTTTTTGTTTTGCGTGTTTTGTTTAATTTGTTTGAGTGGGTTTTGGGTGTTCGGGGGTGAGTGTATGGGCTGTGCACGGTTTCGACCGGTCTGTTCCGATGTCCCAAAACTGCACTTCTAAACACTCTGGTGTGGGGTATCGGGGACGGACGAAACCGATGCAGATGCGCCATCCATGGCTTAGCTGCATCTTTTCCGTGCATCCCTGCACGGAAATTTCTATGGGATGTCAGAGTGTTAAGAGGTGCGACGTTTTGGACATAGTCCGGACCGTTCGAAACCGTGCGCAGGGATAGACGAACTGCCCCGAAGGAAGAAAAAGAGAAAAAGGAATGATAACGGCTAAAGGGCAAAAGTCAAAAAGAAAGTCAGTAGTTTAATGATAAAAGAAAAGGGCTGCTGGTGGTTTAAGAATAGGAGGCAAGACGATGAAGTTTGGTGAATGTTTAGAGAATGTACATAGTAAAATGCCGTTGATACACAATATTACAAATTATGTAACGGTAAATGATGTGGCGAATGTATTACTGGCATGTGGGGGAAGTCCGATCATGGCAGATGAGTCCAAGGAGGTCGAGGATATTACGAGTATCTGCGGCGGACTCAATATCAACATCGGGACTTTGAACCGGCACACGATCCCGGCGATGTTTAAGGCGGGAAAGAAAGCGAATGAGTTAGGTCATCCGGTGCTTTTAGACCCGGTGGGAGCAGGAGCAAGCAGTCTTCGCACCGATACGGCAAAACAACTGTTAGAGGATATTCATTTTTCAGTGATCCGTGGAAATATATCGGAGATCAAGACGCTTGCTGCCGGCAGCGGCAGTACGCGCGGCGTAGATGCAGATGTGGCAGATGCCGTGACCGAAGAGAATCTGACAGAAGCGATAGACTTTGTGAAAAATTTCGCAAAGGCAACGGGAAGTATTATTGCAGTTACCGGTGCGATCGATCTGGTCAGTGACGGAGAACATTGTTATGTCATACGCAATGGCAAGGCACAGATGGGAAAGATCACAGGAACCGGATGCCAGTTGTCAGGACTGATGACAGCATACATTACGGCAAATCCAAAGCATATGTTAGAGGCAGCAGCAGCGGCAGTCTGTGTGATGGGAGTTGCAGGCGAGATCGGATATGCCCATCTGCAAAGCTATGAAGGCAATGCAACATATCGCAACCGGATCATTGATGCGATCGCGAACATGGATGCAGAGACATTAGAACGGGAGGCAAACTATGAACTGTACTAAAGAAGAACTGCTGTTATATGCCGTGACAGACCGGAGCTGGCTTCATGGCAGGACACTGAAAGAACAGGTAAAAGAAGCCTTAGATGGTGGTGTGACGTTTTTACAGTTGCGCGAAAAACAGATAGATTCCGAGCTTTTTTTACAGGAGGCACAGGAATTAAAAGAGTTATGTAAACAATATCAGGTGCCATTTGTCATAAACGATGATGTAGAACTGGCATTAAAAGTCGATGCAGACGGCGTGCATGTCGGACAGAGCGATATGGAGGCAGGCGATGTCCGGAAAAAACTCGGAAAAGATAAGATTATCGGTGTATCGGCACAGACCGTAGAACAGGCGGTCATGGCAGAAAAGCACGGGGCAGATTATTTAGGAGTCGGAGCCGTTTTTCCGACCAGCTCGAAAGATGATGCACAGGAAGTAGATTATGAAACCTTAAAAGCAATCTGTCAGGCAGTTCAGATACCGGTCATAGCCATAGGAGGGATCAATGCCCAAAATGTAGACAGGCTGAAAGGAAGCGGAATCTGTGGCGTGGCAGTGATCAGTGCGATTTTTGCACAGGAAGATATCAAAGAGGCAGCAAAGGAACTCAAAAATAGAACAAAGGAGGCGACAGGCATATGAAAAAGACAGCATTGACCATAGCCGGAAGTGATTGCAGCGGTGGAGCAGGCGTACAGGCAGACATCAAGACCATGGAAGCCAACGGTGTCTATGCGATGAGTGTCATCAGTGTACTGACCGCACAGAATACGTTAGGGGTGCAAAAACTTTTTCCGGTATCAGCGGAGTGTATCACGGCACAGATCGACAGTGTATTTGCGGATATTTTTCCGGATGCAGTCAAAATAGGGATGCCGGGAACGACAGAGCTGATACAGATCATTGCAGAAAGACTGCGTCATTATCAGGCAAAACACATCGTAGTGGACCCGGTCATGTTATCGAGCAGTGGAAGCACGTTAGTTGATGAAAAAGCGGCAGAGATGATGAAAAAAGAACTGTTTCCATTAGCAGAGGTATTGACTCCGAACATACCGGAGGCAGAAGTGCTGACCGGAAAGAAGATCCAGACGAGAGAAGAAATGGAGCAGGCGGCAGAGCAGTTGAGCCGGGAGTATGGAACCGCTATTGTACTAAAAGGCGGTCATGCCAAAACTGATGCAAACGATCTGCTCTATGAAAATGGGAAAAGCATCTGGATCGAGGGAGAACGGATGGTCAATCCGAATACACATGGAACAGGCTGCACGTTCAGTTCGGCAATTGCCGCAGGATTGGCAGAGGACTGGGACTTAGAGACCAGTGTACGGCGGGCAAAAGCATATATGCAAAGAGCCATCGGTGCGGGACTTGATCTCGGACAGGGCAACGGACCGTTAGAGCATATGGTCTGGTAAGAAATATAGGATCAGGGTGTCAAAAGACGGTTTCAAGTCTTGGGATTGGTAGCTTGCACAAAACCGAGTCTATTTTGTTCCGTTGTACGAAAATAAGAAAATCTAAGTCTGCCTGAGTCAGGCTGCGATGGAGTGACGTGTACGTCTTAAACACCCCGTCCATGGGGTGCTAAGACTTTTGCTGCCGTCCATGGCAGCAAAACACTGTACATGAACAGTCAGACTAAGATTTACTAATTTTCTCCCAAAGTCACAAAAGCAGTCCCGGTTTTGTGCAATTTGCCAGCCACTAGGGTGAAAACTGCCTTTTGACACCCTGATCAATAAATATAAGAAACAAAAAAATCTTAAAACAACAGAAAAGAAAGGAAAAACAAAACATGGCAAGAGAATATGCAACACAGATGGAAGCTGCAAGAAAAGGAATTATCACAGAAGAGTTGAAAAGTGTAGCAAAAAAGGAGAGAATGAGTGTAGAAGAGTTACTCCCGCTTGTGGCAGAGGGAAAGGTCGTTATCTGTGCGAACAAAAATCATAAGTGCATTGACCCGCAGGGAGTCGGTTCGATGCTTTCCACAAAGATCAATGTCAACCTTGGAATTTCAAGAGACTGCAAAGATTATGACGTTGAGATGCAGAAAGTCATGGAAGCCGTACATATGGGTGCACATGCAATTATGGATCTTTCTTCACACGGAAATACCATACCGTTTCGCCGCAAACTGACCGGAGAATGTCCGGCAATGATCGGAACCGTTCCGGTTTATGATTCCGTGATCCATTACCAGAGAGATTTAGATACGCTGACCGCAAAAGATTTTATTGATGTCATCAGACTTCATGCGGAGGATGGCGTAGACTTTGTAACACTGCACTGTGGAATCACCAGAAAGACCATAGACCAGATCAGAAACCATAAGAGAAAAATGAACATTGTTTCCCGCGGAGGTTCTCTTGTATTTGCATGGATGTGTATGACAGGAGAAGAGAATCCGTTTTATGAATACTATGATGAAATTTTAGACATCTGCCGTGAGTACGATGTGACGATTTCCTTAGGAGATGCCTGTCGTCCGGGCTGTCTTGCAGATGCATCTGATGTATGCCAGATCGAAGAACTGGTACGTCTTGGCGAGCTGACAAAACGGGCATGGGAAAAAGATGTACAGGTTATGGTGGAAGGACCGGGACATATGCCGATGGATCAGATCGCAGCAAATATGAAGATCCAGAATACGATCTGTGGTGGTGCGCCATTCTACGTTTTAGGACCTTTAGTAACAGATATCGCACCGGGATATGATCATATTACCTCAGCAATCGGAGGAGCCATTGCAGCGGCATCAGGAGCAGCTTTTCTGTGTTATGTAACCCCGGCAGAACACCTTGCACTTCCGAATTTAGAGGACGTAAAACAGGGAATCATCGCATCTAAGATCGCAGCACATGCAGCAGATATCGCAAAAGGTGTGCGTGGAGCCAGAGAGATGGATGACCGCATGGCAGATGCAAGAAGAAAACTGGACTGGGAAGCACAGTGGGAATGTGCCATCGACCCGGAGACAGCAAAACGCATCCGCGAGGAGAGAAAGCCGGAACATGAGGACACCTGTTCCATGTGTGGAAAATTCTGTGCAGTACGCAGCATGAATAAAGCATTAGCAGGTGAACATATTGATATTTTATAAGGAGGCTTTATGAAAAAACAGGGCTATCTGCTACTGGTACTTTTGATGTCTGCTTTTGTATTCTGTTCCTGTGGACAAAAAGACACCAAAGAAGCACAGGATCAAACAGAAGAAACAGCAAAAGATACCAAAGAAGACAGCAAGACGAAAGAAACAAAAGATACAAAAAAAGAAAATAAGACGACCGACGAAGAGAACACAGAGCAGCCGGAACCGACAGGCGGTGTCCCGGAGGCAAGGGATGCAAAGGTCATGGAAGAACCTGCCGAAGAGACTAAGGAAGAATCTGCAGCACAGCCGGAACAGGCAAAGCATTTAGTCGTGATCGATCCGGGACATCAGAGTAAAGGTGACAGTAGCAAAGAGCCGATCGGTCCGGGAGCAAGCGAGATGAAAGCAAAAGTAGCCGGAGGAACTTCCGGTGTCACAAGTGGATTAGCAGAGTATGAACTGACACTTCAGGTATCCTTAAAGTTAAGGACGGAACTGCAAAACCGTGGTTATGAAGTACAGATGACCAGAGAAAGCAATGATGTCAATATTTCTAACTCGGAACGGGCAGCAGTTGCGAACAATGCAAACGCAGAGGCATTTGTCAGGATTCATGCAAACGGTTCTACCGACAGCAGTGTCAGCGGTGCGATGACGATCTGTCAGACCGCATCCAATCCATACAATGCAGCACTTTATGAAAAGAGCAAGGCACTTTCCACAGCCGTATTGGATGGACTGGTAAATGCGACAGGTGCAAGAAAGGAATATGTCTGGGAAACCGATACCATGAGCGGGATCAACTGGGCAAGCGTTCCGGTTACGATCGTAGAGATGGGGTATATGACAAACCCGACCGAGGACAGCAATATGGCATCCGATGCATACCAGAACCAGATCGTAACGGGGATTGCCAATGGGATCGATGCCTATTTTGCAGGACAGTAAGAAAAAATTTTTAATCTTAAACAGGTTGTAAAAAAGAAAACGCCGGGAGATTGCGAACAATTCCAAAGAGTATCAGAATGGTAAGACAGCCAAAAAGCAGGATGTTCTGTACTTTGGAAAAATGCATCTTCCCATAACGGACATAAGAATAAAGGGAATAGCTAAAGATATATAAGAGTGCAGGAGAGAGCAGAAATATCGCTACATTACAGCGGAAAGCGTCCTGTATCTCAAACTGTAGCAGATGAGTCAGGCAGCGGGTCATTCCGCACCCCGGACAGTACAATTTTGTAATGGCATGAAAAAAACAGGGAACCGCAAATCCGGTTCCCTGACACCATTTATAATATAAAAATCCGAAACCTGTAAATAACAGGATGTAACAAATGGTTTTTTGAAGTCGTTTTTTCATTATAATAAATCCTATAATGTTTTGTACTCTTCTCCGGCAAATTTGTTTAACTCACTCTGAATTAAAGCATAAGCGATTACACCGCCAAAAATGAATAACAGAAGATAAAGAATTCCTCCGTTACCGGCAGGCATACCGCGTTTTTCCTTTGCTATGTCGAGTTTTTCACCACATTTGTAAGCCCAATAAAAACCATAGATACCGCAAGTAATAATGGTGAATAAAAGAGCCAGTCCGCCGGACGTACCAGCTACGTCAGCTGCAGCATTTGTGTCTTCTGTAATACATACAAACCAGTATAACCCGAAAATACCACAGGTTACGATGGAGAGAATAATGTACAGAACAATGCTTCGTTCTTTAATCATAACAGATCCTCCTATAATTATAAAAATGTAGAATTTTGCCAAATTATGGCTATAACGTCTTTTACGATAGCACAAATAGGGTTTTATGTCAATTTTAACCTATTCAGAAAGCCTGTTTGAAATTCCAATTTGCACGCATAAATTCCCTGATTTCCCACATAATAACCATACACCACAGGATATGGAAAACAGGAGGAATGCAATAGATATGCGAGCAACGGGAATTGTAAGAAGAATTGATGACCTTGGGCGTGTAGTTGTGCCGAAGGAAATAAGAAGAACATTGAGAATCCGTGAAGGAGAA
This sequence comes from Lachnospiraceae bacterium, assembly GCA_003507655.1. Taxonomy (GTDB): domain Bacteria; phylum Bacillota; class Clostridia; order Lachnospirales; family Lachnospiraceae; genus Maccoyibacter; species Maccoyibacter intestinihominis. Next base: position 7,249 of record DNUZ01000028.1, on the reverse strand, counting down.
CCTTTAGAGATATTTACCGACCGCGAGGGAGAGATCATTTTAAAAAAATATTCACCGATCGGAGAACTGGGACAGTTTGCCGGAGAGTATGCAGAGTCACTTTCACAGGCAACCGGACATCTGGTGTGCATTACAGACAGGGATCATGTGATCGCGGCAAGTGGTCAGGGAAAGCGGGAATTTGAAAATAAGCCGATCAGCAAACAGTTAGAAATGATGATCGAAGACAGAAAAAATGTTGTGGCATCCAAAGGAGAAAAAGAGTTTGTAAAAATTACATTAGATGATAATGGTGATTATGCAGAGCAGAGCATTGGAACAATTATCAGCGAAGGCGATGCAATTGGCTCTGTGGTCTTGTATAATCGGGATGAAAAGTGTAAAATGGGAGAAACAGAAAGCAAACTGGTTTCCGTCGCAGCAGGTTTTTTGGGAAGACAGATGGAACAATAGAATAGATACAGGATACCGGTATCAGGTATCACAGGGAACGAAAGAGTTAAGGCTGGCAGTGCAGGACAGGCGAGTGTAGCAGCACTCGCCCTTTCAAGTTAAAAAGGCAGGTAATTATGAAATTTATACATATCGCAGATGTACATCTGGGTGTGGTACCCGACGCGGGAAAATCATGGAGTGAAAAAAGAGCGGCAGATATCTGGACGACGTTTACCGAGGTATTTGCGGTTGCAAAAAAGATCAAGGTCGATATGGTGCTGATCGCAGGAGATCTGTTCCACAGACAACCGCTGATCCGGGAACTTCGGGAGATCAATTACATTTTTGAACAGGTTCCGGAAATACAGGTAGTGATCGTGGCGGGAAATCATGATTTTTTGTCGGTGGCGTCAAATTACAGGACATTTTCCTTTGCAAAAAATGTAGTGTTTTTAAAAAAGAACGAGATAGAAAGTGTCTATTTCCCGGAGCTGAATACGGAAGTATATGGAATGAGTTACTGGCACAGGGAAGAGACGTCAGATGTCTATGACCATATAACGCCAAAGCGTCAGGATGCCATCAACATCCTGTTAGCACATGGCGGAGATGCAAAGCATATACCGTTTTCTCCGGCAAAGATCATAGAGAACGGATTTGACTATATTGCGGCAGGACATATCCACAAAGGCGGAGTATTAGAGGGTATGTCGGTCAATCCGACACCGCTGGATTCTAACAGAAAGATCACAACGATGCGGGCAGTCATGGCAGGGGCGTTAGAGCCGATCGACAGTAATGACACCGGAGAACACGGCTTCTGGGTAGGAGAGATCACTAAGGCATTTGGACAGGTGCAGTTCTGTCCGTTGCGAAAATGCCAGTATGTGCATGAGACGATACAGCTTTCCTCGCAGATGACTAATATGGCAGTACAGACGATTGTAAAAAATCTGCTTGCAAACCGGAAACCATATGAATTGTATAAGATTTTTCTGACGGGGACACTGAATGCAGACACTGAGCTGGATTTAGACTGGATCAGGAATCAGGAAGCAGTGGTCGATGTGATCTGTTCGCTGCGGCAGGACTATGATTATGACAGGCTGCGGGAAGAAAACGAGCAACAGTTGTTAGGACGGTTCATAGCGGCAATGCAGAGTCAGGGAGAATCAGAGGTTTATAAAAAAGCACTTGAGATTGGCGTGGAAGCCCTTTTGTCAGCAAAACTTGACAGATAGCAGATAAGAGAGAATGATATGCGGATAAAAAAGATCAGAATCAGAAATTTTGGACAATTTCATAATCGGGAGTTTACATTCGCACCGGGTTTAAATGTGATATATGGCGAGAATGAATCAGGAAAGACAACGCTGCATACTTTTTTAGTGTCCATGTTATTTGGATTGGAAAAATCCAGAGGCAGAGGAGCGAAGCAGGATGTGTATACGAAATACGAACCGTGGAACAGTGCGAGCTTTTACAGCGGAGAGATGGAGTTTGAAGTGGGCGGTAAGGATTTTGGTTTAGAGAGAAATTTTTACCACAGAGAAAAGCAGACCACATTGATCAGCCGTCAGGATGGAGAACTCTTGTCGGAAGAATATGGCGACCTGCAGATGCTCTTAGGTGGGCTGAATAAAGAAATGTACGAGAATACATACTGTATTCCGCAGGCGGGAGCGGCTCCGGGAAAAGAGCTTGCAGAGTTCGTGCAGAACTGCATGGCAAATGCGGCAGGGACAGGCGATGGAACACTTCAACTCAATCTGGCATTGGCACAGATCCATAAAAAGCGGAAACAGGCAGCAGCTCAGGTAAAACAGGAGACGGAACTGCGGCAGCACCGGATGGAAAAACTGCAGATCGAGCGTGAAATCTTAGAAGAGGACATTGCACAGCTTCAGGGCAAAGATGTAGAAGAAGCAGAGACAGCGGGAGATGGAAGCGAAAAACATCAAAAACGCAATGGGATGCCGGCACATCTGTTAGTGCTGATCTTAGGATGCTTCTTTATGGCGGCATGTTTTTTAGGAGCAGCAGTTTTCCATATCCCATGGAACAGCATTTTGATGGAAAGCATCGTGATCGGCGGTGTGACACTGGTATTGTCTCTGGTTTTATATGGAATGGAAAAAAGACACATTCCGGAGCAGACCGCAGAAAAACCAAAGAAGGGCAGATTGTCGGAAGAGCGGAGAGAAAAACAGACCAGGCTTTTTAATATTTTAGAGAGCCAGACGGAATTAGAGATGCCGACAGAGCGTGAAAATGAAAGAAAGCAGTATCTGAGTGCATGCGATATTGCAGAAAAGACGATCCGGGCATTGACCGGAGAGATATATGAGGATTTTGGAGACAGGATCAACAGCAGGACTTCTGAAATCCTTTCCCATATCACGCAGGGAAAATACGACAGAGTCGGCATCAACGAAAAGATGGAGGTATCTGTCTATGCAGGCACTCATGTATGCAGTCCGAAGCAGCTCAGCACAGGAACTTTAGAGCAGATTTATTTTGCACTGCGGATCAGTTTAGGAGAGATCCTTACCGATGAAGAACCGATGCCGTTTTTGTTAGATGAGACATTTGCACGTTATGATGAAACGCGTATCCGCAATACACTGCAATGGATCGGAACGCAGGGCAGGCAGATGATCCTGTTTACCTGTCATAAGCGTGAAATGGAATATTTAGACGAGATGGGAATTGCATATCATAAGATTGAATTGGAAGGACAGTAACATGGCAAAGCAGAAAAAGAAGAAAAAACGCCGGGGTTTCCGGCTATTTGTGAAAATTCAACTGGTGCTGATCGTATTGGTGTTAGCAGGACTGGCATTTTATTTTTTTGGCGGCTATGCAAAAAAAATTAGTGATTTAAAATCAGATGCTTATGATAAGGTACATTCTGCTACGGATGAGACATTCCGTTCTTCGCAGACGAGCCTGGTCTATGATACCAATGGAAATCTGATCTCCGTGCTCAAAGGTGAGAAGGATATGTATTACCTCGAATATGAGGAGATACCATCGGATGTCTGCTCGGCAATTATCAGTATCGAGGATAAGAAATTTTATCAGCATCATGGCGTGGACTTTAAAGGAATCCTTCGTGCCGTCAAAGCAATGATCGAAAACGGCAGGGTGACGCAGGGAGCCTCCACGATCACACAGCAGCTTGCAAGAAATGTTTTTTTAACACAGGAAAAGACTTGGGAACGAAAAATAGAAGAAATCTTTATTGCGACAGAGATGGAGCGGCTGTATACCAAAAATCAGATATTGGAATATTATCTGAACAATATTTATTTTGGCAATGGCTACTATGGGATTCAGGCGGCAAGTAAGGGATATTTTAACACGGAGGTCAAAAATCTGGACTTGTCACAGATAGCATTTCTCTGTGCCATTCCGAACCGCCCGACACTTTATGATCCGGTGACGCATATAGATAATACGATCAAGCGTAGAAACCGGATCTTAAACCAGATGAAGGAAGATGGAAAGATCTCGGCAGAGGTCTGCAAACAGGCAAAAGAAGAAACCATTACCTTGAACCGTCCGACCAGTGTGAAAAATAACTATGTGGAGACCTATACCTATTATTGTGCAACCCGTGCGCTTATGGCACAGGAGGGGTTTGAATTTAAGAATACATTTCAGAGTGCTACAGAAAAGGAACGATATGAGGAAGAGTACGATGAGATGTATGAAACCTGTAACAAAAAATTATATACGGCAGGTTACCGCATTTATACATCGATTGACCTGAATATGCAGCAGGAGCTTCAAAGCAGTATTGATACGACATTAGAAAAGTATACAGAGGTCAACGATGAAGGAATCTATACATTACAGAGTGCAGGCGTTTGCATGGATAACCAGACCGGATATGTGAAGGCAATTGTCGGGGGACGCAGCCAGGAATACAATGGATATACGATCAACCGTGCTTATAAGAGTTTTCGCCAGCCGGGCAGTGCGATCAAACCGCTTCTTGTATACACGCCGGTGTTAGAAAGAAGTTATACACCGGATTCCATCGTGGTGGATGAACCAATTGAAGACGGACCTTCTAATTCGGATGGAAGTTTTTCCGGTTCCATGACTTTGCGGAGTGCCGTGGAGCGCTCTAAGAATACGATTGCATGGAAACTGTTAGAAGAGCTGACTCCGGAAACAGGTTTAGAGTACTTAGAAAAAATGAATTTTTCTAAATTAGATGAGAATGATAAGCGTCCGGCATCAGCACTTGGCGGATTTACCAACGGTGTCTCTCCATTAGAAATGGCAGCAGGATACGCAACGATTGAAAATGACGGATATTACAGAGAACCGACCTGCATCCTGAAGATCACCGATTCCTCAGGAGAAAAAATACTGAGTACGAAGCAGGAGGAAACGGCTGTTTATAAGGAAAATGCGTCCCGCATGATGACGGATATTTTAAAGGGAGTTCTGACCAATGGTACCGGAAGGGGACTTGCTTTAGACGGAATGCCATGTGCAGGAAAGACCGGAACCACGAATGAAAATAAAGACGGCTGGTTTGTCGGTTACACCCGCTATTATACGACCAGTGTCTGGGTTGGATATGATATGCCAAAGAAACTCAGTGGATTGTCGGGTGCATCCTATCCGGGACGTATCTGGAAAACATTTATGCAAAAGATCCATGAGGGTTTAGAGCCGCAGGAATTTTTGTCCTATGAACCGGAGCAGTCTAAGACAGAAGAAGCAGCACCACAGGAAAATCCAGGTGCAGAGACCCCGGAAAACACAACCGATCAGAACCAGGAGACGAAACCAATCGATATTCAGGGAAATGTGACCGAAAAACCGGAAAATAAGAAGGATAACAAGTCCTCAGAAGAGCAGGAAAATCCTTCGGATTCCGACAATAACCAGGAGAGTCAGGAGCCGGAGACAACTCCGGGTGAGAATCAGCAACCGGACAATCCGCAGGAAAACCCGACGGAGAATCCGGGAGAGAATACAAACAAGAATCCATCGGAGAATCCGGGGGAGAATACAAATCAGAATCCATCGGGGCAGGATACACAGGAGAATCCGGCAGATACAGCCGGCAATTCCCCCGAATGATGTGCAGTAAAACGTTGGCCATGATGTCAGAAAAAATGAAGATATAATGCTTCTGGATAGTGCATGAGAAGACAATATTTTGGGAGATACAAAAAAGGAGACAGGATGAAACGATATGGATTTGGGATCGACGTAGGCGGAACAGCCATTAAAATGGGGCTGTTTACCACAGACGGAGAACTGATAGAAAAATGGGAGATCAAGACTAACAAGGAAGATCAGGGGAGCAGAATATTTGATGACATTGCAGAGCAGATAGACGAGAAGATTTCGGAGCGAAATATTTCTAAATCAGAAGTCGCAGGGATCGGCATCGGTGTGCCGGGGCCGGTTAAGGCAGACGGAACGGTTGTCAAATGCGTAAATGTCGGCTGGGGGATCCTGAATGTGGAACAGGAGTTAGCGATGCGCACCGGACTGACCGTAAAGGCAGGAAATGACGCGAACATTGCTGCCTTAGGTGAAATGTGGAAAGGCGGTGGAAGAGGCTGTCAGAATCTGCTTTTGGTTACCCTCGGAACCGGAGTCGGTGGCGGAATTATCATCGAAGGAAATATGCTCTATGGCTCCAATGGTGCAGGTGGTGAAATCGGTCATGTTGTAGTGGATAAACATGAGACAGAAGTCTGCGGCTGTGGGAAAAAAGGCTGTTTAGAACAGTATGCTTCTGCGAACGGAATCGTGCGTATGACAAAGAAAGCGTTAGCAACGGAAACAAGGGATACCATCCTGAATACGATAGAAAATCTTACGGCAAAAGATATTTTTGATGCCGCAAAAGCAAACGATACCGTTGCAGTCGAGCAGGTTGAAAAGATGGGAAACATTCTTGGAACAGCACTGGCAAGTATCGCCTGTGTGATCAATCCGGAGCGTATCGTCATCGGCGGTGGTGTGTCAAAGGCAGGAAAAATACTGATTGATGTCATTGAAAAACATTTTATGGAGCAGACGTTCCACGCCTGCAGGAATGCAGAGTTTGCCCTTGCGGAGCTTGGAAATGATGCCGGTATTTATGGAGGAGCCTGTCTGATTCTGCAAAATCATTAATACCTCATATGAGCACTGAATATAAGAAATTATCTGGTGCTTGTAGAATACGAAAAGATATTATATAATACCACTAGGAATATAGTAGAATGATTGGAGGAAGTCCATATGATGGTATCGACAAAGGGAAGATACGCATTGCGGCTGATGGTGGATCTTGCCCTGCACGATAATGGAAAATTTATAGCACTAAAGGATGTATCTGCACGTCAGAAGATATCCATAAAATATTTAGAGCAGATTGTGACACCGCTAAACCGTGCCGGTTTATTAAAAAGCGGCAGGGGTGCTCAAGGCGGCTACCGGCTTGCAAAAAATACAACCGACTACACGGTTGGGGAAATCCTTCGGGCAATCGAGGGCAGCTTTGCACCGATTTCCTGTCTGGAAGATGAGGAGAACCAGTGTGAAAATTATGACACCTGTGCAACTATTGAATTTTGGGAAGGATTGTACAAAGTGGTCAATGAATATTTAGATGGAACCACATTATATGATCTGGTTGAGATTCAAAAAGAAAAAATGGGTGGAAATTATTATATTTAAGACTGGACAAATCAAAAAAAGTATGCTAATATAATTAGGCACGATTTTTGTCGTGTCAATTACGATGCGTGGCTCAGTTTGGTAGAGCGCTGCGTTCGGGACGCAGAGGTCG
>DNUZ01000024.1 GCA_003507655.1 Lachnospiraceae bacterium | reverse complement strand
ATTAGTAAATCTTAGTCTGCCTGTTCATGTATAGTGTTTTGCTGCCATGGACGTCAGCAAAAGTCTTAGCCCCCCACGGACGGGGTGTCTAAGACGTACACGTCACTCCATCACAGCCTGACTCAGGCAGACTTAGATTTTCTTATTTTCGTACAACGGAACAAAACAAACCCGGTTTTGTGCATCTCCCAACCCCAAAACTAGAAACCTCCTTTTAACACCCTAATCCTATAGCGAAAAAACAAGACTTCACTTTGGGATTTTTTCCTAATGTGAAGTCTTGTTGGGAATTATGACTATAGGTTGGGAATTTTTACCCAACGTTATTCTTCTATGTGATATTTTCTCGCTTTTGCTGCCACGGTCTTATGGGTCAGTCCCAATGCTTTTCCGGCGGCGTTATAGCTTCCGTATTTTTTGAGTGCCTTTCTTATGATCTCACGCTCATAATATTCCCATGGCATGATCTCGTCATTTCCTGTTACGATCTCTTCCGCGGATGTTTTTCCTAAGGACAGTCCTGCGTCATAAAGTCCGTTTTCCGTGACTGCCTCTGACGGTACCTCATCATTGACAGCCGTGTGGTAATTTTCACTGATGTAGTGTGGCAGATCTTCTTTTTGCACTTCCCTGCCATCTGCTAAGATATTGATACGCTCCATGACGTTTTCTAATTCACGGATATTTCCCGGCCAGGAATAGTGGATCAGGGCATCCATGGCTTCGCCACTCAGCTTCTTTGGCTCACAGCCTAATTCTTCTGCGATTTTATTCAAAAAATATTCCGACAGTACCGGTATGTCCTCCCGGCGTTCCCGAAGCGGCGGCAGCCAGATTGGAATGACGTTCAGACGATAGTAGAGATCCTCTCTGAATTCTCCGTTTTCGACTAATTCTTCTAAGTTCCGGTTCGTTGCCGCAATAATTCTTGCATCTACGGTGATCGTGCGGTCATCGCCGACCCGCTGAAATTCTTTTTTCTGGATGACACGCAGCATTTTTGCCTGCATGGATTTATCCAGTTCTCCGATCTCATCTAAAAAAATGGTTCCTTTATCAGCAAGTTCAAATTTACCGATCTTGGTCTTTATCGCTCCGGTATAAGCACCTTTGACATGACCAAACATTTCACTTTCCAATAAATTTTCCGGGATTGCCGCACAGTTGACACGGATAAACGGCTGTGTGGCACGTTCACTCGAATAGTGGATCGCCTCTGCGATCAGTTCTTTTCCGGTGCCACTCTCTCCACGGATCAGGACATTAAAATTATTGTCCGCCGTCTTAGCCGCTAATTTCATGGCATCGTAGAGTTTGTTGCTGACTCCTACGATCCGGTTGAAAGCAGGGTTTAATTTTTTACGGCGGTGCAGCTCTTCTTCTAAGTATTCTGTCTTTGCGGAAAGATGACTGATACGGTCGATCAGTTCTTCTATCTCACTTAAATTTTTTACAACGGAAATTCCTCCGGTGATCTGCTGATTGACAATGATCGGAACGATATTTGCCACTACGCTTTTGCCGTTTTTCTTCTGGCTGATCTCGCCCATGATCTTCTGTCCTTTTTCTAAGACCCGCATACGGCTTCCATTTGGAGATATCTCATGGATGTTATCGCCCTCAGAAATATTTTCTCCGGTAATTTCATTATAGGAACCATTAATATAGGTAACGGTACCTTCTCTGTCAAACACACAGATCCCGTCCTGCACGGCTTCTAATATCTGAAGATATCGCTCCTTTAGCTCTTTGACTTCTTCAAATTCCCACGAAATCTGTACCAGTCTCGACACATCTTCAAAGGTACTGATGGCACCTTTGATCTCATCATTTTCAATAATTGGTGTCGTATTTACTACAATGGTCGATTTGCCGATCTCTCTCGTATAGCCTAAGATCGGTTCTTTGGTGTCTACAACCTCCGGAAGTCTGGAATCCGGGAAAACCTCCGTCACTTTTCTTCCAAGCACCTCTCTTGCCGGAATCCCAAACAAATGCTCTGCCTCTGTATTATAGATAATGATCGTGTGCTGATTGTCTACGACTAACAATCCGCTCTCGATGTTACTGTAGACATTTTCTGCCGTGATGACATTATCCTGCAACAAATTGTCCACCTGATTCAGTTCTGACGGGCTGATATTAAAATCACCCTCTAGGAACTGCTTCATCTCTTTTGATGCTTCTTCTGCCTGCTCTCCTTCGGTCACTAAGTAGATCTCTTCACCTTTTTTGACCTTCAACGCCGTTACTAATAAAATACTGGTCAGCGGTACGTTGTGCAGTCCCTCTCTGTGTACGGAATAGAGTACGTTATATTCATTTTGCAGACGATCTGCCTTTTGTACAATGGTCGCTGCCACACGGACATGGAGACCTTTTTCATAATGTATCGTTACTTTTTCTTCAATTCTCTGTGTCTTACTCATGCATTTCCTGCCTTTTTCTTTACACATATTCCTTTCGCATCTGCGTATTTGGTATCTGCATCTGCTCTCTATATTTTGTCACGGTTCTTCTCGATATCCGAATCCCCTTTTTTTCTAACTGCTCTGCGATTTTTGCATCCGATAATGGTTTTTGCTTATTCTCGCTGCGGATAATCTCCTGAATACAGGTCAGCACATTGCAGTTATTTCCATCGGAGGTTTTATTGGAAAAGAAATATTTTAATTCAAAAATCCCCCAGCGGCATTCTAAATATTTATCCCGCACTGCCCGGCTGACGGTTGACTCATGGACATCCAGTTCCTGTGCAATGTCTAAAAGGTTCATTGGTTTTAAAGAGGCTTTTCCTTTTTCAAAGAACTCTCTTTGCCAGTCCACGATCGCCTCTGCTACTGCTGCAAGTGTCTCTTCTCTCTTTCCGATATTCTGAAGCAGTATTTTTGCCTTCTGATACTGTTCTTTTAAATATTTATTTTCCTCGCTGCTGTGCACCTGCCCTAACATTGGTAAATATTCCCTGTTCAGTTCTAAGGTATGTACTTTTTCTTTATTTAAAATGATCCGGTAACCTTTTTCATCTTCTTTTACCGTAATATCCGGATAAATGTATTCGTTTCTGTTTGCACATCCATAGCCTCTTCCCGGCACAGGTTCTAATTCTTCCTTAATATACCGGATCGTTTTTGTGATCTCTGCCGTTGTAAGTCCGGTCTGTTTGCTGATCTGCGGGATCTTATTCTGTGCTATTTCATCTAAATATTTTTCGATCAAAAGACGTGCCTGTCTTTGCATCTGTTCTTCGCCCTCCACCTGTAACAACAAACACTCTTTTAAATCTCTTGCAAAAACGCCACACGGCTCTAATGTCTGCATAAAACGGATTTCCCGCTCTAACTCTTCTTTCGATAGTCCGATGCCTTTTGCTAACTCATCCATGTCCATTTTTAAATATCCTGACTCTTCTAAACACTCGATCAGATATTCGCCTATTTTCTGGCGACGTGGACTGATTTTTTTTGTATATAACTGCATACGCAGATATTCTGCTAATTCGGTATCCTCGCTCTTTTCATCCGCTATCGCATTGAGATACGACTGATAATCGGTATCTTCCGTCTTTTTTCTGCTGTAATAGCCGATCCCTTCCCCCTGCGAACGGCGAACCTCTTTTTTTTCAGGCTCTTTTGCATAATCTAACATCGGGTTTGAAAGAACTTCTTCCTCAATACACTGGTTCAATTCTTCGGTTCCCATCTGCAAAACGGATAAGGACTGCTCCATCTGCGGGGTAAGTGCAAGTTTCTGCGTCTGTTGGATAGAGACATCCATTCCAAGCTGCATGGCAATCACCTCATTTTTATGATTTGACTCATTTCACTCATTATAGCATATCCTTTAGGGAAAGGGATAGCTTTTTCGACTCCTGCGGATGCTCTTCAAACAATGTTTTTTTCGTTCGCTCTATCTCATCTTTCAACTCGCGTGCCGATAACAGCCGACAGCCCTGCCCACGGATGATGATCTGTTCTAAGCCGTCGGAAGTCGCAACCGTGACGTTGTATTTTTTCCCATTTTCATGAGCAAATTTTTCAATATACTGGTCTGCGGTTTCCGCTTCTTTTGTAAAGACCACATGGATATTGTGATAGGTGCTGATCTCTGTCTTGTGTCCCTGCACCCGATAGGCATCAAACACGACGATCAAATTACATTTTTTCATTCCCTGATAATCACAGAGGACATCTAAGAGTTTTCCCCTTGCTCCGTCTATGCTTACCTGTGCTAAATCCTTTAAATCCTCCCATGCAAAGATCACGTTGTAGCCATCCACTAACAGATATTCTTCCCGCACTTCCTGCTTTTTCGGTTTTGAAGTGGACTTATAATATTCCGGCACTTTCTTTTTCGGAAGAGTCTTTTGCTTTTTATTTGCACCAACGGACTGTGCGATAATGCGGTCTACTTCTTCCGTATCGATCCATGCATCGGTTTCTTTTGACACCCGGTAAGCTGTCTGTTTTTCTTCGGGGGAATCTGACGGTTTTTCCTGCATAATGGATGGAAGATGCATATATTCCTTCACTTCGTACCACGGAACAAGAAAACCTGCTCCATGCGCACAGAATACGGAACCCGTCGGATGCAATGTATCCCGTTCCGAATCATAACCGGTTGCCGCAAGCACTTCTTCTGTATTATGGCAGGGTGCATAACCCTTTAGCGTACATTGCAGTGTTCCGTTCCCTCTGGTATAGGCATGGACTTCCTTCTGGTAATCCCGCATGGTGCTAACCGGTGCCATTCCCGTAAGAATGGTTCTGTCAGCTTCCGTCTGCGGCAGTCCAAAGGTTCCATGCATCCGCTCGATATCTGTCATGGCACGTCCCACATTTTCCGATGGAAGTTCTAACCGGTACTCATAATAGGGTTCTAATAAAACACTCTCTGCCTGCTTTAAGCCCTGACGGACGGCGCGGTACACCGCCTGTCTGAAATCTCCGCCCTCTGTATGCTTTAAATGTGCTTTTCCTGATACTAACGTAATACGGATATCGGTAATCGGTGCTCCGGTCAGAACCCCTCTATGCTCAGTTTCCATCAGATGTGTGAGTATCAGCCGCTGCCAGTTCCTGTCTAACAAATCCTCACTGCAGACGGACATACACTGCACACCGCTTCCCGGTTCTCCCTGCTCTAACAATAAATGTACCTCTGCATAATGGCGAAGCGGCTCAAAGTGTCCGACTCCCTCCACGGTATTTTGTATCGTTTCTTTATAGAGAATGTTTCCCTGTCCAAATTCCACTTCTACGCCAAACCGTTCATAGATCAGTGTTTTCAAAACCTCTAACTGGACCTCGCCCATCAACTGTACATGGATTTCCTGCAATGCCTCTTCCCACACAATATGAAGCTGTGGCTCCTCTTCTTCTAATTCCCGAAGTTTTGGCAATAAGAGGATCGGATCATCCCCTTCCGTTGGGATCACCTGATAATTTAACACCGGCTCTAAAACCGGAAGATACGTCCCCTGTTCCGCTCCAAGTCCTTCTCCCGGATAGGTGTCGGACAGACCTGTTACTGCACAGATGCTTCCGGCTTTAGCTTCATTGAATGCCTCGTATTTTTCTCCCGAATAAATACGGATCTGGTTTACCTTCTGCCCCTCGATCACGGCTTTTACCTTCAGGCTTCCACCTGTGATCTTTAAATAGGTCAGGCGGTTGCCTGCTTCATCTCTTGCGATCTTAAAGACCTTCGCTGCGAATGTGTCAGGATACTCCGGGACTTTTATCAGTTCCTGCATCTGCTCTAGGAATTCTTTTACTCCTTCTAACCGGAGTGCCGAACCAAAAAAACACGGAAAGAGCTGTCTTTCTAAAAACAGCTCCTGTAGCGTCTCCTTTTTTAATCTTCCTGTCTCTAAAAATTCTTCTAATGCATCCTCACTGCAGACTGCCGCTTCCTCATAAAAATGCACATCTCTTTTTGTAGAAAAATCCACGCAGCCTTCCTCTAAGACGTTCTTTAACTCCTGCAAAAGCACCTCTGCATCCGTTCCCTTCTGATCCATCTTATTGACGAATACAAAAGTCGGGATTTCATAACGTCTGAGCAGATTCCAGAGTGTTCTGGTATGTCCCTGCACTCCATCCGCTCCACTGATGACTAAGATCGCATAGTCTAAGACCTGCAATGTACGTTCCATTTCCGGAGAAAAATCCACATGTCCAGGCGTGTCTAACAGTGTTACCTGCGTAGTCCCAAGTGGGAACACTGCCTGTTTTGAAAAGATCGTGATCCCTCTTTCCCGCTCTAGGGCATAGGTATCTAAAAAGGCATCCCGATTATCCACTCTTCCCATGGTCCGGATTGCCCCACTGGTATATAACATTCCCTCTGATAAGGTTGTTTTTCCCGCATCCACATGTGCCAGTATTCCTACTACGATTTTTCCCATAGTCTCTCTCTTTTCTTTACTCTAATTCAAATGCTCCGGTATAGAGCTGATAGTATCTGCCTTTTTGTGCGATCAGATCCTCATGTGTTCCACGTTCCATAATCCTGCCGTGTTCTAACACCATAATGACATCCGAATTGCGTACCGTCGAAAGTCTGTGTGCAATGACAAACACGGTTCTGCCTTCCATCAGTGCATCCATACCTTTCTGTACGATTGCCTCAGTTCTCGTATCGATTGAAGAGGTTGCTTCATCAAGGATCATAACCGGCGGATCAGCTACTGCTGCACGGGCGATCGATAAAAGCTGTCTCTGCCCCTGTGAAAGATTTTCTCCATTTCCGGTCAGCATCGTATCATAGCCATCCGGCAGCCTGGTGATAAAATCATCTGCTCCGGCTAATTTTGCTGCCTCGATACACGCTTCATCCGATGCCTCTAAATTACCGTAACGAATATTTTCCATCACGGTTCCGGTAAAAAGATTCGTATCCTGCAATACCATGCCAAGGGAACGACGTAAATCCGATTTTTTGATCTTATTGATATTGATACCGTCATAACGGATCTTTCCATCGGCAATATCATAAAAACGGTTGATCAGATTCGTAATCGTCGTCTTTCCCGCTCCGGTCGAACCGACAAATGCAACCTTCTGTCCCGGTTTCGCATAAAGCGTCACATTGTGAAGCACGGTCTTGCCCTCTTCATAGGCAAAGTCCACATCAAAAAAGCGTACATCTCCGGTCAGCTTCGTATAAGTAACCGTTCCTTCTTCGCGGTGCGGATGTTTCCATGCCCACATTCCGGTACGTTCCTTACATTCCTGAATGACTCCATTTTCTTCTTTTGCACGGACTAAGGTTACATATCCCTCATCTGCTTCCGGTTCTTCATCGATCAGATCAAATATCCTGCTTGCTCCCGCCATACCCATAACCACCGCATTGACCTGCTGGGAAACCTGATTGATATTTCCCGCAAACTGTTTGGTCATATTTAAAAACGGCACTACGATGCTGATCGCAAACGGCAGTCCTGAAATACTGACGTTTGGCACTTTCAGTATTAAAAACAATCCGCCTGCAAGTGTCACTGCAACATATAACAGATTTCCGATATTATTTAAGATCGGGCCGAGTGTATTGGCATATTTATTTGCTCTTTCCGATACTCCAAACAGTTCCTCATTTAAAGCATCAAAATCTGCCTTGCTCTCTTCTTCATGGCAAAAGACTTTTACAACCTTCTGCCCATTCATCATCTCTTCAATATATCCTTCTACCTTACCGATTGATTCCTGCTGACGTATAAAGTATTTCGCCGAGTTGCCACCAACTTTTTTAATGACACGCAGCATAATGATAACACCCGCCACAATGACAAGCGACATCCAAAGACTGTAATACAGCATGATCCCAAATACCGTAATGACCATGACCCCGGAACTTAAAAGTTGCGGCATACTCTGCGAGATCAACTGGCGGAGTGTATCAATATCATTCGTATAATAACTCATGATATCTCCGTGGCTGTGTGTGTCAAAGTATTTAATTGGAAGGTTCTGCATCCCGTTAAACATTTTTTCACGCAGTTTTTTCAAAGAACCCTGTGTGATCACTGCCAACAAACGGCAGTAAGTAAAGGATGCGATCAGGGAAACGGCATAGAGGATTGCCAAGATTGCCGCCATCCCGAGGATTTTTCCTGCAACTGCCTCCCAGTCTCCGCTCTGATAGCTCTGCTCGATCACTGCAATAATATTCTGCATAAATACTGCCGGGATCGCACTGACAATAGCATTAAATAAAATACAGAATAATACGACCGGCATCAAACCCGGATAAAACGAAAACAACGTACGGATGATCCTTCTGATAACACCTTTTTTCGGTGCTGCCTGCATTTCTTTATTCTCCATCCGTCTCACCTCCTTTATTCTGTGAAGCATAGACTTCCTGATAGATCGCATTTTCTTTTAATAATTCTTCGTGTGTTCCAACTGCCTGTATCCTGCCACCTTCTAACACAAGGATGCGGTCTGCCTCCTGTACGGAAGAAATCCTCTGGGCAATGATGATCTTTGTCGTATCAGGAATATACTCTTTGAATGCGAGACGTATCATCGCATCTGTCTTGGTATCTACCGCACTGGTCGAATCGTCTAAGATCAATATCTTTGGTTTTTTCAGCAATGCCCTTGCAATACAAAGTCTCTGCTTCTGTCCACCGGAAACATTTGCTCCACCCTGCTCGATATGGGAGGCATACTGATCCGGAAACTGCATAATGAATTCATCCGCCTGTGCTAATTCACATGCCTGCTTCATCTCCTCCTCTGTGGCATTTTCATCACCCCAGCGAAGATTATCCATGATACTTCCGGAAAATAAAATATTTTTCTGCAATACAACGGCAACCTGATTTCTCAGGGCTTCAATGTCATAGCTTTTTACATCCAGACCGCCGACTTTTACGGTTCCTTCCGTTGCATCATAAAGACGCGGGATCAACTGCACCAACGAGGACTTTGAGGAACCGGTTCCACCGATGATCCCGATCGTTTCTCCCGATCGGATATGCAGATTGATATCCGCAAGTGCTTTTCTCTTTGCCTTTTTTGAATAAGAAAAACTTACATTTTCAAAATCGATCGAACCATCGGCTACCTCATAGACAGGTTCTGCCGGATTCTTCAGACTGCTCTCTTCTTTCAGGACTTCCACGATACGATGTGCCGATTCATTTGCAAGCGTGACCATGACAAATACCATCGAAAGCATCATCAGACTGCTTAAGATCTGAAAGCTGTAGGTTAAAAGCGCGGAAAACTGTCCGACATCTAAATCCAGACCTTTCGTTGTAATGATCACATAAGAACCGACCGTCAGCACAAAGATCATGACGGTATACAACGAAAACTGCATTAATGGGTTATTCCATGCCAGGATTTTTTCTGCTTTTGTAAAATCCTCGCAGACATCTCCTGCCGCCCGGTCAAACTTTTCTTTTTCAAACTCTTCCCGCACATAGGATTTTACGACACGCATTCCTTTGATATTTTCCTGGATGGAATTGTTCAGTTCATCATACTTGTGGAATACTTTACGGAATAACGGCATCGCCGTACGGATCACCATATAGAGTCCAAATCCCAATACCGGTACTACCAGAAGAAAGATACACGCCATCTTTCCACCCATGATAAATGCCATGACAAACGCAAAAAGAAACATCAGCGGACACCGCACTGCGATACGCACGATCATCATATAGGCGTTCTGCACGTTGGTAACATCCGTGGTCAGACGTGTTACCAGTGAGGAACTTGAAAACTTATCGATATTTTCAAATGAAAATTCCTGTATTTTTGCATACAGATCTTTTCGTACATTTTTCGCAAATCCACAGGATGCCGTTGCACAGGCATTTCCTGCTCCGATACCAAACATCAGTGACAAAGTTGCCATAACGATCAGCAGCAGTCCATATTTCACTAATACGGAAAACTCTGCCCCTGCCTTGATCTGATTGACTAACATTGCGATCAAAAATGGTATGGTACACTCCATGACTACTTCTAGTGACACCAGCACCGGTGCTAAAATAGAAGGTTTTTTATATTCCCTGATACACTTCATCAGTTCTTTGAGCATGATCATTCTACTCCTTTTTCTTGTTTTTACTCTATTCTTTTATTTCATCTTTTTCTTTTTATGCTGTTTTTTATCCATTCTGTTTTTCTCCGGCTTTTGTCCTACTTTTTTACTTGGCAGACTCTCTGCGGATACGCTTATTTGCATACATATCTTTATCCGCGGCTACGATAATATCTTTTAGCTGTGAATGTTTTCCTAATGCATAGCCGACCGAGGCAGAAACCGGAAACTCATAGTTCTCCCTCTTCTTTTCCTCTTCTAAACGGACTTTCCACGCTTCGATCAATTGCTCTGCGATCTCTTTGGTTCCATTTGCTACATATAATAAGAACTCATCGCCTCCGTAACGGATGACAATATCCTCTTCTCTTGCAATGCTTTGAATGGTTTTAGCAACCTCCGTGATCAGGCGGTCCCCGCACAGATGTCCCCAGTTGTCATTGACATACTTCAACTGATTGACATCCCAATAGATCACGGCAATGTCCTGTCCATCCCGCTCTCTGTTGTTCAAAAGCTCGATCAGTCTGTTTTTGTTATATGCTCCGGTCATATCGTCCGTTAATGCCTTATATTCCATCTGTACGGCATTTTCTAATGATTTACGGACCACATAATTCACTTTGTTGCACAGATATTGAAAACAAAACGTTGTAAAAGAACGCGGGAGTACATAATATAGAAAAAGCGTAATAACCGGAGATTCATTTACTTTTGTTAACAAAAATGTTCCGTCTTTCACTAAATGTCTATAAGAGGTACAGGTGATCAGTACCATATTGGCATCACAGATTCCCCAGTAATAACCTGCATAAGTGCTGACCACAATACAAAATACAGTCAGCCAGAATGCATATTTTCTGAGCCGCATTTCATCATACATGCTTGCAACTACGATAGGAAATGTGAGAAGGATGATCACATGATATGTAAATGCTGTAGAGCTGACTAATACGATCAGCCCAATGGTTGTAATACTGATATACGGTATGCAGGTTCTCTCTATTCCTAATAGTAAGATCAGCACAAAATAAAGGATAGAAACCACACAGATTCCCATGTACCCCCAAGTCATAATTTTATGATCTACAATAAAAATCCTAGAAATATTCAGAATTGCCATGATCGTACAGATGACAAAGCAGAACAGTATCACACGGAAAACACAAATATTCTGCATCACATTATTTTGTTCAGTTTTTATATCTTTTGAAAACAGCCTTTTTAAGGTAACAATACTACGCTCCATTTGCAACCTCCTCTATTTAAAAAACAGTCTTATGATCCGTTTTCTTATTTTTCTACATCTATATAGTATAATATATACATTTGCAACAATCAAATTTTCTTCTTATTTTCTTCTTACATATTTCTCCAGAAAAATCAGGTGTTATTACTACTACACATTTTAAAATCTGTCCAATTTTTTGTGAAATTTGCACATATTTTCATGGAATTTCAGTTAATTTCATGGTAAAATATGTAAAAGACGCATTTTGACCAAGGAGGAACAATCTATGAAAAAATTTCGCAATTTAAAGCAGAAAATTATTTTCTATGTGATGTCCGTCTCAATTCTATTGACTGTGCTGATTACTGCGGTTATGTCCTTTGGCAGCATCCGTTCTACGAATAAACTGCAGCTCGACAACATTCAGGTGACCACCCGGATCGCATCCCAAAGCATCAGTTCCAATCTTCATCTTCTGACGGAACGCATTTATAACATCTCGACAGATGCCGAACTGACAGATGATTCTCTGTCTAAAAAAGATAAGGCAGCATATCTGCAGGATTTTGAACAGGAGATTGAATTTGTCTGGCTTTCTGTCTATGATGCCGATGGTAAAAAACTTTACGGCGACAAGACCGCACCGGATTCCATCGCCGATACGAAATATTACTCCCAGTTAGCTGAGACTGCAAATACCGTTATCGGAGAACCACATTATGATCAGGACGTATTACAGCTCTGTGTCGGTGCTCCGTTAAAAGCAAACGATGAGATCTGCGGTTATGTGATTGGCAGTTACAAATACGATCTTCTAAACGATGTATTAAGCATGCTGATCTTAGGTGATACCGGAAGTGCATGTATCATTAATGAAAAAGGTACGATCATCGCTGATCAGGACGAAAAAAATATTGCAGATCAGGTCAGCATTTATGATAAGAATTCTTCCTCTAAAAATAAAGAGATTTATGACCGTATTTTATCCTATCAGACCGGTTCCGTTACCATGAAGCTGCACGGTGTCAGCCATTATGTCGGCTACACACCGATTCCGGGAACGAACTGGGTTCTCTTAGTGGATGCACCAAAACGCGAATTTATGAATTCCGTTTATCTGTCTATCGGAATTTCTATTGTTTTAGCAGCAGTCATGCTGATCATTGCCGCTTCGATCATTGTACCGCTTTCTAATGGTATTTCTAATTCACTGGCTTCTGCAACCAAACGTCTGCAGGATTTAGCGGATGGAAATCTTTCCGAAGAGGTTGTACACTTAGCTACCAATGATGAAGCAGAACTGTTAACGGAAGCATTAGCAAAGACCGTAGACAGTCTGAACAGTTACATTCAGGATATTCAGGATTCCTTAGGTTCTCTTTCTTCCGGTGACTATGCGATTGCCATCCCGGACAACTTTGACGGAGACTTTATTTCGATCAGGGATTCCCTGTCGGATATTACGGATTCCCTGAATAAAACCATGCTTCGGATGAATGATTCCTCCTCTGCCGTAAATCAGAATTCCACCGAGGTTTCTAACTACGCAAGACAGCTCTTTGACGGTTCCCAGAACCAGGCTGCCCTGTTAAAAACTCTTGAAAGCAGTATGCAGGATATCACTGCTACGATTGAAAAGAACAAAGAAAACGCCGTGCAGATTGAGAACTTCTCCAAAGAAGCCGCACAAAAGACTGCACAGGGTGACAGCTATATGCACAGCATGTTAGACACCATGAACCAGATCCATGCCGGCATGGAAGAAATCACTTCGATCAGCCAGCTCATTGCAAATATTTCAAAACAGACCGGACTGCTCTCTTTAAATGCTTCAATCGAAGCTGCAAGAGCCGGAGAAGCCGGCAGAGGCTTTGCTGTGGTTGCCTCCGAGATCGGAGATTTAGCACAACAAACTTCCGATGCACTCAACCAGTCCAGTGCTATCATTGAACGCTCCGCCGAGACGATCCAGCAGGGACTTGACATGGCAATGCAGACTGCACAGTCCTTTAAGGAAATCCAGGAGGTTACTGACCAGTACGAAGTCATTTCCGCACAGCTTGCTGAAATTGTAAAGGCGCAGACCGACGCTGTTACGGAGGTTAACGAACAGTTAGACTCCTTAAAAGATATTGCCAGCCAGAATCAGAACCTTGCCGAAGAAACGGACAAGATGGCAACCAACTTCCTTGTACAGTCTGAAGAGTTGAAGGATTTCGTTTCACAGGTAAAACTAAGAGATCATGGCAATGCATAGCAGAAGGAGGTTCAACTTATGAAGAAAGCAATATGTGTTTCTCTCATTCTCATCGCTGCACTTTTAAGCGGATGCAATTCAAAAAATGAAATGAAAGATGGTTTTTATACGGCAGAAATGTCCGACTATTCCTTTGGCTGGAAAGAATATCTTTGCATCATGGTAAAGGACGATAAAATTGTCTATGCGGAATTTAATGCAAAGAACCCAAGCGGTTATATCAAAGCCTGGGACAATGCCTATATGAAAAATATGAAGCCTGTTTCCGGTACTTATCCAAATGAGTACACCCGTACTTATGTGTCAGAATTGATCGAGACACAGGACCCGGAAAAATGTGAGACCTTAACCGGTGCAACCTCTTCCGGCACGAACTTCTCCAAACTGTCCGCTGCCGTAGTAGAGCAGGCAAAAAAAGGAGATTCCAAGATTAAGATCGTAAAATCTGAAACAGCAGAAGAATAAACCGATGTCAGGACTCAACAGGAAATAATGCACTCATAAAATAGTGCTACTATAAAATATCACAACGATATGTCAAAAGAGGAGTATCACATCAACTTATCCCTGCAAAGGGTGTTGTTGACAGGATACTCCTCTTGTTATATTGTTTTTATTCTGTACCATGTACCGGATTCCGGCAGCCTGCTAAGAAAGACATTCCAAGAGATATGCTAACATCTGATCTGAAAAAATCTTCTTTTCTTCATTCTGTATCTTGTTCTCTGTCTTCTCTTTGAAATTTCCCGTCTGTGGCAGCTCGTACTGCTCTAACAATTCCTTTGGTGCCATTCCGATATCTGCCGCCTGTATCATTGGAACATCAAATGCACTGTCGCCTGCTGCATAGACGGTTTCGGCTGCTACTCTTTTCCGGAAACGTCTTACGGCACTTCCCTTATTCAGCTTTTTCGGTAATACATAGACTTTGATCCCATTACAGAATACCTCTACCAAAGACAGGTTCAGATGTGCTTTTAACATAGCCACCGATTTTTCCGGCTCATTGCTTTTGGTAAAGAGAAATAAAGAGCGGATATTTCGTACCTCAAAGCATCGGTTTACATCCTCTGTCATCCACTGTTCTGCTCTTTGTAATTCGCTCTGCGCATCTGCGATCAATGCTAAGGATTCCTGATACCAGACCGGATCTTCCTTGCCCTGATGCAGCAGTACACCGCCGTTGCAGACCAATGCATACTCCGACACTCCGATGCCAAGATCGATCCTCTGATACTGCTCTAAGGTTCTCGTCGTCGTTGGGACAACCAGAACTCCCGGCTTAGAACAGAGCTGCCCCAACAGCCTGTGGGAAGTCTCTGTCATGAAAGAGATTTCTCTTCCCTGATAGATTTCCACACAAGTTTTGGGGCCTCCAATCTCATGTTTATAAGAATAGATCAACGTATTATCTAAATCTGTATGAACAATCTGCATAAGTTAATTTTTCTTTCCTACAAAACATTTACGGATCAGGTCTACCGGGATCATGGTGACTGCCAATAAGATGACTGCGATCCAGCCTTTGATCCCAAACGGTACGCAGCTGAACATATTTCCGATCCAGGTAAATACCTGAAGTGGAACAAGCGGTGCGTTAACGATCAATGCCTGTACGAAAATAATTGCAAAGAATACTTTTAAGAATCCGGTATTCTCATTCAAACCTTTAAAGATTCCAAATCCATCATCGCGGACATTGAATCCATTGAACAATGCACTGACAATAAAGAGGACGAAATATCCGGTCAGGTGCTGTTCTTCATTTTCAAACAGTCCTGCAAAAAACGGATGTTTTAAATAGACAAAGCTAATAACCGTCAACCATGCTCCCATGGTCAAAATCTGTGCCATCATGGCTTTGCTGATGATGCTCTCATCTCTTCTTCTTGGTTTTTCTTTCATATATTTTTCTAACGCAGGCTCATTACCAAGCATAATTGCACCAAGCCCGTCCATAACTAAGTTTACGAATAACAGATGCGTAACCTTTAATGGTTCTTCCACTCCAAAGAATGGAGCGATCGCACTGACAATTACTGCCGTTACATTGATGACAAGCTGGAATTTACAGAATTTCAAAATATTATGGTAAATCGTTCTTCCATACCAGATCGCATCCTTGATCGATTTAAAGTTGTCATCTAAGATAACAATTTTTCCGGCTTCTTTGGCTGCTTCGGTACCACTTCCCATTGCAAAACCGACATCGGCTCTCTTTAATGCCGGAGAGTCGTTAACACCGTCACCGGTCATTCCGACTACTAAATTCATTTCCTGACAGAGTCTTACCATACGGGATTTATCTGTCGGAAGTGCTCTTGCGATCACACGGATATGCGGAATGATCGCTTTTACTTCTTCGTCAGACATCTCGTTTAACTGCGCAGAAGAAAGTGCCTTATCTGACTCATCCTTTAACAATCCTGCATCTTTTGCGATCGCAACGGCTGTCTCTAAACGGTCACCGGTGATCATAACTACCTGGATTCCCGCATTCTGAACTTCTTCGATTGCCTCTTTTGCCTCCGGACGGACATCGTCACGGATTCCGACTAAACCGATGATGACAACATCATCATTGATCGTATTTTCTACCAGTTCTTTTTCGGAGTATCCAAAGGCAAGAACACGCATTGCCTTGGTTGCTAACCCGTCAATTTTCTGATTTAAAACATCCAGATTTAACTCTTTTACATTGCCTTCTGCATCCAGATAATGCTTTGCAACTGCAAGCAGACGCTCCGGTGCTCCTTTGTAAAAAGTCTTACCGAGACTGTCGATCCTTGCCTGACTGAATTTATTCGTAGAGTTAAATCCCTGTGAACAGGAAACGACACAATCCCTGTCTGCATCAAGCACACGGAAAGTCTCTTCTCCGATAAACTTCATCAATGCCTGATCGGTTGCATTTCCACCGATCACCCTGTGGGTTGCATCGAACATAGACCGTGTATTTTTTCCAATTGCCAGATCTACCAGTCCGTTTACGGCACTGTGATGCTCAAGCTGTGACAGCTCGATCGACTGTCCGTCTGCCGTAAAGAAATCTACCACTTCCAGACTTCCCTTCGTGATCGTACCTGTTTTATCACTAAATAAAATATTTAAGGAACCTGCGGTTTCAATACCCTCTGCCTTACGCACCAACACGTTGTGGTCTAACATCTTGCTGGTGTTCTGCATCAGAACCAGGGAGATCATCAGAGGAAGTCCCTCCGGCACTGCACAGACGATGATAACGACTGCTAAGGATACGGCTTCTACAACATCTTTGATGATCTGCTCTGCACCCGCTGCAAAGTATAGCGACGGGCCGCCTGCGGATACGATAAAATATGCAAAATAGAGCACTGCAATGACAATGGCTCCGATGTATCCGAAAGTGGAAATCTGTTTTGCTAATTTTGCTAATTTGACCTTTAACGGAGAATCCGGTTCTTCTTCCTGCATCTCCTCTGCCATCTTACCCATCATGGTCTGTAAGCCGACTTTTCTGACATCTAAGATACCTTCACCGTCAAAGACCACTGCTCCACGGAACAGAGAATGCTGATCTACGAAAGTTTCTCCGGTAATATCATCTGCTAACTGAAAATCTTGTGGTGCTTCTGTCTTTTTACACTCTTCTGCTTCTCCGTTTAACGCAGAGTTGTCCACATGCAGATTCCCGGAGATCAAAATACCGTCTGCCGGAATCTTATCTCCTGCCTGCAAGAGTACCTTATCTCCTACAACCACATCGTCTACATCAATGACTACAACGACACCATTGCGGTGCACCTTACACTGGTCTTTTTTGGTACTGTCCTTTAATTCACGATATTTCGTATCACTTGCCACACCGGTCTTTGCAGACACAAATGCTACGATCAATACTGCAACGATCGTTCCTAATGGCTCATAGATTTCTGCATAGCCAAAGAAAAACATAACGATCATCAAAGCTGCGATCGCTAACAGGATCTTGATCATCGGATCCCCGAAAGTCTCCTTAAATTCCTGCCAGAAAGTGGTTGGCTCTGAATCAGGGATTGCATTTGACCCATGCTTTTTTCGGGATTCTTCTACTTCCCGGTCTGTGAGTCCGTTAAACTTCATTTCTTATACTCCTCCTTCAGTATGATTTTGTTAACTATATCATAGAAAAGAAGAAGAAACCAGTTATTTTTAGTCTCTCCTTCTTTCTTAGCAAAACTTTTATTTATATCTTGTTGCTAATTCTGCGATTCCAGGATCTTTGGTACCCTGACCGATGGCATTGAATTTCCACTCGCCATCATGACGGTAAACCTCTCCGAAGATCATCGCTGTCATATCGCTGTAATCTTCCGACAGATCATATTTACACATCTCACGGTTATTCTTTCCATCTACTAAACGGATAAACGCATTCTCGATCATACCAAAATGCTGCTTTCTCTGTACGGCATGATAGATATTTACCACAATGACGATCCGGTCATATTCGGCAGGGATCTTTGATAAATCTACCACGATCTGCTCATCATCTCCGTCACCCTCTCCGGTTAAGTTGTCACCTAAATGCTGTACGGTGCCGGATTTGTGATGTAAGTTTCCAAAATATACGATATCTGTCTTATCTGCTAATTTTCCATTTTTTAGAAGAAAGGCAGAAGCATCACAATCGATTGGCTTTGGCTTCAGTCCGAAGAGTCCGCCTCTTCTTTTTGCCTCATCCCAGCCAAGTCCGATCAATACTGTGGAAAGTCCTGCACTTTCTTTGGACAGGCTTACCTTCTGTCCTTTTTGTAAACTGATTGACATATTTTTCCTCCTATGCTACATCAATTCCATAGTGACCGCAGAGTGCTGCAAGACCACCCTGGAAGCCGCTTCCGATTGCGTTAAATTTCCACTCGCCGTCATGACGGTATAACTCGCCTACGACAACGGCTGTCTCGATTGAGAAGTCCTCACCTAGGTCATAACGGATCAGTTCCTGATTGGTTGTCTCATCGACAATACGGATAAATGCATTCGATACCTGTCCGAAGTTCTGTCTTCTTGTCTCTGCATCATAAATCGTTACCGTAAATGCCACTTTTGAGATATTTGCAGGGATCTTGCTCAGGTCGATCTGAATCTGCTCATCATCTCCGTCACCTTCTCCGGTCAGGTTGTCTCCCATATGTTTTACGGACTCACTTGGATGTACTAAGTTTCCATAAAATACGAACTCTTTTTCTGTCGGGCATTTTCCATTCTCCCCTACCATAAATGCTGCTGCATCTAAGTCGAAATCGGCTCCTGAATCAAATGCATTGACATCCCAGCCTAAGCCGACCATGATATTTTTTAATCCCGGATTTCCCTTTGTTAAATCTACTTTCTGTCCTTTTGATAAATTAATTGGCATATCTTGTTTCCTCCCTGTGCAATCTTATTTGCCTTGATTCGGCATATGATACATCCTGTTGAACTCTGCTTTGATATTTTCAAGTCTTGCCTGATCCTCGATACGCTGTTTTCTCGCATTTTCCTGAATCTGCTTTGTCTCGTCAATACCATTGACAATGGTTCTCCAGGTTGTTTCTAAAGTCTCTATTTTTATGGAGCTGCCGGAAGCTAACTGTGCAGTCATCTTTGACTGCTCTACGGTATTGCGGGCATTTTTGATCAGCATCTCATTGGTCTTTTGATCCAGTGCTGACATTGCCTCTGCCTGGATTTTCTGGCGTTTTAACATAATTGCCTGTGCCAGTGCCTGCTTAAATACCGGAAGTGTTACGATAAATGCGGAATTGATCTTACGCACTAAATTCATGTTGCTGAATTCCATGGTCTTTATCATAGGAACGGACTGCATCGCTACATTTTCCGCAGTTCTTAAATCCTGTGTTCTCTGCTCTAACATCATCAACGACTGCTGCAGACTCTGGATCTCAAACTGGATGGAATTATCTCCGGTTGCTTCCATATCTGCCTGACGCTGTGCGATGTATGCTTCTAATTCCCGACAGCCCTGCTCTCCGGCTAAAATATATTTTACCAGTTCGTGATAATAACCGACATTGGCTTCAAACATCTGGTTCAATTTGCGGTTCGACTGTTTGATCTCTGATTCATACTGCTTTAACTGCACATAGATCTTATCAACTTCGTCTCCCATGGTATGATACTTATCGAGGATCTTATCTAACTGTTTTCTCATATTTCCAAACAGTTTTCCGAAAAGTCCCGGATTGTCTTTTATCTCTTCAATATCGAACTTCGACATAATCTTTGCAAGTGTATTCAACATCTCACTCGAATCATCCAACTGAGACATATTCATACTGTTTAAGACGATATCCGACGCTTTCGAAATCTCTTCTGCCGCCTCTGCACCAAACGATACGATCGTCTCAAGATTATGTACCTCAATCGTACTTACTAAGTCATCCACCTCTTTTGAGTTTACCAAATCTGCATTCATCTGCTGTCTGTCAGCTACAATGTCATACTCTTTGACTACCTCAATCTCGTTTTTTTCCTCCGGCACGGCTGTCATTGTCTGCTGTGCGGTTTTTCCAAAATCAAGACCCATTGTCAACCTCCTCGTTTAAATAGTCTGTCACGCCATGACTGACGCGTTCCTGATGGAATCAGCTCAAAATTCGGAACCTGCAGATCATACAGGTATTCCCCGATCTGATGCTCTTCCATCACTTTTGTGTTAAAATACTTTTCCACGCTCTGATATCCGGTCGGTACAAAAAATACCACATCAAACCCGAGCAGACTCAGAAACGCCGTCAAAATACTGTCCTCGAGAGATATTACTGTCTCTGTCGTATTGATATAGATAAGTTTCGGATTCTTCTTCGTAAAATCAAACTTCTGAATCATCCTTATTATATCCTTATTCATGTTCAGAACCGTAGAAATGATCGTATATTCCGTACCGTTCTCTCCTGTTCCCCTGATCGTCTTCTGTGCGATCAGAAGTCCTAATTTATCTAAAATATAATCCTGCATCTCTTCGCGTAAGACTCCATAGCGGTATACAGGATGCGATTTGATCTTTTCCCTTTGCAGTCTGTTGTTTTTATAAAATTCCGTCACATGTGCCTTGATCGGATTTGCATCCGTTGACTCAATAAACGGTGCTTTGGAAATGACATACGTCTCTTCCGTCATCAGGCTTTTGATCCCTGACCAGTACGGTGCTAACTGTCCGTCTTTGACTCCCGACACTTTTGCAAAAATTACCGGAATATTGACTACTGAATCCGTAACACTGAAATTCGGACGATACTTCACTTCCTGATCCCACAGGATCGCAATCTCTTCATACATCGTCCTTAACATGACTGCATTTGCTTTTCCATACTGCTGATTGCGATAGATCCCGGAGTCCTGATACATGATGGTATCTAACTCCCGCTCCGCATGGTAAGCTGCAGTGCCCATCTGCACTTCCCGATCTTCATTTGGAAAATGCTCCACTGCTAAGGATTCCGTATAATGAATCTCATACAACAGCTTATCACTTAAACAGCAGGCGGTATCCTGATTCGGATTTAAGATCAGCACATCCACCGGCAGCCTTGCTAACATCCTTACAAACAGTGCCTCATTCTCATTCCTGCATCCACCCAGATAGATAAAACAACCGATCTTGGGCATTTCCCAGCCTTCAAACAGCTCCTTTTGATATCTTTTTAACCAACAGAGCAGATAGACTGCTTTATTTGTCAGCCGGTTTACATTCATTCCTGAAATTTCCAACTCTTCTAACATTATATCAATGAAAGCCTGATTCATCAATCGCTGCAGCTCTATATTTTGTGAATATTTAATGTTTACAGACAGATCGAACAACATCTGCTCCACATTATTATAGGTATTTCTTCGGATCGCACTGATCTCTTCCATGGTCGGAACCGGAATTTCCCGCTCTAAGATCAGCATATTTCTGCCACTGTTTTTTAACTCTAAGCGGAACTGATACAGTTCATTCAGATAGGTCAGTTTATCCTCTACGCCTGTCATCCTACAAAAACAGTTGTAAAAAAATCCGGTATCTTCGCCACGCAGACGTGCCGCCATTTTAAAATCCTCTAAGCCCTCTCCGTGAATCCATGCATTCGTACACGCATGTACGGTCGGTAACGTTCCATACAGCCTCACTTTGTCTTTTTCTTTTTCCATGTCTTCCCGAAGATTTTTCAGGCTGAATCCCTCCGGAAACGGCTGCATATTTTCAAGCACCAGTTCCTTTGAAATCTTTGAGCCTGCATCTAGCTTCTGATACGGTGCATCTCCCTGATACTGCAACAGCAGAATATCACAGCCGGCACCCGCTAAAATATCCAATATCTTTAATTCATAATTACTGATCGTTCCTTCGTATAAAATCTTTGGCACATTGTTTTCACCCAGATTATTGACCATACACTCAAACTTATAATAAAACCAGCACATAAACTTGATATAGGCATTTTTCAGCATATTCTCGTTTTTGCCCTCTTTTCGCATTGCATCCAACGTATCGTAAAATGCTGCTGCCACATTTTCTCTCTGATAATCGTTCATGCGGGGAAGCCATTTTTTCAGACTTGTCAGTAAAAATCCCATGCTCATCTGAAAATCCATCCCCATGATTTCTTCATAATAGGAGAGATTCTGTTCAGTCGGATTTGCAATCTTTCCTTCAATGACAACACCGGATTTTCTCGCTTCTTTCGCATATTCTCCGATAAACTGTCTGCACTTGTCATTATATCCATTCATCCGGTAAAAATAAATGCACTTGTCCGGACGCTGATTTAATTCTTTAAAATAGTCCTCTGTATTTTGAATGATTCCGCGTGTAAACATACGGTTATCCCTTCCTTGTGTTATGCTTTACCTGCACTTATTCTAGCACACTAAATCTAAAAATAACACTGTTAATTTATTTCCGGGAATGGTACAATAAAAGTGATTATGTGACAAGGAGTTACTTACATGAAAGATTCTATTCTGTATTACAGCGTGGGGCCTCTGCTTTACTGTCCGGCCAACCACAAGTCACTGGCAAATTCACTGATCCACGAACGGTTTGGCAGGCATTTTTCTCTTGCGGTCTGTTTAGAAGATACGATCCGGGATGACCGCATTGCGGAGGCAGAGCATGAGCTGGTACAAACGATTCATACACTTTTTAATGAAAAAAAGAAACATCTTTTTTTTCTCCCAAAAATTTTCATAAGAGTACGCTCTCCACAACAGATTCCTGATCTGATGGAACGTTTTGGGGATGCCGGTATTCTGATCACAGGATTTATTATTCCAAAGTTTTCTTTGGAAAATGCAGATTCCTATATTTCTGAGATTCTTTCTGTAAATGAACATTACAACCGTGCGATTTATATGATGCCGATTTTTGAAAGTCCTTCTATGATCCACTTACAACATCGTCATCAGATCTTATATACTTTAAAAGAAAAATTAGACGCTATCGAACCACTCGTTTTAAACATCCGTGTCGGCGGCAACGACTTATGCCATGTTTTTGGCTTTCGCCGCCACGTTACCCAGTCGATCCACGATATCCGTCCGATCTCGGATATTTTTTCGGATATCATTACCGTGTTTGGCATGGACTATGTGATTTCCGGTCCGGTCTGGGAATATTACAACGGCTCCGGCTGGGACCGTGGTTTAAAAGCGGAACTGGCACAGGACAGGCTTTGTGGATTTACCGGAAAAACCGTGATCCATCCAAACCAGATTCCTCTGGTCAACGATGCCTACCGCGTATCTAAGGAAGATTATGAGGATGCCAAAGCCATTTTACACTGGGAGGAAACTGCTCCTTCTCTGGTCCATGGCAACGTTAAAAAAGCCCGCATGAACGAATGTAAGACACATTCTAACTGGGCAATGCAGATATTGATGCTGGCAGAGGCTTTCGGAGTTGTCGACAGCGAATCTTCTGCACTCTGATGTCGTACCCAAAAACACCTATACTAGGAGGTTATTTACATATGAAAACAGCAACAGGAACAAGAGAAAACGTCAAAGTAATTGAAGAATTTACAAGTGGAGGATTAAAAGTTGAAGTCTTAGAATATGAAAAACTTCTCGGACTCTCAAATGCTTCCATGGCACAGCAGATTTACTTCATGGAACAGCAACACATCCATGTACGTCAGATCGCACTGTATCTGAACAACGAAAAAGTAACGATCGAGCGCGGTGCAATGAGCTATTTCCAGGGAAATATTGAAATGGTCAGTGGTGTCACTCTCGGAAATGCCCTTGGAAAATTAGTCCGTGGTGCCGTTACCGGAGAACAGATGGCACAGCCGGAATACTCGGGAACCGGACTTTTAGTATTAGAGCCTTCTTTTAAGCATTTCTTGGTGTTAGAGCTTGCAGCAAATGAATCCATTATCGTGGATGACGGCATGTTCTATTGTGCACAGGGCAGTGTTTCCGTAAAAGTGATCTCACAAAGAAACCTCTCCTCTGCTGTCGCAGGCGGTGAAAGTTTCTTCCAGCAGCAGCTTACCGGTCCTGGTATCGTCATCTTAGAATCTACGGTACCAATGTCCGAAGTGGATATCATTGATTTAGAAAACGACACCTTAAAAGTCGATGGCAATTTTGCTGTTTTACGTTCTTCTACGTTAGATTTTACCGTAGAACGCAGTGCCAAGACTCTGATGGGTTCCGCTGTCAGCGGCGAAGGTCTCGTCAATGTATATCGTGGTACCGGTCAGGTCTGGTTAGCACCGACGATCAAGGTTTACGATACACTCGATCTGGCACAGATGCTTGGTCTTTCCAGTACGAAGAGCATGAATATGAATACCAGTCATTCTAAAGTAAAATAAAGATTGCTGTTTATATCTTCGATATTTGATGCAGCAATGTAGTAAGCCGCTGCCATAAGAATCCTCTGTAATGGGATCTTACCGGCAGCGGCTTTGTTTTGCCTGCAGCTTTTATTTCTTATAAAACTCTACCCTTTTTCTTTTTTTCATATACAGTAACACCAACTGCTGTACCACTGCTGATGAGCAGCAGGGCTAACCATAATGTGATGCTGCTGTTGTCACCGGTCTTTGGATTGCTGTTTGAAATCTGTGTACTTTCCTGACCCTGTGCAGTGTTGGTTGTATCTGTCATAGCATTCTTATCTGTAGTCTTCTTTTGATCGTTCGGATCTGACTTTAATTTCGCAATAACGGTATCGGCTTTACGGATCTCTTTGGCTGCATTTTTGTCGCTGTAATACTTATTGCAGCCATCGCAATACCAGTATTCGATATTTCCTTCTTTCGTAGTCGTTGCCGCCTGTGCTTTACTTCTCTTTAAATTCGAATGATTTTTCCAGTCCGGCTCACCATAGCGGATACCGCAAATGGCACAGACTGCCTTCTCTTTGCAGGTTGCCGTTCCTCCACTATGCTTACATGCATAGTTACAGGTTTTGCATACCCCATTTTTCCACTGATGATCTTCTTTTGCAACGACTGCCGCTCCACAGCATTTATATTTCTGTTCGTGGGTCGTTGCGGTCTTAATCCACTGGATATTTCCGGTATGATGGTCTGTATCCACCTCGCCATATCCGATACCGCAAATCTCACAGATTGCCTTCTCTTTGCAGGTTGCCGTTCCTCCGCTATGCTTACATACATAGCTGCACTTTTGGCATATGCCATTCTGCCATTGGTGATTTTCTGTTGTTACTACTACAACGCCACAACAGTCATATTTCTGCTGATGCGTATCTGCGGTCTGCGTCCACACTGCTGTTTTGGCATGATGTTTGGCATCCACTGTTCCATATTCTTTACCGCAAACCTCGCACACTGCCTTAGAACTACAGGTCGCTGTTCCTCCGGTACAATTCTTGGTCTCAACGGCTGTACATGTACTGTTTTTACAATGACGGGTATGTGTTCCATCGCCATTCGATGTCCATTCACCAAAAAGATGTTCTGCCTTTACCGTAAACGTAAGTGGAATATCTACCTGAGCTCCCCCATTTGCCGTAATATTCAAAGTCTCTGCATAGGTATTTGCAAGGAGTCCTTCCTTTGGCTGTACCGTCAATGTACCCGTTTCTCCCGGCACCAGTGTCGTTTTTGAAAGTGTGCCAAGCACATAGTTCGATGCTGTCGGCTGGTTCAATGTCAGATTCTGATTGCCTTTATTTCTAATCGTAATTGTCTGTGCATCCGGTACGGCGTCGCCACAAAGCCCGCTTCCAAAATCAAGGCTGTTCTTATCTGTGTCAATCAACCACACCGGGATCACAGTGCTTACACTGTGAAAGTATTTCTGTCCGGTTCCTGATGCTGTGAGATCTGTTGTGGCAGTAAACGGAGAACCGTTTATATTTGCCGCAGTGTTCTCATCTTCACCAACCCAGACCTCTATCTGGCTGCCGCTTTGTGGTAGGATATTAAGTGTACCTGTTCCATTTCTTGTATGGCTGCGTTCGCTAAGACCTCCGCCAATATGTCCCGTAGCAGTCACAGTACCCCCACGGATCACAATATCTGTACCTGTTCCACCATCGGGTTCCCCATATCCGCCTCCAATACCGCAGCTAATATATCCACCGCCCACATCATTTCCCAGGGCAAACACGGTCCCGCCGTTAACGGTAAGGCTTCCACCATTCCCACCATTTTGCAGTTGGCAGCCTCCTCCTCCGATTCCGGCTCCGCGATAACCGCCTCCATTCGCAGTTACCATACCTCCATTGATCGTGACATTTCCACCACTGCCTCCACCGGCAGGCGCTTCTAAATCACCTCCGCCTCCGCCAATCCCGGCTCCACGGCCCTGACTGATCGCAGTGATCGTTCCACCATTGATCGTAATTTTTCCGGCACTCGCACTATAACCTCCGCCAATTCCGGCTCCACGATCCTTAGCGATTGCTTCTAACTTACCATCAGTACTGCCATCTCCGGAACAGCTTGTAATGATCAACTCTGCCGTTGTATTATCCTGTTGGATACCTGCATTACGACTATCCGACTGCAGCATGTTTTCACCCGCTAACTTCAGTGTCACCGTTCCGGCACCGGTAAGTTTCATTGCCGTATCCCTAGGATTTGCATTGATCTTTACCCCATTTAATATTATGGTGACTGCTTCATCAGAAGCCACTTCTATGTGATCTGTTGTCTCCGTCACACCATCTGCCATGGTTATGGTATACTCTCCACCACTCTGGATCTTTACCACACCACCACTATAAGTATAACCGCCTGCATTGCCGGTGATCACCAGCTCATCATCTGCTGCCATTGCAGTGATCGGCAAAAGTGCAACGATCATACAAAACGCGAGCAAAATACTTAAAAATTGTTTTTTCATTCTGTTTTACCCCCTTTTTGATCCAATTTTGGATATTCGGTTTTATATTTTTCCACAAACAGATTTACGCCCTGCTTTAATACTTCCATCTGATTCTTTAAATAATACTCATCTTCAAACATGGCATAGTGTACGCACGCTCTTACAAAGATAAATATCAGTGGTGTGATCACCGTATATGGAATCCCCAGCTTAAGCTCTAACTGTTTTGCATATGCGGTATACCGCTCATTAACTCCGTCAAAGAACTTCTTTCCATGTTCTATATATTTCGGATGTGTATACACCTGATACATCAGACGATATTTTTTTCCATGTTCTCTTGCTGTCCAGGCGGGGACCTCTTCAATAAAACGATGGATGTCTTTGGCGTCTGTCGGTGCCTTTTCCATAAATTCATCCTCTACCTTTGACATACAGTATTCTGTCGACTGGATGATCAGGTCATCTAAATCCTCAAAATAGGTATAGAGGCTTGCTGCCGTAAACCCACAGGCTTTTCCAAGTGCCTTGACACCTGTTCCATGTAAACCGTTTTCGGCATAGCAGTCATAACATTTCTCCATGATCATTTCTTTTTTCTTCTGATATTCTTCTTCGTTTCGTAGCTTCATACAACTGCTCCTGTTTTATTAACTAATCGTTTATTTAATTAAAGCGCAATTTATTCGCATTTACAAGTATATTCTGATTTTTCTTTTTGTACAATGGAAATGCCCGGCTGTCGGAATTTCCGATGACCGGGCATTAGCTTCTTTGTTTTTTATTTTACTTCTTATTTCTTTGTTTTTACATTTTTAACAGAACTCCAGTCGGAGTACAGCTTCGTATTCTTTCCGTTAACCTTTACTGTCTTATAGGTACGGATGCGGACATAGTATTTCTTCTTTGCGGAAAGTTTGGATACGGTTGCAGAAGTCTTGGAATTCTTCTTTACCGTAATGCTCTTTACATTCTTTTTAAAGTTCTTCTTTGTGCTGTACTGGATCTGATATCCGGTTGTCTGTGAAGTCTGTTTTTTCCATGTTACCTGAAATCCCTTTTTCTGTGCCTCTAATTTTTTCAGGGATGTCTTTTTCGGATCGATCCGGAACTTTAAGGATTTCGTTCCTGTATAGTTGCCTTTAAACGTCACTTTTGCAGTATAGACGCCGACATTCTTCCGGTTCTTCGGATACGTTACCTTATAATCGGTGCCATTCTTTAACACTTTTCCTTTACTGTCGGTTACCGTGACTGCCGGTGTCTGCTTCTTGCCATTGTATACAAGATCCTTCTTTGTCATCTGTACCTTGGCGATCTTCGGGATCGTAGTCTTAGAAGCAGTGTGTTTACATTTTTCACAGGTGTTTGTGATCGTTCCGTCTGCTTTTTCCGTTGCTTTTGTGACAACTGCTTGATAGCTGTGTGCCAGCTTGTCCATTTTTTCCGTATAGGAATCTTTACATCTGGTACAGGTGTAGGTCTTCACACCTTCTGCGTTGCAGGTTGGCTGTTTGGTTACCGCTGCCTGATAGTCGTGTCCTGACTTGGCTACTTTTTCTGTATAGGAGTCCTTACACCATTTACAGGTATAGGTTTTTAGACCTTCTTTCGTACAGGTCGGCTTTGTGGTCATCTCTGCGTTATATTCATGTGCATGA
Organism: Lachnospiraceae bacterium; assembly: GCA_003507655.1. Lineage (GTDB taxonomy): Bacteria > Bacillota > Clostridia > Lachnospirales > Lachnospiraceae > Maccoyibacter > Maccoyibacter intestinihominis. The sequence continues at coordinate 251,477 of DNUZ01000024.1, read as the reverse complement.
TAATTGCACTTCTCGCAATATCCATTGACATAGCTACAAGCTTCTGTTCCCGTGGAATCATTATTCTTTGTACAGGTATAATCATGCGTACCGTTATTGTTGGACTTGTAATCATACTGGTGGGCGCACTGTCCCTTTCCAAGAGGAACCGCCAATTCCATGTAATTCGTTTCGGCTCCGTAATACGTAATTGTTGCATCTTTGCATAATTTACCATTGACATAAACGGAAAATGTCTTCATATCGCCAACCTTCTTCGTTCCGTCTACACCCTGCATCTCCTCATTCCAGTCATAGCCGTTATTTAAAGCAATGTTACACCTGAAAAAGTATTCTCTGTCTATGGATACATATTGTTCGTTCCAAGTAGAGTTGACATCCTGCTCAAAAGTCCATTCACCACTATCATAATAATAAATCATATGTGGATAATATGCGTCCAGACCCTCTGTCTTTACAGACAAATCTGCAAGGAGTCTGCCGGCGGCATCTCTTTCTAACTGGGTATCATTTAATTGCAGCTTTTGTGCATCATAGGTCAGTGATATTTCATTTAAGACTGTGGACGGAAGGATGGTGATCTCCTGTTCTGCCCACTTTTCCGGATCTTTCACACTGGTTGCCCTTAATACTACGGAACCGGTCTCGCCTCCACCGATCACAAGCGTTGCCGAAGATGCAGAATCCGGTTTGACTTTTGTATTTGGACTTGTATTACCTGTAACAGACCAGTTCAGTGACCGATCGGTCTCTGTTCCCTCGACTTTGACCTGATAAGTCGCCGTTCCACGCCGCTGGATACCGGTAACCGGCTCTATAAAAGTAACCGCAGAGATCTCCGGTGCGTCTTCGGTTACAGTCACCTCTATACTGTCAGACTTTCTGGTATCATATACCGAGGTTGCGGTTACGGTTACCTTATCTGCGGTCTCATCGGAAGCGATCTGTAATGCTCCATCAGCAGAAATCGTTGTTGCCTCACTGTTGTTTCCGGAAACAGACCATGTCACGGATTTATCCTCTGCATTTCCGGCTACCGTAGCAGTCAGATTTGCATTTATTCCACGCTGTAAGGAAAACGGTGTCTGGTCGATCGCAACACTCTTTATAAAGCTGCCCTCTTTGCCGCTACCGAGTGGGATATAAATATGCAAAGGATTCTCATAGTGAACGATCACATCTGTGCGCAATGTACCATTGACATAAATGGAAAATGTTTTCAGATCACCACTTTTTGTCTTTACGTTTGTACCTTTGATCTCATCATTCCAGTCATAACCTTCTTTTAAATAAAACGATTGCTGTAAGTAATATTCCCTGGATGCCGATATCGGTGTGTAACCACCAAGATCCAGCTGACCATTATCTCCTTCCAAATACCTCAGATATGTCTGTCTGAGCGAAAAAGCTTCCGGTTCTATCTGAACGGTGTCATGCACTGTTTCCGCAAACTCATCCTCTTCATAGGCATTTGTAAGCTCGATCGACTCGTCATAGTTTATTCTCAGTTCTGAAATGCCTGTACTTTCTGCATGTACTGTCATTGGAAACGCAGGTATGGACAATACCATCATCACCAGTGACAGAAACATCGCCAAAATTTATTTCGTCATTGATCTTCTCCCTTCTTTTCATTCTTATTCATATGATGGCGAAATATGGATAGGCTTCTATCCAACGCCATTATATCAATTCTGAAAAAATCTTGCCATAATAAATGGAAGTTTTTGGAAAAAATCAACGGTTTTTGGCGTCTTTTTTATGCATCTGCCACTTTCTTTATCAGTCCACAGGCTTTGTAGTGCTCTAACGGATACCACTCCACCGGCACTTCTTTTTCTTCTGCTAACCGCAAAATGTGTTCTAAGGATGCATCTTCTTTATATTTTTCATTGACTAAGATTTTCCACGGTACTCTGCGAAGCAGGACTCTGGTCGTTTCACCGATCCCCGGTTTGATCAGATTGATATTATCTATCCCATACTCTCCTGCGATTTTTCTTACCTCGTCAATTCCATGTCCCTGTGGCTGCCAGTCATCTTTTGGCACTTCTAAGACAAATTCTTTTTCAATCGCTTTTAAAAATTCATGTGACAGATCGGCTTTTTCTAATTCCCCATAATAGACAGCCCCGTGAAAATCCTCTTTTCCTATGATATCGTCCCGCAAAAAGGTTCTGCTGATGAGTCCCGATACCGTACAGTTCAGACAGGAACTTGGGATCAGCAGATCGTGGTGGGTGCCACATAATTCTGTGATATTTGCCGGATCTGCAACTACTGCAAGCTCCGATGATACGCCGGAATAAGGTGCCACATCTTTTTGTAATTCCCCTAAGATCGCACCCTTTCCGATCCAGCCGTCCACAAATAATATCTGCTCTGCCAGATGATGAGACAGCAGATATTTCATCGCATTTTCATCAATCCCACGTCCTCTGATGATGGAAATGGAATAATGGTGAACGTCATATCCGTATTTCTTTTTGATATAATGTCTGACTAAAATGCCAATCGGTATCCCGGCTCTTGCAAGGGATACTAACACCACTTCCCTGCCGCGTTTTTTTATGATCTTATCTGCAAGCCTGCCTACCGCTTCTGCGGTCGGCTTCGCATAATCCTTTAATGCCATCCGATAGGCTTCCATATATTTTTCACTTGGGACATATTCGATCGGGAGCATTTCGCAATAGTGACGGCCTGCCTGTATCAGCCGTTCCCGCTCTTCGGTTGGCTGCGGCTGTACCAGTCCGGTGATATCTTTTAACAGCAAGATCACATCTTCTTTTGAATAAGAACTTCTCATTTTAACACCACCTTATTCCTCTGATCTGACGGTTATGGTTCAGGGTCAATGCTCTTTGCAAAGACTCCCAGCCTTCGGTTTCCTGTTTTTGTGCATCCGTCAGCACCAGTACTTCTTCATACTCTGCCAGATCATAGACAAAAGTTGTCCTGTTTTTGTCATAGAGACTTGCTAATTCATAACGTGTATGAAGCGGATATTTTTCTTCTTTACTGACTGCGATCGGACTTCTGGTTGTGGCATGCATCCGCACTGTATAGCCTGCTTCTTCTAATTTTGCCCCGACATATAATGCCGGATACATGAATTCTTCCGTGCCAAGGACCAGTATCCGTCTGCCTGTTTCTGTCTCTTTTGTGTATTTTGTGTAACCGTATTTTTGCTGTATTTCCTGCCAGAGCTGCTCGCACGCCTGTTTGTAGGTATCTGCCGTATGGAGTCTTCTTGCATTTATCCAGCCCGAAATCTCCTGCACTTCTATCGGTTGCTGTGCTTCTTTCGTCTGTTGCATCTCTATCTGCTGTTGTACTTCTTTCTGCTGTTCTACTTCCTTTTCCTGAGGTTTTGTACAGATATGACAGGTGCCGTCTGCCTGATACTGCTCTGCAATCTCCGTATAGGTGTCATGTGCTGTCTTTACCAGATAATGTACCGGGATTTTTAGGTTTTTATAATTCTCTAATGCTTCCTCATTCATTCCATTTAAAATGGATGCCACCGCAAACGAAACCGGCTGTGCGTAGGTCTTTTGGATCAGACGGACGATATTTAAGATCGTATTTCCGGTTGTTACCTCATCCTCTATAAAAACGATCCGGTCTGTCTTACCTATGATCTTATCTAAATCCGTCTTTACTAATTTCTGCTCAGTGGCATGGCTGTGGGATTCCGAAAAATAGAGATAGTCCACGCCATCAATGACTTCCCGCGTAGTCTGCATATAAGCTGCCTGACACTCGATCGCCACTGCTGCTCCGATCGCTGTTGCCGTTTCTGCAAATCCGACCATCAGAAGCCTCTCTGATGGATATGCCTCTTTTATAAGTTCTGCTAATGAGCGAAACATCTGTAATGCCTCTTTTGGACTGACCGGTATATGCTTTCCCTGTAACCGGTTCACCACTAAATATTTTCGTCTGGTATTATTTTCTCTCTTTGCGATCCTGACCAGTTCTGCTTCTGTATACATGCTTTCTCTCCTCGTTATGATCTCTGCCATCTATTATAAAATAATTCTTATAAAAAACAAAGCATTGCTTTATAACTTAGTAGCTGGCAACTTGCACAAAGCCGGAGCTGCTTTTGTGACTTTGAAAGAAAATTAGTAAATCTTAGTCTGGCTGTTCATGTCTAGTGTTTTGCTGCCATGGACGGCAGCAAAAGTCTTAGCACCCCATGGACGGGGTGTCTAAGACGTACACGTCACTCCATCGCAACCTAGCTCAGGCAGACTTAGATTTTCTTATTTTCGTACAACGGAACAAAACAGACCCGGCTTTGTGCAATCTCCCAATCCTATATAGCAAAAAGATACCGATGCAAAGCAACCCCTTACTTTACATCGGCATCCATAGTGTCCAGATTACAAGGTGTCTGTACAGACGTTTTTTACCTTCTTCTACATATATTATGAGCTATGCTTATTTTTTTAAATGCAGCCAGCTGATTCCAGGTGCTTCATAATAAGCTGCTGCTCCCATATCAAAGGTCATTGTTGCGTTACCACCTTTGATACCCAGAACATCATAGCCTCCCCAAACGTCCTGGCGCAGATAACTTTCGTTGTGTGCTGCAAGCCATTTGCTGTTATATCCACCATCCTCTGAGAAACGTTCGCTTCCCCAATACTGAATTACTGCAAGAGGTGTCAGTGAATATACGCTTAATACAGGAACAATATCAGCTGTATCGCACATTCTTCTTACTAAGCCTTCACGTCTGCTTAACAGTTTGATCAACGGAGAACCGAATGTAACTGTATTTGTTACATTGTACATTCTCTTGATCGTCTTGTCCGCTGCTGCTTCCTGTGCGATCATTCCTCCAAGACTGTGTCCGTAGAACACTACATCAGAACCTGCCGGAATATTCTGTTTCATTGCTTTTACAACAGCTTTGATATATGGGTTATCTAAATTAAATCCACATAATAAATCTGTTACTGCACCGGTTGACTGCAATCCGGTGTAATCACTCCAGATTAATTCCGTTCCGGATAATGCCACGATATAGACATTTTTCTCTTTTCCATTCTGGTTTAAAACAGCCTTTACGATTCCGATTGGTCCGTTGTACTCGTCTCCCATAACGAAAGTCTTAAGAGTGTACTCTAAAAGTCCGAGTGTTGTGGTTGGAGTTGGCAGTGTTCCATTATTATACCCTTTAAATGTAAACTTTGCCATCTCTGATACGTTTGTATAGGTTTCTGTGCCATCTGCCGGTGTCTGCTCACTGGCAAATGCAGTCAGGGATGTTCCCAATACCATTGTTCCTGCTAATAAGATACAGATTGTTTTTTTGATTTTTCCAAATTTCACTTTGATTCCTCCATCATTGACAATCTGTACAAATCACCCTTCGTAACTGTAACCCTAGGACTATTTTACGCCTCTTTTAACAGATATATCAATACCCTTTTTCTTTTTCGTCAATACTGCTATCATTTTGTACACTTGCCTTGTTGTGTCCTGATGTTTTTTGTGCAGTTTTGCTAATATATTTTTGCATTCGACATTAAAATTCTTTTTTTTCGAAAATTTTCTGACTGATTAAAACGGAAATAATGAGTAGTGCAATAAATACCGGTGGCATACCCCATTGAAAAACTACCGCTATCTCGTCTGTGGAAATAGCACCAGTCTTTTCCGCTAAATACACCAATGCAACAATCAGGATTATCGGAATAAACACTGCTCCTAACAAAATGATCCTTGCCTTTTCTGAACCATATTTCAACAATAATGGAAGAAACAGGAAACCCACTGCCATGGAAATGCCGAATCCGAACAGCGCTACCTGCCATAACGGACCTTTAAATCTCATTCCCTGGAACCAGTCCGCCACTACTGTAACTGTTGTACCGGCCGCTACTCCCAACAGAGAGAAGATCATATGCAAAACATATTTTTCTAACACATACGCTTTTTTTGAAATTGGCAGGATCATCGCATATTTTTCCCAGTGGCATTTATCATCAAAGGTAAAAGTCGTCGCCGTCATCATACCACATAAAGAAGCACACATAATAATGTAAGTGCTTCCATCGCGTCCCGGCAAAAAACAGACTGCCCAGATCAGCAATATCAAAATCATCTGTTTTGCATTATGTCCAATGGTATAGAAATCTTTTAATAATAATCCGCTCATTTTCGTTCCCCCTTTATATATAGAAGCATAATCTCATCTAACGTTGCATGATCTACGACCATGTCCGGGTATTTTCTTTTGATCTGTTCTTTGTGATCTACTAATACTTCATACTGGTATTCCTGTTTGCGATATGTAAGTATTTCACTCTGATCCATCTGCAAGAACTGGCTTTCTTTGCACCGCGCAATGCCATATTCATAGATCAGTTCATCCTTAGGTTTGCTCATAAGTACCCTGCCGTTGTCAATAAACGTAATGTAATCTGCGATTTTTTCTAAATCACTGGTGATATGTGAGGATACCAGAATAGAATGTTCTTCGTCCTGTACAAAGTCTAAAAAAATGTCCAGTATCTCATCTCTCATCACCGGGTCTAAACCGCTGGTCGCTTCATCTAAGATCAACAGTTTTGCATGGTGTGACAATGCAACTGCCAAAGACAGCTTTACCTGCATGCCTTTTGAAAAAGTCTTGATCTCTTTTTTCTCCGGGAGCCGGAATTTTTTTAAATATTCCTGATACTGCTTCATATCCCAGTTTTTATATATTTTGTTAAAAATCTTTCCCGTCTTTTCCGGGGTCAGTGTCTCGTAAAAGTTCATCTCATCAAAAACAACACCGATCTCTTCTTTCTTTGCAAGTGTCTCTTTTCCTGAAACACTTCCTAAGATTTCGATCTCCCCTTCACTGGAGACCAGTCCTAAAATGGACTTCAGTGTTGTGGTCTTTCCGGCTCCGTTCTGCCCTATCAGACCCATCACGCTGCCTTTTGGCAGTTCAAAGGATATATCCTTTAAAGAAAATCCCGGATAATCTTTACTGACATGCGAAACCCTTAATGCGTTTTCCATTATGTATCCTCCTCATAAAATATGTTCAGAAGTTCTATCAGCTTTTCTAATGAGATCCCACATCTGCGTGCCTTCTGCACCGCTTCTTCTAAATGATGTTCGATATCTTTTTGCTGTTCCTCCTGATAAAATTCTTTGCTATTTGCCGATATAAAACTTCCTCTGCCGACCGTGGTCTCTATAAAACCGTCTCTTTGCAGATCTTCATATGCCCTTTGCACGGTGATCACACTGACATGCAGGGATTTTGCCAATGCCCGCATGGATGGGATCGGGTCTCCGTTTTTTAATTCTCCACACATGACCATTGCTTTTATCTGCTCGGTGATCTGTTCATAAATCGGTTTATTTGTGTTAGAACTGATAATGATTTCCACTGTTTCACCTCCGGAATGTAATATAGTGTACTTATCATCTAAGTACACTATATTGCAATTATCGCTGACTGTCAACACCTGTTCTTTTATTTTTTATCCTTCTAATTTTCCAAGGTCTTCCACCAGACTCCGCATCCCACTCTTGGTCTGTACGCTTCTTGCTGCTTCCATGACCTGCTTTTTCTCCTCTTCGGTCATTTTTGCAAAACTTGACATTGCTTTTTCATTTTCCGCTAACGCAAATCCGAATCCGATCGGCATCTCTTCTCTCATCCTTTCCCCTCCTTATCTCTGTTTTCTATTTCTCCTTACAAACACTTTTTAGTATGGGTCGTATGCCTTTCCTTTATTCGCCATCTGCTGATTTCACATCTTTTCTGCTTCGGCATATTTATAATAAGAATCTTATTTTTTATTGGAGAACACATTATGGATCGTGATCCCCGCGGAACCATTTCACAACAGGGAAATGTCATGCGTATTGATAACGCTTTTGTTGAGGAGGTTGTCCCTGCAAACCGCTCTTCTAACGGTTATCTGTTAGTTTCTTATGCAACAGCAGGTGCCAACCGAACAACTTCGATACAGAATCTGAGATTAAATATTACAAGGAATACTGTCCTGTTAGATTCTTTAGGACGGCAGATACGGCTTTCCGATATACGAAAGGGTATGTGGGTCAACGTTGTCTTTTCTTCTGCAATGACACGCAGCATCCCGCCACAGTCGACCGCTTTTTTAATCGTTGCCAGAAGGGATTTTCAGACTTCTTCCTCTACCACTACAACCGGACGGGTTGCCATGGTCGATCCGGTCAATGAGATTCTCTATACCGGCAACCCTTTTGATATCAACAGCCAGACAAAATATCTTCTCTCAAATGCCACGATCACTGACCGCTCCGGCAGACCGATCAGCATCCGGGCACTGCAGCCGGGACAACGGGTCCGGATCACACATGCAAATTTCCAGACTTCGAGTATTCCACCACAGACAACGGCGTTTCATGTCCAACTGCTTTAATCTTTCTTCATATTTTGTGTAAAGGATGCATAAATAATATAAATAAACCTTGCGATATTCCCTGTTTTTCGCTATCATAAATATATAAATATACAGTATTAGAGAAGGAGATTTTTATGGGTAAAAAGAATTGCATCGTTGCACAATCCGGCGGTCCTACCGTTGCGATCAACGCCAGCTTAGCAGGTGTTGTCAAAGGGGTAAAGGACTCCCAGATATTTGATACAATCTACGGTTCCGTCAACGGTATTTTAGGAATTTTAAATAATAATATGATCAATCTGAGTGAGATTGTCGCCAACGAAGAGACGCTGAACAGGTTAAAACACACACCGTCTATGTATTTAGGTTCCTGCCGTTACAAACTTCCTACCGTGGAAGAATCACCTGAAACTTATGCACAGATTTTTGAAATGTTTGAAAGTTTAAATATCGGTGCTTTTTTCTATATCGGAGGAAATGACTCCATGGACACTGCGTTAAAATTATCACAATATGCAGCTTCTATCGGAAGTGATGTCAGAGTCATCGGTGTTCCTAAGACGATCGACAATGACCTCTGTCTGACAGACCATACACCTGGTTTTGGCTCCGCTGCAAAATACATTGCATCTACGATCTTAGAGATTGCACATGATACTTTCAGCTATCCGGTACCAAGTGTAACAATTATTGAAATCATGGGACGTGATGCAGGCTGGCTGACTTCTGCTTCAGCACTTGCAAGAAATGAATACAATACGGCTCCGCATCTGATCTATCTGCCGGAAGCTCCGTTTGATACTGCTCAGTTCTTAGCAGATGTAAAAGAGCTTTTGAAAAAACAGAACACGGTTATCGTTGCCGTATCTGAGGGTATCCGCGACAAAAACGGAAATTATATCAGTGCTGCCTCCCAGACCACCGATGGTTTTGGTCACAGCCACTTAAGCGGCGCCGGCAAAGCCTTAGAGAATTTTGTAACATCCAACATTGACATTAAGGTACGCTCCATTGAGATCAATGTTCTTCAGCGTTCCGGTGCACATATCTCTTCTGCAACAGATTTAACCGAGTCCTTCGAGCTTGGACATCATGCCGTAGAATTAGCAGAGGAAGGGGTTACCGGCTGCATGGTTACCTTAAAACGTCTTTCTTCTAATCCATACAAGGTTGCTTACGGACACGAAAATGTAGCTAAGATTGCAAATGAGATCCGTTCCGTTCCTCGTGAATGGATCAATGAAGCAGGTAACGATGTTCTCCCTCCGATGTACGAATACTTACGTCCATTGATCATTGGAGAACCGGATATCCGGTATAAGAACGGTCTGCCTGACTATATGGATATCTCTCACCTGACTAAAGCATAAACGGCAGAGAATATGCCATAAACGAACATCCCCGAATTTTCCTTTGATTATAAAGAATTTTCGGGGATATTTTTTTATTCTATTCTGATCATTCTAACGTCTCTGCCAACTCTCCATTATCCAGACTATATTTTTGTACCATTCCGTCTTCGTATAACAGATAAAAACTATCTCCGATATAGGTTCCGCGAATATAGCCGACCACATTTCCCTTTTCCTTGCAGTCCATCTTCATCCGCTGTACAAACTTTCCGTTCTCATAAGAATACAGCAGATAGTCACAGCGGTATTTATCGGTTTTGTCATATCCGCTTGCTAAAAAGCCTATCAGATTTTTTTCCTGATCCGCTAAGACCTCTTTATAATTATAAAGTGCTTCTGCGTAGCCATACTCTGTCAGATCTTCTTTTGCCGTTTCTTTTACATCGGAAGGATCTGAAATATCAAACATGGACAGTTTCATTCCTTCTATCGCTCCATCTTTTTCATCCGCTTCCATTCCAAGTCCTAACAGCATTCCTTCGCCGTATCCATGCAGATATTCGGAAAAACCACTGATCTTCAATTTTCCTAAAACCTTCGGTTTCTTCGGATCAGACAAGTCTATGGAAAAAAGCGGATCTGTTTGTCGAAATGTCACCACATATCCGGTATTTCCCAAAAAACGGACTGCATAAATCTCTTCACCTTTTGCGAGATTCTCTATTTTTCCTTTGATCTTCAGATTTTTTCCTAAAATATAAAGCTGGTTATACGTTGTGCTTTCCTGCGTATCATATCCGATGATCTCTCCATCGATATCGTCCGTCACTTTCTCGATCCCGTATGCCGTCTTTGTGGTTGCGATCCGAAGATTTCCCTGATATTCACTCATTGCCATATCATCCGTCAAAACTCCTTCAACACTTCCGGATGCCTCTAATTTCATTTTTCCATCCCGATAAGAAATCCTGCTGATCTTCGTACTGTCGCTCTGCGTTCCTGCTTCTTCCCAGTCCGGATAACTGCTGTCTGTCACATAGATATTTTTTTCACTTACATAAAATAGCTCTGCCCCGGTCACTACTGCCTTGGTATCTTGAAACTTCTCCGGCTTTTTTAGATCAATTGATGCCATGACCAGATAGGAAGTGCTTAAACAGTCCTCCGGCAGAAAAATATCTTTTTCACTCAACAATTTTCCATCTACCACCGGGATATACTCCTCATAATTCTCCTCTTTATCCGGTTTCTGCGTGATGTTCTGCGCAAAAAAGTAGAAATATCCATCGGAAATTCTGGAATCCTCATAGCTGCCTTTTACCGTAAAAGTATGGATTTTCTTTGGTTTGTTGCGATTCTTCGTATCATAGATATGAATCTTACAATAAGCAGTTCCTGTATACATCTGTTTATTTAACAAAGCAATATCTTCTGTCGTACTGGTGTCACTGTTATTTAATTCACAGGATTCTATGACGATCAGCCGGTCTTTCCATATATAAAAATCAGAAATACTTTCAAAGCCACGAATCTTGCTCTTTCGCTTCAATCCGTTTTGGGTATCTGTGATCTGAATGGCATAATTCCCCGAGGTGCCAGTCTTCGTTTCTTCTGAAATCACCTGATAGAGGTATCTTCCATCGTTTTTTATAACATCTCCTTCATCCACATTTTTTTCCTGTGTATTAGTAACTCCATGCTCTGTCTGATCACTGCTTTCTTTTTTTGTCTCACTCCGAACAGCATCTGAACTTTCTTCGTTACCCGCTGTCGTTCTTGCCATATCGGCTGTATCCAGCGTTCCGATGGCATATTCCTGTACCTCTCCCTGTACATATTCTCCCTGCCAAAGTTCGGAAAACTGCTGATATATGTTATGATAGGTTGTATGAGCAGCCGTGTCCTTCGTCTGTGACTTCGTACCATATGTCTGCTGATCTGTTCCCGCTTTTCTTGTGATCCCACTAACTCCTGCGAGCAGGATGATACATAGACATGCTGCGGTTACAGCAGGATACCAGTGTTTGATGTTTCCAGTTATATTTTTATGTTTCTTTTGCTGCTCACCGGTCGTTTGCGTTTTTATATATTTCCGCATATTCTCTGTCTCTAACTCCGGCGGGATCTCCTCTGCCTCTGCTGACTGTTCTAAGTATTTTTTTATTTCTTCTTCATCCCATGAATGATTGCTTTTTTTATGTTCCATTCTCATCCCTCCAGCTTCTCTCTCATTTTTTTCAATGCCCTGCGGTATTTAGAACGGATGGTGCTTGGATTTTTTTCTAAAATACCAGCAATCTCTTCACCGGTATATCCACCAAAAACAGACAACGCCACGATCAGCCTTTCCTCATCTTTTAATTCCCAAAATACTTCTTTTACGGCAGCCTGCATCGCAAAATCTGTTTCTTTTGATGTTTCTTCGCTCCGATTGCTCAAAATATCTTCGATATCATCCTCTTTACGAAACCATGTCCGCATTCGCCTTTTGCAACGATTCACAAGGATTTGCATCATCCATGCCGCATACTTTTCTTTTTCCCGCAACTGCCCCCATTTTTCATAGGAGATCAGTGACGCATCCTGTACCGCATCTTTTGCCTCTTCAGCATTTTTCAGATAATAATATGCTGTTTTATACATCCGGGGATAAATCTCTTCATAACAACGGATGAATTCTTCCATAGGTCCCTCCTCCTGTGCTCTGTGAGCATACCTACTCACTTGCACTCATTATATCAGAGTCCCGGCATGGCGAAAATGTTGCATTTATTTTTGTGCTATTTTATTTTTTGAAATTCAGGTGGAATTGGATTTTCAGGCAGATGCCCACTCTCCCTCTTTTAGATTTTAATATTGGTGAATACTTCTGAATCTGTTTGTTGAATCAAATCATTTTTGTTTTGAATTGTTCTATTGAATTTTTTGAGAAGTCTACCACAGAGACGCACAAATGAAATATGGAAAGTTTCTTTTTGTGCAATGGAGATGAAACTCAAGAAATCGTGAAGCCCACTGGCGAACACGATTTCTGCTTTCAGAGGTTCGTCGGAATGTTCTGCACAAGGAAACTTGGAATATTTCATTTGTGCCTCTATTAATTCCACCAGAAATAAATCCCAATATTTTAACCCTGATATCTAAATCACCATACTGACATTTTCCTATATTTTAAGGCAGCCGCTCAACGCTGCTGCCTCATCAGATCCTCTAACGTAATACCACGAAAATAATCTTTCGTCAGTTTATAATAATCTTCCCATACCGGCAAAGTCCTGCATGCTGCCGCCCGTTCACATACAGCCGCATTTTCCTGCAGACAGGACACCGGTGCTAAATCTCCTTCTGCAAGAATTAAAATATCCCACAAAGTCACCTCGGATGGCTCTTTTGTCAACCGATATCCACCGCCAATGCCGTGCAGGCTGTCTACCAGCCCGCCTGTTTTCAGTACCGGCATCATCCGCTCGATATATTTTAGGGAAATCCCCTGACGGGCCGCCACTTCTTTCATCGGGATAAATTCACCGTTACCATGCTCGGCAAGGTCTAAAAGAATACGGATGGAATATCGTCCGCGTGTCGAAATCATTCTTTTCCCTTCCCTTTCCTATTTTTTAAACTGCTGCAAATCCTTTTTCAAGATCTGCGATAATATCGTCAATATGCTCTGTTCCAATGGAAAGACGGATGGTAGATGGTGTAATTCCCTGATCTGCAAGTTCTTCTTCTGACAACTGGGAATGTGTGGTAGTTGCCGGATGGATCACCAATGATTTTACATCTGCTACATTTGCAAGCAGCGAGAAAATCTCAAGGTTATCAATAAAGCGGTATGCCTCTTCCTGACCACCTTTGATCTCAAATGTAAAAATGCTGCCGCCACCATTTGGGAAATACCGCTCATAGAGTGCGTGATCCGGATGATCCGGGAGGGATGGATGGTTTACTTTTGCAACTTTCGGATGCTTACGAAGATATTCAATGACTTTTTTGGTATTCTCGGCATGTCTCTCTAATCGAAGAGAAAGTGTCTCTGTTCCCTGTAACAGTAAAAATGCCGCAAACGGTGACATTGCTGCTCCCTGGTCACGAAGCAGGATGGCACGGATATATGTTACAAATGCAGCAGGACCGGCAGCATCTACAAAAGATACTCCATGATAACTTGGGTTTGGTGCTGCGATCGGTGCATATTTTCCACTTGCTTTCCAGTCAAATTTTCCGGAATCTACAATGACTCCTCCAAGAGTTGTACCGTGGCCTCCGATAAATTTTGTTGCAGAATGTACGACAATATCTGCACCATGCTCGATCGGACGGATCAGATATGGAGTACCAAAAGTATTGTCTACTACAACCGGAATGCCGTGTTTATGTGCAATCTCTGCGATCGCATCAATATCCGGAATGTCACTGTTTGGATTTCCAAGTGTCTCTAAGTAAACTGCTTTCGTATTTGGTAAAATAGCTGCTTCTAACTCTTTGAGGTCGTGGGCATTGACAAATGTTGTCTCTATTCCAAACTGTACTAATGTATGCTCTAACAGGTTAAATGTTCCGCCGTAAACTGTTTTCTGTGCAACAATGTGATCTCCTGCCTGTGCTAATGCCTCAATCGCATAAGTAATGGCTGCTGCTCCTGATGCAACTGCTAATGCTGCAACTCCACCCTCTAATGCTGCAATTCTCTGTTCAAATACATCCTGTGTGGAATTTGTCAGACGACCATAGATGTTTCCTGCATCACGCAGTCCGAAGCGGTCTGCTGCATGCTGGGAATTGTGGAATACATAAGAAGTGGTTGCATAGATCGGTACGGCTCTTGCATCTGTTACCGGATCTGCTTTTTCCTGTCCTACATGAAGCTGCAATGTTTCAAATTTATAATTACTCATCTTCTTTACCTCGTTCTTTCTTAAGATTTATTTGCTTTTTCTTTTACATACCTACCAAGTAGGTTGGTGTTATATTATAGAAAAAATTTCCACTTGTCAAGGACTTTTATCAACTTTTTTCTGACAAATTTATAGGAGGCGCTTCTCTTCCAAACCAGAAAAGAAGTGCCTCCTGTTAATAATATTCTAAAGTTTGATTCTATTATGAGTATCGCTCACTCATAATTCCGTTGCTCGCTGATCCATGGATCATGCTTTCACTTTTGCAGTCAATGCTCCATTTTCCACATCGATCAGGATGGTGTCTCCTGCACGAACGCGATCCGCTAAAATCAGCTTTGCTGCCTCGGTTTCAACTGTTTTTTGCAGATAACGTTTCATCGGTCTTGCACCATAAACCGGATCAAATCCGTGGTCTACCACATACGCTTCTGCTTCTTTTGACAACTCGACACGGACTTCTTTGTCTACCAGACGGCTGTTCAGATCCTCCATTAACAGATGGATGATTTCTCCAATGTTGTTCTTTGTCAATGGCTTAAACAGGATGATCTCATCCAGACGGTTCAAAAATTCCGGTCGGAATCCGGCACGAAGTTCATTCATAACGGCTTCTTCGGCATCTTTACTGATGTTGCCGTTTTCATCAATACCATCTAACAGGTGTGCTGAGCCAATGTTAGAAGTCATGATCAGGATCGTATTTTTAAAATCTACGGTCCTGCCCTGTGAATCCGTGATCCTGCCATCATCTAATACCTGAAGTAATACGTTGAATACATCAGGATGTGCCTTTTCAATCTCGTCAAAAAGCACTACGGAGTATGGTTTTCTACGGACTGCCTCGGTTAACTGTCCGCCCTCTTCATAGCCGACATATCCAGGAGGCGCTCCGATCAGACGTGATACGGAATATTTCTCCATGTATTCGCTCATGTCAATCCTTACCATGTTGTTTTCATCATCAAACAGGCTTGCTGCGAGACTCTTTGCCAACTCCGTTTTTCCGACACCGGTTGGTCCAAGGAACAGGAAGGAACCGATCGGTTTCGTCGGATCTTTGATTCCTGCTTTGGAACGGATGATCGCTTCGGTTACTTTTGTAACTCCCTCGTCCTGTCCGATGACACGTTTATGAAGTTCCTCATCTAAGTGCAGTGTTTTGTTTCGCTCACTTTCCGTCAGTTTTGCTACCGGAATTCCTGTCCAGCGGGAGATGATCCTTGCAATCTCTTCATCGGTAACACTTTCGTGTACCAGTGAAAAATCTTCCTTTTTCACTTTTTCTTCTTCCCCTGCAAGCTCACTCTCTAACTGCGGAAGTCTGCCATACTGAAGTTCTGCTGCTTTCTCTAAATCGTAGTTCTGTTTTGCAAGTGCAATCTCTTTTTTCAGGGATTCTAATTCCTCACGCAGCTTCTGTACTTTTTCTACGGTCTTTTTCTCATTGTCCCACTGTGCCTTCTTTGCTGCAAATTCATCGTTTAATTCAGCTAATTCTTTTTGAAGTGCCTCTAAACGATCCTTGCTCAGATGATCTTCCTCTTTTTTCAATGCGGTTTCTTCGATCTGAAGCTGCATAATCCTACGGTTCAACTCATCTAACTCGGTTGGCATAGAATCTAATTCGGTTTTGATCAGGGCACATGCCTCATCAACTAAGTCAATTGCTTTATCCGGTAAAAAACGGTCCGAAATATAGCGGTTCGAAAGGACTGCTGCACTGACTAATGCGGCATCGGTAATCTTAACTCCGTGGAATACCTCGTAGCGTTCTTTAATACCTCTTAAAATAGAAATCGTATCCTCTACGGTTGGCTCATCTACCTGTACCGGCTGGAAACGACGCTCTAAAGCTGCATCTTTTTCAATATATTCACGGTATTCGTCTAACGTTGTTGCACCGATGCAGTGAAGCTCGCCTCTTGCAAGCATTGGTTTTAACATATTGCCTGCATCCATGGCACCGTCCGTCTTTCCTGCTCCGACGATGGTATGCAGCTCATCAATAAAGAGAATGATCTGACCGTCACTCTGCTTTACTTCGTCTAATACCGCTTTTAAACGTTCCTCAAATTCTCCACGGTATTTTGCACCTGCTACTAATGCACCCATATCCAGTGCAAACAATTTTTTATCCTTCAGTCCTTCCGGCACATCACCACGCACGATCCTCTGTGCTAAGCCTTCTACTACTGCTGTTTTTCCGACACCCGGTTCACCGATCAAAACCGGATTGTTCTTCGTCTTTCGTGACAGGATCCGAATAACATTACGGATTTCCGTATCCCTTCCGATGACAGGGTCCAGCTTCTGGTCTTTTGCCCGCTCTACCATGTCATAGCCGTATTTTTCAAGCGTATCATATGTTGCCTCGGGATTGTCAGAAGTTACCCTCTGATTACCACGCACGGTAGAAAGACTCTGTAAAAATCTTTCTCTGGTAATACCATATTCCTTAAACAGTTCTTTCATTGCCTGATTCGGGTATTTTATCAATGCTAAAAACAGATGCTCTACCGATACATATTCATCGCCCATCTGTTTTGCTTCATCTTCTGCATGGATCAGAACTTTATTCAGATTCTGTCCCACATAAACCTGTCCTCCGGACACTTTAACTCTGGCTTCCAGTTTTCGTCTTGCATTATCTGCAAAATGCTGTTTCTGGATCTCCATTTTCTCAATTAATTTCGGGATCAGTCCATCTTCCTGCTGCATCAATGCAACCATCAAATGTTCCTGCTCGATTTCCTGATTTCCGTATTCATATGCTAATTTCTCGCAATCGTTGATCGCTTCTACTGATTTCTGGGTAAATTTCTGGATGTTCATACTTCTACGCCCCTTTCTATCGTCACATTCTATTTCCTAAAAATAAGAATGTCTGAAACCTATTTTTCCTTTACAATATAAGGTATAACACCTTTTGTTAGCACTGTCAAGAGGTGAGTGCTAATTCTTTTATAAAAAATTTTAACATAAAAATTCCCTGTTCCGGTATCATATTATACCCGAACAGGGAATTTTCTATGTTGAGATTTCTCTTCCTCCATACTTTCTCAAAGTATAGCAGAAAGAGGAAAAACATTCAATTATACCTCGCCTTCAATTCCACGGAATCTGCTTAAGAACTCTTTGGTCTTTTCGCTCTTTGGCTCTAAGAATACTTCTTTTGCAGTTCCTTCTTCTTCGATCACGCCGTCTGACATAAAGATCACATGACTTGAAATGTCTCTTGCAAATGCCATCTCATGTGTGACTACGATCATCGTAAGGCCTTCCTGCGCAAGCTGACGCATGATATTTAAGACTTCTCCGACCATCTGTGGGTCTAATGCGGAAGTCGGTTCGTCAAAAAGCAGGATTTCCGGCTCCATTGCCAAAGCCCTTGCAATTGCCACACGCTGTTTCTGACCACCGGAAAGCTGACGCGGTTTTGCATTGATGTACGCGTCCATGCCAACCTTTTTTAAGTATGCCATTGCTTTTTCTTCTGCTTCTTCTTTTTTTCTTCCAGCTACCTTGATCTGACCTACCATACAGTTCTCTAAAACTGTCATGTTGTTAAACAGATTAAAGCTCTGGAATACCATGCCAACCTTAGAACGGTATGCCGGCACGTTGATCTTTGGATCGGTGATATCTTCCCCATGATATAAAATGCTTCCACCGGTTGGTGTCTCTAACAGATTCACACAGCGGAGCATTGTGGATTTTCCTGAACCGGATGCTCCGATCACGGAAACCACATCACCTTTTGCCACCTGAAAACTGATATCTCTTAACACATCGTGAGAGCCAAAAGATTTTTCCAGATGAGATACTTCTAATATTACATCTTCTGCATTCATATGAAACCTCCTCTACTCTCCACGTTTTACTTCTTCGCCCAGCTGGGTTCCGATCCCCATGACATCGACTAATTCATAGTTCTGTGAACCATCCATCTTTTTCTCCCATAAACGGAGCAGTTTAGACGCTGCTAATGTCATGATCAGATACATACACATTACGATCACTGCGGATTCAAAATAGGTATACAACGCACCTGCCACGCTCTTATGTACAAAGAACAAGTCTACAATACTGATAATGGACAATACGGAAGTATCCTTGATGTTGATGATCAGGTTGTTGCCGATCTGCGGTAAAATATTCCGAAATGCCTGTGGCAGAATGACATTGGTCATTGTCTGTACATGTGTCATTCCAATTGCCTTTGCACCTTCGGTCTGTCCCGGATCGACGGAAATGATTCCACCACGCACGGATTCTGCCATATACGCACCGGTATTGATCGATACGATTAAAAATGCAGACTGCCACATTCCCATCTGGATGTTAAAAATCTGTGCGGCTCCATAGTAAATAAACACTGCCTGCACGATCATCGGCGTTCCACGGAATACTTCCACATAAATCTTTAAAATAATTTTTACAATCTTTAAAACAATCTTTTTTAACAGCGAATCTCTCTGCTTGTCCTCCGGAATCGTCTGGATGATTCCGACGATAAATCCTATCAGACAACCGATTGCTGTCGATACGAGTGCAATCACAAGTGTTGTTCCTGCACCTTTTAAATAGGAGGTTCCATATTCCTGTAACAGATAGAGAATACGTTCCCAAAAGTTCATGTTTGAAATCACGTTATCTAACCCCTTTTTAATTGATTACTCGGATAACGGCTGAACAGAAATTGCCTCGTCCATCATAGAGTCAAAGTCCTCTGTTGTCATCTCTTTTAATACGCTGTTGATCTTGTCTGTAAGCTCTGTATTTCCTTTTTTCACAGAAATACCAATGTTGATATCTTCATCGGATACTTTGTAGTTATCATCTGTATCTGTAAAATCTAAAATCTTCAGATCCGGATAAGCAACACATGCTGCTTTTGCTGTCGGAATATCTGTTGCTACTAAATCTGTACGGCCACTCTCTAATGCTACTAACATTGCCGGAGCGGATTCCTGTGCCGGCTGGATATTCGCATCTTTTAACTGTGGCAGACAATTGTCGTACCAGATTGTTCCAAGCTGTGATGTACAGGTTGCACCTGCAAGATCGCTGATTCCTTTTGCATCTGCATATTTTCCATCAGATTTTACTAAAGTAACGATGGATGCATAATAATATGGCTCTGTAAAATCTACCATTTCTTTTCTGTCAGAAGTAATTGACTGACCTGCGATAACACAATCCACGGTTCCTGACTGTACTGCAGGAATTAAAGAATCCCAGTCCAGTTTTACGATCTGAAGCTCACAGCCTAATTTATCTGCAATCTTCTTTGCCATCATAACATCGTATCCATACGCATAATCTTTGCTGTCCTCGATCGGAACTGCTCCGTTCGAGTCATCTGACTGTGTCCAGTTATATGGTGCATAGCCACATTCCATTGCTACTCTTAAAACCGGTGTTCCTGACTTATCTGCGTCTGCTTTTGTTTCCTTGGTCTCTTTTGAACCACATGCTGCCAGTGAGCAAACCATCACTGCCATTAAAATTACTCCAATTAATTTCCTTTTCATCCTTGCTCCTCCTTAGAATTATGTCAACTACAACAAAAAATGGAGAAAGTATGACCTTCTCCATCGAATTGTTATAATTATACACCAAATATGTCAAATGTCAACTGTGAAATTTTTACTTTTACGCATTTTTATGTAAAAAATTCGCATAATTCCTTATTTCAACGTTCTTTTGGTGTATCCGTCTTATTTTTTACTTTTTCTTTAAAGTTTCTACAAACATCAGGCTAAAACTGATCAATAAAAAGACGCAGGAAACCCATATGATATGTAAACCAAATCTTATGGATAAGATTCCACCGATTCCTGCTCCTATGGCAAAAAAGAAGATGATTCCAAAATAGTAAAGTGCCTGCTCTAACTGCTCCGGTTTTTTCTCCCTGTACCAAACGGACAATGCTGCGGTACCACTCCTTAAATTTCCGATACACATGGTACTTGCATAGGAATAACCTCCGACTTTCCGGAAGGTCTGTACCTGCATAGCACATGCAAAAGATACCATGATCGTTGCCGGAAGATTCCATTTTTCAGGCATAAAACCTACGATAAACAGAATGGCGATCTCCGCTAACAAAATGCCCTGTCTCCAATGCAGACGTTTTGCATATCGGTGCCGATACTGTATCCTCTCTGCAATAAACACTCCCACCGCAAATGCCAACAGTGGCAGCAGATAACGGATTCCTTCCTGCCAGCGTCCCTCCATAAAATGCTGGCTCATCAGTACCACATTGCCAGTCTGTGCGTTTGAAAACACCTTGCCTCTTGAATTGTAGGTATAGGCATCCTGAAATCCTCCCGATAACGCTAAAAACAGGCTATTACAAAATGCTTCCGACATCTGCTTGTTTTCTACGATCAATTCCTCTACAGGATTCTCCAAACCTGCCATTCCATCACGCTCCTCTCTCCCTTCCCGCACTACATTATACACTGATTTTGAGTTCTGTAAAGTGTGAATGAAGGGAGAGACAGAAAAAGATTTTTCTGGCTCGTTACTTTTTTATGGATTTCGGCGGAATTGTATCAAGATTTTCTGACAGTTTTAAAATATCGTCTATTTTGATTTAGATACTTATCTTTATATCATACGCTGTTTTCGGCTATCCCCACTGACATGCTGCGTTTCCTGTTCGTCGCCCACGCCTTTTTACTCATGTTTTGTGCAACTCGCCCTACAGGCTCAAACAGGCACAAAACATGAGCGGCAGTGTGCTCCTCACGACGGAAGCCTCGCAACTGTCTGTGAGGATAGTCGAGGACAGCTACATTGTGTTTATATGGAAAATTTAAGATGATTTATGACTTGTTTGTAAATGGTCTCTAAATGTTCTATAAATCATTAGATTTACATAACATATCCCATTTCTGAAATCAAGACCGTTTTACATATAATATATCTAGTTCTATTTCACCACAATTACTCGGCAGCACCTTCTCAAAAATCTCAACGTAGAACTCCTTCCTCCCCCAACCACATTAGAAAGCGTATATCCCAGCGAGCTCCCGACGATTATGAAAAGTTTCTTTTTGTGCTATGGAGATGAAACTCCCGGAAGCGTGGAGCCCTCTGGCGAACACGCTTCCTGCTTTTAAGGAGGTTCATCGGAATGCTTAGCACAAGGAAACCTGGAATAATCGTCAGGAGCTCGCTGAACATTACCCTTCCTAACAGATCACACAAAAAAGAAGACACAGAGTTTCCTCCATGTCTTCTCACAATTTCTATTCTTCTTACTGCTCTTCAGCTCTTGCCATAGCAATCTGGAAGTCTTTCTGATCTGTAAAGATTTCGTTCTTGTATGGGTTCTTCTTCTGCTCAAGAGAACGTTTGATGATAATGGTAATGCAAAGTACGTTTACAACGATTGCAAGGATTGCCATTACACCCTGAGCTGTTGGGTTTGCATATGCAGGCTGAGCTGCTGTAGCTAACTCTAAACCATTTGTCCACTCTTTTCCATAAAGAGATGGTAATACTGCAAACTTAGATCCTACCTGGAATAATGGGAATACCTGTGCGAACATACACCATGTTGCTAAAGTATTTGCACGGTTCTGGATCCAACCACCCTTGTTCCAGAACATTGCTGCGAATGTAGGTGCTAATAATAATGCAATACCACAGTACCAGCTATGTGTAGGAAGGTTCAGGTATGTATAAGTAAAGTTCCATACATCGTATGCTAAGATGAACTGCCATGTCATATCAGGCCATAACATATCATCTTTTTTCTTGGATGTGTAGATTCCCCACCATCCTGTCATACAGAAGATGTTAAGAATTCCGGCAATACCGTTTACCCAGTTCCACCATCCACCGTAGAGCCATACGCCCTCGTTAGATAACCAGTATCTGGAACCGGTCTCAGCAAATGCCTGTGCACCTCTGATCGCAGACTCAAAGTCAGAACATACTGCGATTAAAATGTTAATTGCTACGATGATGAATGGGAATGGTTTAAACCATTCTTTCTTTCCAATGCCCCATTTGTATTTGAGCATCATGAAACCAATACATCCTGCTACTGCTGCATACAGCTTCGCATAATGGAACCAACCGTTCATGTATTTATGTGTCTGGTTGTTTAATGCCCACTCTGCGCCGTTTGCTGCGCCTACTGCGATGGCAATAAAATAAACTGTCAATGCAAGTGGTAAGATCAGGAAAAAGAATACTCCTCCTGCTTTTGTACGACGGGCAATTTCATTACAGATAACTAATCCGGCAAATACCAGGACCCATCCGAGAAGCTGCCACATGGCGTTATCGCCATAAAGGTTGAATAACATATCTTCTTTCCTCCTTCAATGCTACTTAAATATATGATATTCTTTGGCTGGTCATACCAGCCGATGAGTCCAATTTTAATACTTTTTTAATGAAATTACAAGTTTTTTAACGATTTTCTACTACTTTTTACATATTTTTCGTGATTTTTTCGTGAATACGCCCCTTCTGGTTGCTGGTCGAACCAGTGACAATGAATATTTCTTATCCCTCTTCATCCACCTGGATTCCCTTCAAATCCGCCTCTAACAGTTTCATATTATTCTTGATCTCATTCAAAGTCTGCGACACATTTTCCGGCTGACGGTAGTCTCTTGCAAGGGTCACGATCTCTCCCATATCCACATCCGATGCCTCCACGCGCTTCTGCTGTGCCCGGATTTTTCTTGCCGCTTCTTTGGTCTGCATCATCATAGCTTCCTGTTTTGCCCGTTCTA
Organism: Lachnospiraceae bacterium; assembly: GCA_003507655.1. Lineage (GTDB taxonomy): Bacteria > Bacillota > Clostridia > Lachnospirales > Lachnospiraceae > Maccoyibacter > Maccoyibacter intestinihominis. Next base: position 228,048 of record DNUZ01000024.1, on the reverse strand, counting down.
ACTTCTGCTCCTCTAACTTTTTTTCTTCCTCTTTCTTCTCTTCCTTGGTATCTTTCGCCTTTTCTTCAGCTTCCTGCTGCTTTTCATCCATGTTGTCTATGGCTTCCTGTTTCAACAGACCGATAATTTCCTTGCTCGCATTTTCCATGATCTGATCTGCATTTTTCTCTGCTTCTACCATAGGATCTGACTTCAAACGTTCCAAACGGATTGCCTTGATCTTGGCTACATCCTCCTTCATACCCTTTTGGGCTTCCTTGAGTTCCTTCCGGAAATGGATACTCCGTTTATTTAATTCTAATGCCTGTTCCTGGTAGTTGGTCAGTCCAGCCTTATCGATTTCTTCACAGCGTTTCCACTCCTCCTCGGTCAACTCAATATTGAATTTTCCACTCATGCAAACCTGTCTTTTCTCTAAGAGTTCTAAATCTTTTTGTTCCTGGGAATCCGGCTCTACCATGTGCTGCTCTCTCAATGCCTTTTTTTGGTCATTGATCTTTAAAACCTCATCCTGTGCCTCACTGTACAAAGTCTTCATTTTGTCATAGTGATCTCTTTGCTCCTGGATATCCGCATCAATAGAACGGTCGATATCCCAGGCATCCTTTACGACCTTCAGAGCTTTTTGCTGTGCCTCTTTCCGTTTTTTAGTTACCGGATCATCAATCAGATTCAGGTCGCCTGCAAATACTTTGCTCTTATCTTTTTTTGTACTCTTTCCATCTTCTGTTTTATCCGCCTGATTTATTGCATTCTCTGCCTGATTCATTTTTCCTAATAAATCCGTTATGCTCTGCTTTCCATACGATGTTATCCTGCTCATATTGTCACCCCACATGATTGTTCCTATTTGTAAATAATATCGGATGACTCTTCTTTTTTCTTTAGACACGCTTTCGCAGCCTCAATAGGATCTTCTTTTCTAAACGCGAAACCTGTACCTGGCTGACCCCTAATTCCTTTGCAGCCTGTACCTGTGTTTTTTCTTCAAAATACCGCAGCGTGATCAGCTTCCGCTCTTTTTCGTTTAACTCTCCTAAAAGCTGCTCCACTAAGATCCGGTTGACCACAAATTCTTTTTCATAATCTCCTTCCCCGGACTGGTCACTCCCTGCCGGAACTGCCCCGCCTTTTGCAGACAACTGCTCTTCTAACGAAATCTCACTGCCGTCTTTTTCATAAATGCTCTGCGATAAAGAAGAGACTTCCCGATTCGCCTCCGTTGCCATAAGGATTTCCTCGGTACTAAGCCCCGTCTCTTTTGAAATTTCCTCTAAGGTGGCATCCCTGCCTTTTTCCTGCTCAATTTTTTCCCTTGCTTTTGCAATATGGTATCCCTGTTCCTTTAAACCTCTCGAAACCTTCATCATGGAATTATCCCGAAAAAAACGTTTCAATTCCCCCGTGATCAACGGTACGGCATAGGTGGAAAATGCCACCTCGTACTTTGTATCAAAACGATCAATCGCTTTCATCAGACCTATCATTCCGATCTGAAAGAGTTCTTCCCTGTCATAGCCCCGGTACTCAAAACGCTTGACCACCGCATAGACTAACGGACGATTCTCCAGAATCAGCTCTTCCCTGGCCTTTTCATCTCCTGTATGTGCCCTGGTAAGCCTTTCCGTAAAATCACTCATCCTCTACTTTCCCTATCTCCTTTTCCATCGTAATCCTAGTTCCGATATGCAGCTCAGACTCCACTTTCACGGAATCCATAAATGCCTCCATAAAAGCAAACCCCATTCCGGAACGCTCACACTCCGGTTTTGTCGTATAAAACGGCTGTTTTGCTTTTTCCACATCAGGAATTCCTTTTCCGTTATCCTTGATCTCAATATGTAATAACCGGTCTAAGAGTACACAGTGGATCTCTACCATTCCTTCTTTTTCTTCGTAGCCATGGATAATTGCGTTTGTCACCGCCTCCGAAACGGAAGTGCGGATATCTTCAATTTCCTCCATCGTAGGATTTAACTCCATTGCAAATGCCGCAACGGTAATACGCGCAAGACTCTCATTCACGGAATCTGCCAAAAAACTCATATACATCTCATTTTTTCTCATTCTTCTTCTCCGCCTTCCTCAATCTTTACCATTTTATGCAATCCTGACAACAAAAAAATCTTTCGGATACGTCCATTCATATGCTCTGCCCGAACTTCTCCACCCGTAAAATCCATGTTTTTGCACCGCCCGATCATCATGCCGATTCCGGAGCTGTCCATAAACTCCGTATCTTTAAAATCAAAAACCAGATTTTTCACATGATACGTTTGAAGTAACATATCCGTTTGCGAACGCAGATCAATGGAACTGTGGTGATCAAGTTCTTTTGGCACCATGACCCGAAGACTGTTGTCTTTTAATTCATACTGAAATATCATATACCTCTCCTCTATCTTTCTTATAATTTTTTCTTGTATCATAGATTGGTTTCATATCATAAAAACTGCTGCACTATGGAGCATTTTTTATAATCAAAAAGACACCGGGCAAAAAGCCTGATGTCTTTTGTATTGTTCCTATATTGTACCACTATTCAATTCCCGGAATATCCGTATTACCGGTATCTCCAGTTGTTGTATCTCTTGTATTTTCATCCGCTGCATCATCCGGATTTGCTGGGTCCGCTTCCGCTGTACCAAATTCATCTAAATATTTCTGTGCTCTTGAGGAACGCTCCGTATTCGGATATAATTCCACCACCTTCTGGTAGTAAGTTCTTGCATTGTCAATATCGTTATTCTTGCGATAGGACTGTGCAAGGTAATACAGTGCATAACCGTCATGATAGTTCTCATCCATATCGATGATCTTCTGGAAGCCTGCTGCCGCTTCTGCATAGTTCAGGCTGCTGTATTTCTGGTAAGCATCCTGATAGGTAGAAGCTAAATACTCGCTGTTCACTTCACTGTTAACTGCATCGTAGATCTTCTTTGACTCGTCATCTAAATATTCCGCATTTACATTGCCAAGGGCATCTCCTGCCGCTGTCTTATTGCCATCACGATATGCTGCATAAGCAGTTAAAAGCTGTTGATAAGTTGCCACTTTTCCATCGGCACTGTCCGCACTGTTCTGCTCGTCTGAAATCTTTCCATTCAGTTCATCTACTTTTGCCTGCAGTGTCTTGATTTCCTGATTCTTTGATGAAAGGGAATCATTTGCCTGTAACACCTCGTTCTTTGCATTGGATTTCGCACTCTGTCTAACTCCCGGAACTACTAAAAAGCAGGTGATCAGCACTCCTACGATCAGACCGATCGCAATATTTAATACCGTAGAACCGGAACTGCTCTCCTTAAAATTAGAAACCGGACGGATGATCGTATCGTTTCCACTCTGATAGGAAACCGTCTTTTTATTTTTGTCCTTTAACGTCGTTCCCGATGCTTTTGCACGGTCATCTAACTCCTTCATATAACGAAGTGTTGTGGTATTGTTCGTATCAATGGCATGTGCTTTTTCTAATGCCTTGGCTGCCTGCTCGTAATTGCCTTCCTCTAAATAGAGCAGACCTAACAACTGATGTCCCTGTACCATCTTAGGGTTCATGGAAAGCACCTTTTTCAACTGGATGATCGCCATATCCCTGCTGTCCTGATGACAGTACAGCAATGCCTGATTATATTTCTTGATCGTCTGGTTGATCGATTCTAATCTGGCTCTGTTCTTTTGGATCTCATCTAAGTACTCCCCGGCAATATTATTCTCCGGTTTAAAATTCTTACTGATGACCCACTCACTAAGCGCAGATACGGTCTCTCCCATCTCAAAATATACCAGTCCTAACAGGTTTCTTGCCTGAATATTCTTTTTGTTAAAACGCAGACTCTTTTTCAGGCTCTCCACTGCTCCCGACAGATCCCTGACACCTGCCCGTGAAAGTGCCTGATTATAATATGCATTCGATGTCTGCATGATCTTTTTATATACTTTTACATCTGTGCCACAGCTTGGACAAAAGGATTCTCTGCCAAGCGTTGCTCCGCATCGATAACATTCCATTATACTGTTCCTTTCATATCTTTAAGCATTTCTTTTAAGATGTCTGTCATATCTGTCAGATCCTGATTGTAAATAGCTTCCTCTGCCTCTTCCACCTCAAGGCTTGGCTGAAATTTCTTTAACTCTTCTTCAAAATCAATCACTGTTCTTACCTCCTGTAATCTCTAATAACTCTCCTATAAAATATAATGAACCGGTACAAAACAATGCCTGTCCCCGTTTCTTACCTTTTAATGCCCATTCATAGGCTTTTCTGCTGTCCTCAATTACGACAGCCTGCTGTCCGAAATGGGAAAATATCCTGGCAATGTCTTCTGCCGGAATGCCGCGCTTGTCTGAAATCGTGGTCACAATGACTTGTTCCCATTGTCCCCTCTCGGCTAAAAGCTGTATGGCTTTTTCATAGTCCTTATCCGATACCATCGAAAACAGCAATATCGGATTCTGGGGTCGTATTAATGCAACGGAATCTAAAAATGCATGAATCCCTGCCACATTGTGTGCACCGTCAAAATAAATATTTTCTCCGACCTCCTGCATTCTTCCCTGCCATCTGGTATTTCGGATTCCTTTTAGAATCTCTTCTTTTTTTATACCTGTTTCCGGTTCTAACATCCTCATCGCCTGATATGCCAGTGTCATATTCATCATCTGATATGGTGCTGCAAACGGAATCGAAATTTTCGTATCTACATCATAGTCACATTGAAAATAAAAATCAATATATTTCCCATTAAATTTAGGAAATTTTAAGGAATTTCTATGTACCGGATAAATTTTTGCCTGACATGCCGATGCCTTTGTGCTGATTACCTGATCTGCTTTCTCATTGCCGGCATCATAGAGTACCGGTACTCCCTGCTTGATGATCCCTGCTTTTTCTGCCGCAATTTTTTCAATCGTATCTCCCAGATACTCGGTATGCTCTAAACTGATCGAGGTAATGATCGTTAACAGTGGATGCGTAAAAACGTTGGTGCAATCGAGCCTGCCTCCTAGTCCTGTCTCTAGCACCAGATATTCCACCCGTTTTTTTTGAAAGATCCACATTCCCATTCCAAAGAGATATTCAAAAAAAGTCGGATGTGCAAGTCCTTCTTTTTGCATTCGTTCTACGACTTCATAGACACAGTGAAATGCCTCTAAAAATTCCTCCACAGAGCACATTTTTCCATTGATACAAAAACGCTCTTCCATTCTTACTAAATGTGGTGAAATAAACAATCCATTGCTTTTCTGATTCTCCGTTAACACTTCGCTGATGGCTCGACAGACACTACCTTTTCCATTGCTTCCCGCCACATGGATGATCTTAAAATTTTCCTCGCGGATGTCTAGCCTCCGCAACAGCTCCTTTGTATGCTCTAATCCGTTTTTTTTCGTAAACTTTGGTATCTCATAAAGATATGAAACTGCCTGTTCATATGTCATTTTCATTTTATCAGCCTTTCCTAAATCTAAAAAAGGAAGCCTGTCCTACAGACTTCCTTTATCATATATTTCTTTGACTTATTTTGCAATACCTGCACCCGGAAAACTCATCGCAGGATCCGAGTTCCTTAGACAAATTATTCTTCTATCCGCATCATTAGGATTTTATCGACACTTTTCACAAACTGTACCCGTTCCTGCATATCCTGCACGGAAATTTTTAATTCATCAATTCCGATAGACACACCCGGATATACTGCCTTTTGTGCCTTGACGGATGCATTCTGTGCTTCTTCTACTTCCCGCTGCAAACCTTCCAGCTCTGTCTTTTCGGCTGCCATTGCGGCAATCTCCTGGATCTTTACACGCAAAAGTTCTGTTCTCCTTGGGTCGTCCTTGTAATCAATACCACGCTCTTTTCCAAGTCTTTCAAAATTTGCAAGTCCGGCTTCTATCTTTGTAATATTCTCCTGATGCGTCTCCACCTTTTTCTCTAATTCTTTGATCTGATGAAGGACTTCTTCCCGCACTCCGACTCTTATAGAGGTTGCAACTTCGCCGGGACTTCCTAATACCAGTGCTTCTATTCCGCGGACTGCAAATACATTTCCTCCGATGATCCTGCTCTTTTTTCCATTCAGAACAATCTCATCTCCACAGGTTATCTCACATCCGACAAACGCATCCGCTTCAATACTTCCTCTGACATCTACTTTTGCATATTCCACAAATTTTGCATATAAGTTGGCTTTTGTTGTAAGGACTGCCTTGCTTCCTCCTAACATTCCGCTTCGCAATACAATATCGCCATCTGCCGTAATATCCGCAGATTCTACCACACCATCGATCGTTACCGTGCCGGTCGCACGGACACTTGCTCCCGCTGTCACATTTCCATGGACCACTACATCACCGACAAAATTAATATTTCCAACGGAAAGATCCGCATTTCCAAAGATTTCATATACCTGAGAAATGGTGATCCTGTCATTCTCCATATCGATCTTGCCATCCATATTCGAGGTATAGGTATTTCCATCTTCCTGTCTGGTAAATCCGCGTCCTTTTAATGGCGGAAGTTCCCTCGCTCTCTTTGCCGGCAGTGGTCTGCCTTTGACGGTCATTCCATCTTCTCCCGGAACCGGTGGCTTATAAATAGCGATTACCTGTCCTTTTTCCACAGGCTCTACCATGTTGATACTCCAGTAATCCACACTTCCGTCCGGACGGATCTTCGGTTTTTTACTGAAATTATTGTTAAAATGATAATCAAAATGACCGTCTATTCCATCTACCACAGGAGTTCCAACTGCGATACAGACCTCTTTATTGTAGATCCTCTCCCGGAGCATTTTTCTTAAAGTCTCCTGCTCAATCCCATGACGGATCTGATTCTTTTCTAACAGTGCAAGCAATTCCTCTAAAGTATATTCTTCCCCTTCTTTTGGAACCGGCAGTGTCAGAAACGCTTCCATTTCGTCATAGGTGATGCGGGCTTTTGGCTGTACTTCCCTTTTTGTGATAGTCATAGACGGTCACCTCTTTTCTATTGCATATTCAGGATCTGGTATCCCATATCTTACTATTATAGTATAACAAAACCCTTGATTTTGCAATATTTTTCGTTATTCGATTGTTATGCTTTTAAATTGTCACTCTATTTCATCTGTGACAGACGTTCTTCTACCTGCTGCATCATCTGCTCGTATTTTGCAAGTTTTTCTTTTTCCTCTAATACCTTTGCTTCCGGTGCTTTGCTTAAGAATTTTTCATTAGAGAGCATGCCCTTAGAACGTGCTAACTCTTTTTTCAGACGCTCCTGTTCCTTTTTCAGACGCTCTTTTTCTTTTTCAAAATCTACTAAATCCTCAAGCGGGATATAGACTACTGCACCCGGGATCACAACGGATACTGCATCTTCTCCAATACCGTCCTTTGTATCCTGAACCTGGATCTCACTTGCACTGATCAGTGCCGCATATGCTGTCTTCATAGAAGCAAAAATTTCTTCTAACTCTTTGTCCTCTGTTACGATAAAGACTTTTGCTTTACGGCTTGGCGGAACATCCATCTCTGCGCGGGTATTACGGATTCCTTTTACTAAATCTTTTACATGGGCAACTGCTTCTTCCTCTGCCTTGAAGTTCCACTCTTCTTTGAAGGTTGGCCATTCTGAAAGCATAATGGTCTCTTCTTCCTCCTGAAGTGTGCAGAAGATTTCCTCTGTAATAAACGGCATATATGGATGTAACAGTTTTAATGCCTGGATCAGTACGGTCTTTAAGGTCCACATTGCTGTTTTTGCAGACTTCGGATCTTCTTCTTTTTTATAAGTTCTGGTCTTTGTGATCTCAATGTACCAGTCACAGAACTCATCCCAGATGAAGTCATATACTTTCTGAACGGCAATTCCAAGCTCGAATTTGTCCATGTTCTCCGTTACTTCTTTTGCAAGGGAGTTCACTGCTGAAAGGATCCACTTGTCCTCCGTTGTAAAATCCTCTAAAGCCGGTGTCTCTAATTTTTCATCTCCGATATTCATCATGATAAAACGGGAGGCATTCCATACTTTGTTCGCAAAGTTTCTGGATGCTTCTACACGCTCCCAGTAAAAACGCATATCATTTCCCGGTGCATTTCCGGTGATCAGTGTCAGACGCAGTGCATCTGCTCCGTATTTCTCAATGACTTCTAATGGATCGATTCCGTTTCCAAGGGACTTACTCATTTTTCTTCCCTGGGAATCTCTTACCAGACCATGGAATAATACGGTGTGGAATGGTGCCTCGCCCATCTGCTCATATCCAGAGAAGATCATGCGGATAACCCAGAAGAAAATAATATCATATCCGGTTACTAAGACATCATTTGGATAGAAGTAATCCAAATCCTCGGTCTTATCCGGCCATCCGAGTGTGGAAAACGGCCAGAGTGCAGAAGAAAACCAGGTGTCTAAAGTATCTTCATCCTGTGTCATATGCGTGCATCCGCATTTTGGGCATTTGCCCGGATTTTCTCTTGCAACAACAAATTCTCCACAATCTGCACAGTAGTATGCCGGGATCCGGTGTCCCCACCAAAGCTGTCTGGAAATACACCAGTCACGGATATTGTCTGTCCAGTTAAAATAAATTTTATCCATTCTCTCCGGTAGCAGCTTGATCTCTCCTTCTTTGACTGCTTTTACTGCCGGTTTGATCATCTCATCCATTTTTACAAACCACTGCTGTTTGATCATCGGTTCTACCGTTGTTTTACAGCGGTCATGTGTTCCTACATTATGTGCATGAGGTACTACTTTCACCAAAAGTCCAAGCTCGTCTAAATCTTTGATCATGGCTTCTCTTGCTTCGTAGCGATCCATGCCCTGATACTTTCCACCGTTTGCATTAATGGTTGCATCATCATTTAATACATTGATCTCCGGCAGGTTATGACGTTTTCCTACCTCAAAATCGTTCGGGTCATGAGCCGGTGTGATCTTTACGCATCCTGTTCCAAACTCTTTATCTACATAAGCATCTGCTACTACCGGGATTTCTCTTCCTACCAATGGGAGGATCAGTGTCTTACCGATCAGATCCTGATATCTCTCATCCTCCGGATTTACGGCAACTGCGGTATCGCCTAATAACGTTTCCGGACGTGTAGTTGCGATTTCAACGAATCTTCCTTCTTCTCCTTTTACCGGATAATTGATGTGCCAGAAAAATCCGTTCTGCTCCTCATGTTCTACCTCTGCATCAGAAATAGAAGTCTGACATACCGGGCACCAGTTAATGATACGGGAACCCTTATAAATATAGCCTTTATCAAATAATTTGATAAATACATCTTCTACGGCTTTTGAGCAGCCCTCATCCATGGTAAAACGCTCTCTGTCCCAGTCTGCAGAAGAACCCATTTTCTTTAACTGCTTTAAGATACGTCCGCCATATTCCTCTTTCCATTCCCAGGCTTTTTCTAAAAAGCCTTCTCTTCCGAGTTCATCTTTATCAATGCCCTGTTCTTTTAAAGACTCTATGACTTTGACTTCCGTTGCAATGGATGCATGGTCTGTTCCCGGCTGCCACAGTGCATTATAGCCCTGCATTCTCTTATAACGGATCAGAATATCCTGCATTGTATTATCCAATGCATGTCCCATGTGTAACTGACCTGTGATATTTGGTGGCGGCATCACAATTGTAAACGGCTTTTTACTGCGGTCTACTTCCGCATGAAAATACTTGTTGTCTTCCCATTTTTTGTACAGACGATCCTCAATATCTTTCGGATCATATGTCTTTGCTAATTCTTTGCTCATCTTCTCTCTCCTTTTTATCAACCAAGCAGATCAGTCTGCTTTTTTCTCTAATAGAATCTAATGAAAATAGTCGTGACACGACTATTTTCCCGTGGATTAAAAAACGCCCTTTGCAATCTGCAAAGGGCGTTTTGTTACGCGGTACCACCTTATTTCGCCAATCTCTTCTTATCATGATTGGCAATCTCTTGGTCTTATAACGCAGACCAGACGTGAAAACCTACTTATCGTATCTCTTATATTTGCACCTCCTGCAAATCCATTTTTCCTACACTTTCAGTTCTCCGGTTCAAAAGCTACCTTCCACAACGCCTTCTTTAAACGGTCTTTCAGCCGATGAACCATTCTCTCTTTCAAGGGTGTGCTGTGTACTCCTCTTTCTCAACACCTTTTCAATATGTTTTATCTTATAGAGTTCTGCAAAAATTGTCAAGCATTTTCTTCGCCGTCTTCATCATCTACAATGGCTGCCGCTGCTCCTGCGACAGAAGACACTACGGCAATAACTGTTGCCACAATGACAAGCAGAACTATAATTCCCATAAAAATTAAAATATTGTTTCCTTCCAGCATATGCTCCTACCATACCTTTCTATACTTATCGTGAATATAGCTCACGCAATCATTTCATTGTTCTTTCATCATGTGAGCATGTTGACTTGCTTTTAATTATTATATCGTGAGCATGACTCGCTTGCACTCATTATACCATAGCTTGCTCCCCTTGTATAGTTTCTATTCTTTCTGTCCGGTTTTCATCGGTATCTGTGCTAAGATAACTCCTGCAAAAATCAACACACAGCCAAAGATCTCCCGTGTACTCAATGCCTGTCCTAAAAGTACCCAGCCTGCCAATACGGAAAATACTGATTCAAAACTCATCAGCAATGACGCTATGGTTGGATTAAAATCCTTTTGTCCGACAATCTGTAAGGTATATCCCAAACCACAGGACAATACTCCTGCATATAATAGTGGCATCCATGCCTGTAGGATATTCCCGATGTCCGGTGTTTCAGTAAAGAACATGCAGATCCCTGAGATGATTCCACAGACTAAAAATTGTATACAGGACAATCTGACACCATCGACCATTGGTGCAAAATGGTTTACTGTCCAGATATGAAATGGAAAAACCAGTGCACAAACTAAGACCCAGAGATCACCTTTTGACAGACTCAGTCCATCTTTGACACATAAAAGATAAAATCCTATAACTGCGATCACTACGCTGACCCAGACATTCCAACTGCATTTTTTCTTTAAAAATATTCCAATAATCGGCACAAACACAATGTACAATGCCGTAATAAAACCTGCTTTTCCGGCAGAAGTATACTGTATTCCTATCTGCTGTGCATTCGTTGCCACAAAAAGGATGGCTCCGCAAAGAATACCACCAATCCAGAGTGTCTTACGACTGTTTTTTACAGCCTCTTTTTCTTCACTGGTCTTAAACCGGTCAAAAAGGAAAATGCATGGCAATAATACCAGACTTCCGATCAGACAGCGAATGCCATTGAATGTAAACGGTTCTACATAATCCATACCGACACTCTGTGCCACAAATGCAACTCCCCAGACAAATGCTGCTAACAGCAATGCCACGCTATTCTTCCATTTTATCTTCTGCATTTTATACTCCTCTTTTATTGCTATTTTGGTACTTATTTTTAATTCTGACGATTAGTATAGCAGACTTCTTTTAAAAAGTATAGAGTCAAAAAGGGCGCGTCCAACATGGACACGCCCTTTCGCATATGTTATATCGTGAGTATAACCCACATATATTTACGCTTTATCTACCTGCTTTGTAGCAATGATGTCTACGCCTGTTCCTGCAACATCTTTGATGATAACATCACCAATTTTAACTGGAGCTGGTACAGCAACACCCTTTAATGCACGACATACATCAAAGATTTTGCCTTTTGGAATATCTGATTTTGTTTTAACAGATACAGCATCAATTTTACCGCCTTCGCAGATTACAGTACTTGTAACAATTCTTGTAGGATTGGTTACTTCTTTTCTAGCGTAATCATCTCCACGTTTACAAGTATTTCCTGTTACATCCTTAACCTCGCCATTCTCCATGGTTACAGTAAGAGGACAACCCATCGGACATCCGATACATGTTAAATTAATTGTTTCCATTCTTACGCCTCCTCAAGTTTTACTGTAATGGTGTTCAGGCCATCAAATGCAGCCAACTGATCTTTCTTAAGAACAACGTTCTCCATCTCACCTGGTGCCATAACCTGTTTCTTTCTATGTAAGATACGCTCATCATTTAAGTAAACGCTTACATAGTGGTTTTTGTAAACATCACCAACACGGAATCTTACGATAGAATCGCCATCCATACGGTCAACATTTACTACACTAGGTACTGTGTAACGAACACCATCTGTTGCAACGATCTTAACGTCTGGTGTCTTAGTATCTCTGTTAATCTTGCCCTGAACATAATCAGCAGCAGATTTACCAGCCATAGCAGCCTCTTCAGATACGAAGTCTACTAAGTCATGTACATGAAGTACGTTACCACAAGCAAATACACCTTCGATATTTGTCTCTAAGCTCTCATTTACAACAGCTCCGGAAGTGATTGGGCTCATTTCGATGCCTGCTCCTCTGGAGATATCGTTCTCTGGGATAAGACCACAGGAAAGAAGTAATGTATCACATGGATAGTACTCTTCTGTTCCAGGGATAGGTCTTCTGTCAGGACCAACCTCTGCGATTGTGATTCCTTCTACTCTCTCTTTACCTTTGATATCGATTACGGTATGGCTCAATTTCAGCGGAATATCGTAGTCATTCAGACACTGAACGATGTTACGTTTTAATCCACCTGAGTATGGCATTAACTCAGCTACAACTTTAACTTTTGCACCTTCAAATGTCATACGTCTAGCCATGATAAGTCCAATATCACCGGATCCTAAGATAACAACTTCACGACCTGGCATGAAGCCTTCGATATTTACTAATCTCTGTGCAGTACCTGCAGAATAGATACCTGCCGGTCTGTAACCAGGAATGTTTAATGCACCTTTTGAACGCTCTCTACATCCCATAGCTAAGATAACTGCTTTTGCCTGAAGTTCGAACATTCCTTCTTCACGGTTCATTGCAGTAATTACTTTATCTGCGCTGATGTCCATAACCATAGTATTTAACTTGTACTCGATTCCAAGTTCTTCTACCTGATCAATGAAACGTCTAGCATACTCCGGTCCTGTTAACTCCTCTTTGAAGGTATGAAGACCGAAACCATTATGGATACACTGATTTAAGATACCACCTAACTCACGGTCACGCTCTAAAATCAGAATGCTCTCGATACCATTTCTTCTTGCTGATGCTGCTGCTGCTAAACCTGCAGGACCACCACCAATGATAATCACGTCATATGCTTTCATCTGTTCTTCCTCCTTATAATCTGTCTTTCGGGGTTCCAACGATGAACTTGGAATCGCGTCCAGATTTTCTAATTTCTGACTGATCTACGCCTAATTCTCTCGCAAGAATCTCAATCTGTCTTGGTGAACAGAAACCAGCCTGGCAACGTCCCATACCAGCGCGTGTACGACGTTTAATACCATCTAATGTAGTTGCACCTAATGGTCTATGGATTGCATCAAGGATTTCTCCTTCTGTAATCATTTCACAACGGCATACGATACTTCCATAAGCCGGATTCTCTTTAATCAAGGCATCTCTCTCTTCTTTTGTACAAGAGTTCAGATGTGTAACACCTTTTCTTGTTCCGTTGAAGGTCGGATCTTCCTGTAAGTTTAATTTATCCTTTAACATTCCTGCAACAAGAACTCCGATAGCCGGTGAGCTTGTCAGACCCGGAGACTCGATACCTGCTGCATCAAAGAATCCCGGTGCTTCATCTACTTCACCGATTACGAATTCATGGTTGTCCTCATGTGCACGAAGTCCTGCAAAGGAAGTGATAACCTGACGAATTGGTAAACCTTTTACTGTTGAACCAGCTTTGCTGATCAGCTCGTCAATTCCTTCCTGAGTAGTATTGGTTCCTTCTTTATTTTCAATATCAATAGCAGTTGGTCCTACGATTGTATTTCCATGGATTGTAGGTGATACTAATACACCTTTACCATATTTACCCGGTAACTGGAAGATTGTCTTATCTACGAAATCTCCTGTAACCTTGTCTAATAAGCAGTAATCACCACGTCTTGGTGTGATGTGGATCTTCTTAGAGCTCATCATGTTATGGAATACATCAGCGTATACACCTGCTGCATTTACAACACATTTTGTTGAGATTGCTCCGTTGTTAGTTACTAATTCAAAGCCACCGTCTTTTTTAACGATATCTCTTACTTCTGTGTTAAATCTGAATTCAACACCGTTTGTAGCTGCATTTTCAGCCATAGCAATGTTTAATTCGAATGGGCAGACAATTCCACCTGTTGGTGCATATAATGCAGCAACAACATCGTCTGTTACGTTTGGCTCTAATGCCAATACTTCATCATGCTCTAAAATCTTTAATTCTTTTACACCGTTCTTAATTCCTCTTTCATAAAGAGCCTCTAAGTTTGGTCTGTCTTCTTCATGTAAGCAAATTACTAAAGATCCATTTTTTCTAAAGGAGAAATCAAGCTCTTTAGAAAGATCTTCCATCATTACATTACCTTTTACGTTCAAATCTGCCATAAGAGATCCGTTTTCAGCATCGAATCCGGCATGAACAATAGCGCTGTTTGCTTTTGATGTACCACAACATACATCTTCTGCTTTTTCTACTACGCAAGCATTTACCTGGTAACGTGATAACTCTCTAGCGATTGCACTACCAGATACCCCTGCTCCAATTATTACGACATCATACATGTGTCTGTTACTCCTTTCAGAAAAGATGAGCAACGCTCCATCCTAGGATGCAGCATTGCTCAAACTCTTTATTACTATCGTGTTACATATTCCCTATAGCTTATGCCCAAGGAACGATTGCGTAAAGACCTACTGCTAATAAAGCACCGATGATTGGTCCAAAGATCGGAACTACTAAACCATAAGCGAAGTTAGATGTTCCTTTGTTCTTAATCGGTAAGCATGCATGTGCAAGACGAGGTCCTAAGTCACGGGCTGGGTTCATAGCATATCCAGTTGTTCCACCGAAGGACATACCACATGCTAAGATGATTACATATACTGCAACGTTACCCTGAAGTCCGTTCATACCGCCAACCTGAGCCATACCTTTGATTGCGAATACTAATACGAATGTTGCAACTGCCTCTGATACAATGTTCCATCCTGTGCTTGGGATAGAAGGACCTGTGGAGAATACTCCAAGGATTGTTGCTGCATCTTCTTCTGCATCGAACTGTTTCTTAAATGTAAGCCATACAATCCAAGCACCTACGAATCCACCAGCGATCTGAGCTACGATATAACCTGGTACCATGTTCCAAGCGAAGCTTCCGTCAGCTGCTAAAGCGATTGTTAATGCTGGGTTGAATGATGCACCTGAAGCTGCACCAAAGATAAATGCTGGAATCATAACGGCTGCTGCCCATGCCATAGTAATCTGAACAGTTCCGCCACCCTTCATTCCTGATTTGCTAAGGTTAACGTTTGCACAAACGCCATCACCTAACATAATTAACATCATAGTTCCTAAAAATTCTGCCAAATATGGTAACATAAATGTTTCCTCCTCTTTACCCTATTTTATTACTAGTCTTCTTTTGCCCAACCAAAGGAGCATTTAACTGCTTTCTTCCATCCTTTGATTCTTGTCTCACGCTCTTCAGCACTGATTGCTGGTGTGAAAGTACGATCAAGAGATGTGTTAGCAATAACGTCTTCTTTGTCTTTCCAGTAGCCAACAGCGATACCTGCTAAGTAAGCAGCACCCATAGCTGTTGTCTCTACACATGATGGGCGGTTTACAGGGCATCCACTGATGTCTGCCTGTGTCTGCATTAAGAAGTTGTTAGCACTTGCGCCACCGTCTACGTTTAATGCAGCAAGGTCGATTCCTGAATCAGCTTTCATAGCCTGTAATACATCGTTTACCTGATATGCTAAAGATTCAACTGTTGCACGAACGATGTGATATTTGTTACATCCACGTGTTAAACCAACGATAACTCCTCTAGCATACTGATCCCAATATGGAGCTCCTAAACCTGTGAAAGCAGGTACTACGTAGCATCCAGCGGTATCTTTTACTCTTGTTGCCATGTACTCTGAATCCGGAGCGGTATCTACAACTCTTAACTGGTCGCGTAACCACTGGATAGAAGCACCTGCAACGAATACAGAACCTTCTAATGCATAGTTTACTTTGCCGTCAAGTCCCCAAGCGATTGTTGTTACTAATCCGTTCTTAGAGAAGATTGGTTTTTCGCCAGTGTTCATAAGTAAGAAACATCCTGTTCCGTATGTATTCTTAGCTTCACCAGCTTTGTAACATGTCTGTCCGAATAATGCTGCCTGCTGGTCACCTGCAGCTCCACCAATTTTGATAGGACCACCAAATAAGCTTGGATCTGCCTCGCCGTATACACAGCTTGATGGTTTTGCTTCTGGAAGCATGCATTTAGGAATGTTCAGCTCTGCTAAGATTTCATCATCCCACTGTAATGTATTGATGTTGAATAACATTGTACGGGAAGCGTTTGAGTAATCTGTTACATGAACTTTTCCTTTTGTTAATTTCCAAATTAACCAAGTCTCTACTGTACCGAATAATAATTCGCCGGCTTCAGCTCTCTGTCTAGCACCCGGAACGTTCTCTAAGATCCATCTGATCTTTGTTCCTGAGAAGTAAGCATCGATAACAAGACCTGTTTTCTCTCTGATTTTGTCAACCAGTCCTTTGTCTTTTAAGCTATCGCAGTACTCAGCTGTTCTTCTACACTGCCATACGATTGCATGGTGTACAGGTTCGCCAGTAGCTTTATCCCATACGATTGTTGTTTCACGCTGATTTGTGATACCGATTGCTGCAATGTCTGCTGCTGTTGCGCCAACATTTTCCATTGCCTGTTTAGCAACTTCATACTGAGTTGCCCAAATCTCATCTGCATCATGCTCTACCCAGCCTGGTTTTGGGAAAAACTGTGTGAACTCTTTCTGAGCCACTGAGCACATCTCACCCTTCTCATTGAATAAGATACATCTGTTACTAGTTGTTCCGGCATCGAGTGCCATAACATATTTAGCCATTAAAAAAGCCCTCCTCCTTTTTTTGTTGTACTAATAATATCACATCAAAAACCAAAAGTAATCATACAAACATGTAAAATTGTACAAAAGCGACCGGTTTCTGTCTGGATTATTATATATTATGCATAGCAATTCTAAAACATGTCTTAATTTTTATTGTATTTTAAGCATAAAAACGGCTGTGTACAGGTTTTTTCCCTATACACAGCCTTGTTACTTCTTATAACTTATCCTTTTGCAGCCGACATTCCGTTACTGAATTTGAATTTTCCAAGCGTCCGGACTGCTACCGCAATCTGTTTACTGCGTTCTTCTGTCGTCATGTTTTTATTACTGGTTATAAAATCTAACAGATAATAAATGATGGATGTAGAAAAGAAATCTACCATAAACGCCCGTTCTTCACTGCGGATCTCCTTCATCTCACCTGAAGCTGACAGGAATCTGTCTACCTGCTCTGCAACAATTGCTTTTGTCCGGTCTGCCATCTGCTTCCACTCGATCTCGTTTGCTAATTTTTTATAAAATGCACGATCCGCTTCCATGGTTTCCATCAGCTTTCGCAGCCACTCTTCAAATGTAATGTCTCCGTCAACATCTACCTCTTCCATCAGTTCTTTGCAGCATATCCACTCAATGACTGCATATAAATCCTGAAAGTGATAATAAAAGCTCTGCCGTTTCATGCCTGTTTCTTCCATAATATCCTGAACCGTTATCTTACGGATGGATTTTTGGCGCATCAGTTCTTTTACAGCAAGTGCGATTTTTTCCTTCGTATTACAGCACATTTTTAGTTCCCCCTGTCACGTTCCGCATATTTTACGCATCGTAAAACAAAAATTATTTATTAACTCCGCTATTTATTATATCACGTTATGGTTTGTTTTGAAGTCGAATTGCTGTTCTTTCTGTCGATTTGTACAAATAGTGATATTGTTAAACTTTTAACTATATTTTTTATGCCTTTTATCTAATTCTATTTTTATGTTTTTGTACACTTTGCCTATTGTGTTGAAAGATTGGAACATCAGGATAGTGTGCATCCTACATTATGTCAATCATTCTCATGACACTTTTTTATTTTTGTCCAAAAAATTTACTTTTTGATGACGGTTCCGTCTTCTAAATCTGCTCCACTGCCCAATTTGGTGATCAGCACGGATTTTACTGCTGAATTGCCGATAAAGTCCAAAGCTGCTTCTACTTTCGGCTTCATGGTACCTTCGCCAAACTGTCCTTCTTCCATGTATTTTTTTGCCTGGGCGGTTGTCATATGGTCTATCGGCTGTTCTGATGCCGTACCATATTCTAAGCAGACTTTTTCTACACCGGTTAAAATGACAAGCATATCAGCATCTACTGCCTCTGCCAGTTTTCCTGCTGCAAGGTCTTTTTCGATTACTGCAGAAGCTCCTTTTAAACGGTTCTCCTGTGCCAGTACCGGTATTCCACCGCCTCCACAGGCTATGACTACCTGATCTGCATCTGCCAATGCACGGATGGTATCTATCTCTACAATCTCCATTGGCTTTGGTGCCGCTACGATACGGCGGTAGCCGCCTTCTACTTCTACCACATGATTTCCTTTTTTCTCTTCGGCTTCTGCCTCTTCTGCGGACATGATACGTCCTATGATCTTTGTCGGATGATAAAATGCATCGTCATATGGATCTACCGTCATCTGCGTCAGCACGGTAGCCACCGGTTTGTAGATTCCGCGGTTGAGCAGTTCGGTACGGATCGCATTCTGTAAATCATATCCGATATATCCCTGACTCATGGCAGAGCAGACAGACATTGGTGTTGCCGTGTACTCCGGATATATTTTGCAGAACTCGGACATTGCCGTATGGATCATTCCAACCTGTGGTCCGTTGCTGTGTGAAATAATGATCTGATAGTCCTCTTTCACAAAATCTGCGATTGCTTTTGCCGTCTTTTTAGCTGCTGCCTGCTGTTCCGGCAATGTGGTTCCTAATGCATCATGTCCTAATGCAATAACGATTCTTTTTTTCTTCATGGGTTCCTCCCTATTTTTTCGCTACGCGCGTATTTTTCTTAGAAATTATTTTCTATATTAACACATTTCCCGCATAAGAACAATAAGCAGCTCTTATAACGGGAAATGTAGGGAGAAAGCACTATTGGTTATTCAGACGGTCTTTTGCCGAGTTTTACCGTCAGCTCTTTTTCTTTGTAGGTACCATTGTCTGCTACCTGTACTTTGACTTTGACTTTTTTTCCTGCCTTATAGTATTTGAGTATTTCCTGCATATTTTCCATGGAGGTAACTTCTTTTCCGTCAAACTCGGTCAGGATATCACCTTTTTGAATACCTGCTTTTTCTGCTGCAGAACCCTCTGCTACTTTTGTGACATAGATTCCGTTTGGCATATTATAGGTATTGGCTACGTCTTCTGTAATATCTGCACCGGAAATTCCAAGATATGCACTCTCAGACTCATCTACTGCCTCCCGGTTGATCAGATCATTGATGATCGGCTCTGCTTTTGACATCGGAATTGCATAACCCATTCCTTCGACTGCAGTATCTGAATATTTTGCGGAGTTGATTCCTATGACCTGTCCTTCGACATTCAGCAATGCTCCACCACTGTTTCCAGGGTTGATGGCTGCATCTGTCTGGATCAGTCCATTGGTTACTGTTTCTCCTGATGTCTCATCCTCTAAGGTAACTCCACGGTTCAATGCACTGATCACTCCGGTAGTTACGGACTGGCCGTATCCTAATGCATTACCGATCGCAATTGCAGTATCTCCAACTTTGATGGAATCGGAATCACCAACGGTTGCTACTTTGATCGCTTTCATGGTATCTGAAGAGATATCGGATAATTTTACTGCAACGACTGCTAAGTCACTGGATGAATCCGTTCCTTTTACTTCTGCACTGACGGTCTGGTCATCGTAAAAGCAGACGGTTAATGTTGTGGCATCTGATACCACATGGTTATTTGTTACAATGTAAAGATATTGATCATCCTGACTGATGATAATTCCGGAACCTGCACTTTCTCCTTCGTAATTTTGAACTCTTCCGAAGAAATCACGATATTGCACTTCTGTCATATTGGTAATGGCTACGATAGATGGCATAACTTCATCTACAATTCCCGAAATATCAGAAGATGTGGTTGTACCGCTCTTTGTACTGGTCGTTGTTCCTGTTACTTTTGTTGTACTGACACTCTTCGTATCGGAGGTCTGTGCTTTGGAATTATTGTCAATTCCAAGTGCTTTCATTCCCGCATATCCGGTTCCGACAAATACACCACCTGCCACCAGTCCAAAAACTAATGCCAGCGCCACGCATCTTACCATTTTTTGCTTAAAGCCACCACCATGAAACCATTTTTTCTTTTGTTTCGGTGTTTCATAATGCTGATAACTGCTTCCTGCCTGATTGTAACTGTGGCCGGTGTTGTCATCTGCTCGCCATGTAGTATTTTCATTTCCTCCATCTCTTATATAACTATAAGAATAGCTGGAGTTGTTTTCATTTCTATGATCCTGATTGTCCATAAGATTGCCTCCCTCATGTTTCTCTTTTTCTTTTCAGTTTATTTTTTGTTTATATTAAGAATTTTAGCTTGTTTTTGTGTCTACTATGTGAAAAAATGCTCAAGAGTTTGTGATGGATGTTTATATTTTGTGTTAAAAGAGTTAGGGATGATTACTATTCTATACAATATTCAACCACCCTTGTTTCAATGTCAGGGATTAAGTGGCTCTAAGCTCTCTGAAAAAGGGATTGGAATCGGACGAAACCGATGCAGATTCGCCTTCCTGGCTCAACTGCATCTTTTGCAGGCATCCGTGCCTGCAAATTTCTGTGTATGATCAGAGAGTTAAGTGCCACTAAATCCCGGACATAAGACAAGGGGGATGGATATTGTATGAATACCAACTGAACCCTGACTTTTAATACAAAAGGATTCGGCGGATAAATTCTTTTTCAGGTAGTGCAGAAAGAATGTTCGTGAAATTCTACTGCTTATGCTTCGTATCTTCTCTTATATTTTTTTTGCAATATGACACAATATTCGGGTTCGCTTTGTTTCTTATGGACGGAATCGTTAAGTTCTTAACACTCTGCTCTACTACCAGAAATTTCCGTGCACGGATGCACGGAAAAGGTGTGACTGAGCCATGGATGGCGAATTCACACCGGTTTCGTCCACATTCATTCTCTTTCCAGAGTGTTTAGAACTTTTGATGCCGGACATGGAAGCAAAGCGAACCTGAATATTGTCCAATTCCCCTAAAGACACTCTACAAATCAAAATAAAAATCTGTTTATCATATAAATCGCAGGAAATAACTCCTTCTAATATTGATAGAAAAAGAGAAGACACGCATGCCTTCTCTTCCAGTTTCTTCCTATTATATAGGTAACTTCTCTACTTTATTCTACCGTAACCGACTTTGCCAGGTTCCTTGGTTTATCAACATCGCATCCTTTTCCTACCGATACATAATAGCCAAAAAGCTGTAACGGTATGATCGCTAAGGAATTGGTAAAGTATTTATTGGTCAGTGGAATGTAGATCACATAATCCGCTGCCTTTTCTATGTCGATATTGCCTTCGTTGGTAACTGCCATAACAAAGGCTCCACGGGTTTTTACCTCTACCATGTTGCTGACCGTCTTTTTATAAAGGTCTTCCTGGGTTGCAACCGCTACTACTAAGGTTCCGTCCTCTATTAAGGAAATCGTTCCATGTTTTAATTCGCCTGCCGCATATGCTTCGGAATGTACATAAGATATTTCCTTTAACTTTAAGGAACCCTCCATGGAAATCGCATAGTCGATGCCTCTTCCGATAAAGAACACATCTTTTGCTGCGATATAACGGTTTGCAAATTTCTGTATTTTTGTCTGGTTTGATAAGAGCAGTTCTATCTGATCCGGAAGTTTTTTCAGATCTCCTAAGTATTCCTCTACTTCCTGATCTGTGATCCTGCCTCTTGCCGCTGCAAATTTGATGGCTAACAGGTACTGTGCTATGAGCTGGGCACTATAGGCTTTTGTGGTTGCTACTGCAATCTCCGGTCCTGCCCAGGTATACATGACTTTATCTGCTTCCCTTGCGATGGAACTTCCGACGACATTAACGATTCCAAGTGTCTTGATCTCCTGACTTTTTGCTTCACGCAGGGCTGCTAAGGAATCGGCTGTCTCACCGGACTGGCTGATGATAATGACTAAATCATTTTCATCTAAGATCGGATTCCGATAACGGAACTCGGATGCCAAGTCTACTTCTACCGGGATTCTGGCCATTCCCTCAAACACATATTTTGCCGTAACTCCGGTATGGTACGCCGAACCACAGGCTACGATATGAATCCGGTTGATGGCACGGATCTCCTCATCGGTCATGCCCAATTCTTCAATCTCTATTTTTCCATCTTTGATCCTTGGGCTTAAGGTATCACGCACGGTCTTTGGCTGCTCATACATTTCTTTGAGCATAAAATGCTCATAGCCGCCTTTTTCCGCTGCGTTGACATCCCACTCGATCATCTTGCTTTCTTTTTGGATCGGTTCTCCATCCACATTATAGAATTCAATAGCATCTTTTTTCAAACATGCGATCTCTTCATTCTGGATGAAAAATACCTCTCTCGTATATTTGAGCACTGCCGGAACATCGGATGCGATCAGGTTTCCGTCCGTTCCCTTTCCAACGATCAACGGACTGTCTTTTCGCACGGAATATACGGTATCCGGATAGTCCGAGAAAATAATGCCCAATGCATAGGAGCCTTCTACCCTGTGCATGACTTTCGTAATAGCTTCTAATGGGTTGCCTTTGTAATAATAATCTAATAACTGTGCTAAAACTTCCGTATCAGTTTCTGAAATGAAACGATACCCCTTTTCTAAAAGCATATTTTTTAATTTCAGGTAATTCTCTATAATTCCGTTGTGAACAACCGCAATGGTCTGATCGGTATTGCAATGCGGATGTGCATTGACATCGGATGGTTCTCCGTGTGTTGCCCAACGGGTATGACCGATTCCGACATGACCCGGAAGCATGGTTCCATCATGTGTCAGTTCACTTAACACCTTTAATCTCCCGGTGGCTTTTTTTACATGGATTTTTTCTCCATCATATACTGCCATTCCTGCTGAATCATAACCACGGTATTCCAGCTTTGACAGCCCTTCTAATAAAATCGGTGCTGCCTGGCTTTCTCCTACATATCCTACAATTCCACACATACAAAATTCCTCCATATGTTGTTTTCACTACCTGCAAAAAAGTTCTTACTGTATTTTTACTGCTTCTGTCTCTTTTGTATAACCGGTATCGTTAATAATCTGTTTGCTTTTTTCTTTTACACTGTCGGTCGGAGTATATGTGTCCGAACCAAACAGGTATTCATGCAGCTCGATAACGTTTGTCTCTAAATCCAACGGAATGACACAATCGCCGCGTTTGCCCATGTTTTTGGTCTTTAACTCAAATGGGAATCCTGAATTGTCTACCATTTTATAACTTAATGCATGGCTTCCTAAGGATAACATCTGTTTTGGTGTAATGTTGGTACTGATATCATCAAACACTTCATCAACGACACTGTTAATCGTTGTGACACCTGATTTTTGAACTTTTGTTATCATTGCCTCAATAACGGTTCTCTGACGTTCGGTTCTCTTATAGTCATCTCCTGCCAGCTTACGGATTCGTGCATATGCTGTAGCCTGTACACCATTTAAATGAAGTACTCCGGAACCGCTTAAGGTTGTATTTTTCTTTCCGGTTACCTGTGCAACTTCTCCGGAATATTCGTTGATCTTTGCAACTTCCTGTGGAGTAACATCAATGTCGACTCCTCCGATCAGGTCGATGGTTTCTACCAGTGCATTAAAGTCAACGGCCACATATTTTGTGATCTTTAAGTCTAAGTTTGTATTCAGGGCTTCGATTGCCTGCTTTGGGCCGCCTCTCTGGTACGCAGAGTTCATTTTTGCATAAGTATCATCTTTTACATTCAGATAAGTATCACGGTATATGGATACCAGTTTGACTTCTTTAGAATCATTGTTGATACTTGCAAGCATGATCGTATCAGAGTTACCGGATTCATAAGTTCCATTGTCACGGTTGTCCAGTCCGAACAATGCAATGACCGTATATTTTCCCATGACTTCATCGGTACTATCGTCTAGATCATTCATTAAGATATCATCCTCATCCAGCTTATTATAGTCAATTTTTTCTAATTTCAGCCAGACAAAAACTGCTGCTAACAGTATTAACAGTATTACAATCTCAACAATAAACATTACTTTTCTGCGTTTTGCACGCTGTTTTTTTGTTGTTTTCTTTTTTTTCTTTGTATCTCCCATTTTCTCACCTTATTTTTTAATTATTTTTGCTTATCATACAGGAACTGTGAATAAAATACAATTATTTTTTTCTTAATTTTTCTTTTTATGCAAACACTCATGTATGTACAGCCAGCTTTTGGAGTATTCCTCCCGTTCCTCTTTTGTCATGTTAAAATATTCTTCCATCGACAATTTGATGGGCTGCATCTGTACTTCGTTCTCACATCGGTAACAGATGACTTCCTTCCTTCTGGATGCCTCTCGGAACTGTCCGCATTCCGGGCAGATATAAATCTTCATAGCATTTTCCCTCCCTGACTTATGTCTGAACTGTGATAAATACGCCGTTACCCTGCACCTCTATGGCACCGGAATCCGCAGGTATAAAAAAACTTTCGCCTTTTTTTCCTGTTTTTTCCTCTCCGGCAACCCGTAACTTCATACAGCCTTCCATAATGGTTAACGTTACAAATGAATCTTTGCAGTTCTCTATCTTTAACTCTTCCTGACACTCATATCTTACTGCCGTAAAATAATCGCATCGTCCAAGGATTGTTTTCTCCTGTCCTGTCTTTACCGGTATGGAAACTTCTTTTTTCTTTAAGTTGCTGACTTCGATCGCTTCCGCAATGTGCAGCTTTCTAGGATTTCCATCCGCATCCCTTCTGTCGTAGTCATAGACCCGGAAAGTACAGTTTGAATTCTGCTGGATCTCATAGATGATGATTCCTGCTCCGATCGCATGGATCGTCCCTGCCTCCACTAGGAAATAATCTCCTTTGTGTACCGGCACTTTATTCAGAACTTCTAAGACCGTATTTTCTTCAATACGTCTTTTAAACTCTTCTTTGGTCATGTCTCGATTGACACCAAAATAGATATAAGCATCCTCGTCACATTCTACAATATACCAGAGTTCTGTCTTTCCGTTGTCCATCCCAGCCGCTTTTGCATAGGCATCATCGGGATGTACCTGTATCGACAGCTTTTGTTTTGCATCAATAAATTTGCACAGGATCGGAAATGAAGCATATCGGCTTCCCTGCTCTCCTAAAATGGCTTCTCTGTGTTCTGCGATATAATCCTCTAACGGCATTCCCTCCTGTTCGCCTTCGGCTATAAAAGATGGTCCGTCAGGATGGCAGGAAATTTCCCAGCTCTCTGCCACTTTTTCACAGGTACTGCTCTTTCCGTAATCCTCTCTTAACTTTGTGCCTCCCCAAAGATAATCCTTATAGGAGGGAGCAAGTTTTATGATTTTCTCCATACTTCTTCCTTCTATTATATTGCTTGTATTTCTTTTCTGAAATTTCCTAAAAATGGTGAGGATGCCTGTGACAACACCCTCACCCCTCTGCTATTTAAACTTTTTCATCAGTGCATCTTCAAGCTCCTGTAACTGCTCTTTGGAACTCTCGAGACTGTCACCTTTTACTCCAAAATAAAATTTGATTTTTGGTTCTGTTCCGGACGGACGAACGCAGCACCATGCACCATCACTTAATTCATAATACAGTACATTGGAATTCGGAAGTCCGGTAGACTCTGTCTTTCCTGTTGCTAAATCGGTTCTGGTATCCGCCTTATAATCACGGACTGCCTGCACTTTGAATCTTCCAAATTCTGATGGCGGTTCTTTTCTTACCTTGTCCATCATATCCCGGATCTGCTGTGCTCCATCTATTCCCTTTAAGGTGATCGTGGCAAGTCCTTCCTTATAATAACCGTATTTTTCATACATATCAAGCATGGCATCCCAAAGTGTCTTTCCTTGGGACTTGCAGTAAGCTGCCACTTCACAAAGCATCATGACTGCAACGCAGGCATCTTTATCTCTTGCATAGGTTCCTGCAAGACATCCGTAGCTCTCTTCTAAGCCAAATACATAGTGATATGTATTCTGCTCCTCAAACCACTTGATCTGTTCTCCGATAAATTTGAATCCGGTCAGTACTTCGATCAGATGAACACCATATGTTTTTGCGATCGCCTTTGCCATGTCGGTAGTTACGATTGTTTCTACCAACGCCGGTTTTTCCGGCATGGTACCATTTTCGGTACGCTCTCTTAAGATGTACTCTGCAATCAGCATACCGGACATATTTCCCGTAAAGGAAATGTAGCCGCCGTTTACGGTATCTTTACAGTATACGCCGAGACGGTCTGCATCCGGATCTGTGGCTAAGACAATATCTGCATCTTTTTCTTTAGCTAACTTTAATGCTAACTCAAATGCTTTCGGATCTTCCGGGTTCGGATAGGATACCGTTGGGAAGTTACCATCCGGTTTTTCCTGCTCCGGCACTACATAGACCTGTTCAAATCCTAACTCTTTTAACACTCTTCGCACCGGAAGATTTCCTGTTCCGTGAAGAGGTGTGTATACAATCCGGATATCTTTTGCCATTGCTTTGATGATTTCCGGATGAATACTCTGTTTTTTCAACTCTTCCATATAACGGTCATCTAAGGATGCATCAATGACATGGAAAAGTCCTGCTTTTACGGCTTCTTCTTTTTCCATGGTCTTTACCTCGGAGAACTCCGTTACTTTAGCAACTTCTGCTAAGATATTCTTATCATGCGGCGGTGTAATCTGCGCACCATCCTCCCAGTATACTTTATATCCGTTATACTCGCGTGGGTTGTGGCTTGCCGTAATGACAATTCCTGCAATACAATGCAGCTCCCGCACTGCAAAAGATAATTCCGGTGTCGGACGCAGGCTGTCAAAAATGTAGGTCTTGATTCCATTTGCATTTAAGCAGAGTGCCGCTTCTGTTGCAAATTCCGTAGACATTCTTCTGGAGTCATAGGCAATTGCAACACCTTTTTCCTGTCCGTTCTGACTCAGAACATAATTTGCCAGTCCCTGTGTCGCCTGACGCACTGTGTAGATGTTCATACGGTTTGTTCCGGCTCCGATCACTCCACGCAGTCCGCCTGTTCCAAATTCTAACTGACGGTAAAATCTGTCTTCTATCTCTTCTTTATTGTTCTCTATCGCTTTCAGTTCAGCTTTGGTCGCATCATCAAAATAAGGATCACTGCACCACTGCTGATATATTTTCATATAATCCATTTATTTTACCTCTTTACGCCAATAATCTAATGTCTCTTCTATCGTACGCTCTAATGGAATCCCCCGTTTCCAGCCGGTACACTCCACCAGCTTATGGATATCTGCCTCTATGATTGGCACATCGACCGGTCTTAATTTTTCCGGGTCTACCTCTACCTTGATATCTGCTTTGGATAATGAGATGATCGTATCTAAAATCTGCTGAATGGAAACAGCATGTCCACTTCCGACATTGTATGTCTCTCCTGCCTTTCCATGCTCCATAATCAATGCATAGGCACGAATGACATCTCTGACATCCGTAAAATCTCTCTTGGCACTCAGATTTCCAACCCGCATGACAGGCTCTCTTTTTCCGGCTTCAATCTCTGCTGCCTGTTGACAGAAGTCTGCTACGACAAACATCGGTGTCTGGTTTGGTCCGATATGGTTAAATGCCCGGACCATCATCACATCTAATCCGTAAGCATCCGCATAGATTTTTCCAAGCATATTCTGGCATGCTTTCGTTGCCGCATAGATGTTGCCCGGTCTGCTGCAGTTATCTTCTTTAATCGGTGTCTCCTCCGGCAGAATGTGTCCGTATTCCTCACCGGAACCGATCAGTAACATTCTTGCTTTGATGCCGGATTCCCGAAATGCTTCTAATACATTCGAGCCGCCCTTGACGTTTACGTCGATCGTCAGCGCCGGATTCTTCCAGGAAACACTGACAGAGCTCTGGGCTGCTAAGTGAAAGATCCAGTCCGGCTGTTCTGCCTTAAAAAGCCCGGTAATGTCATCTTTTTTTAAAATGTCCAGATCACATACTTTGACATTCTCTGCCTCTATCTGCTCCTGCGGCATCTTTGTAACCGTAACTTCCATATGAAGTTCTTCTTTTAAATAACGCATCAGGTAAGCACCTACAAAGCCTGCTCCACCTATAATCAATGCTTTCATATTTTCGTCCCTATTAAATATTCCGGATTTTAATTTCTTCTTCTACAAGAGCCATGTCATTTTTCACCATACGCTCTACTAATTCCGGGAATGCGATTTCACGTTTCCAGCCAAGTGTTGTCTCTGCTTTTTTCGGATCTCCGATTAAAAGTTCTACTTCTGCCGGGCGGAAGAATTTTGGATTGACTTTGACTAAAACTTTTCCGGTTGCTTTGTCTTTTCCGACCTCGTCTACGCCGCTTCCTTCCCATGCGATCTCGATTCCTGCCTGTGCAAATGCTGTCTCTACAAATTCACGGACGGTTCTTGTCTCGTTGGTTGCGATCACATAATCATCTGCCTCTTCCTGCTGAAGCATTAACCACATTGCTCTGACGTAGTCTTTTGAATGACCCCAGTCACGCTTTGCATCCATGTTTCCAAGCTCTAAATGATCCTGTACACCATGTTTAATTCTCGCTACTGCATCTGTGATCTTACGGGTTACAAATTCTTTTCCTCTTCTCTCACTCTCATGGTTGAATAAGATTCCGCTGCATGCATACAGTCCGTAACTCTCACGGTAGTTCTTTGTAATCCAGTGTCCGTAAAGTTTTGCTACTCCGTATGGACTTCTCGGATAGAACGGTGTGGTCTCTTTCTGTGGGATCTCCTGTACTTTTCCAAACATTTCGGAAGTAGATGCCTGATAGAAACGGCAGCTTGGTTTTACGGTACGGATCGCTTCTAACATATTGGTAACACCTAATGCATCGATCTCTGCTGTTCCGATCGGTGTATCCCAGGAAGTTGCAACGAATGACTGTGCTGCTAAATTGTATACTTCATCTGCCTGAGAAATCTTCATTGCAGAAATCAATGAGATCGGGTCTGTCATATCTGCATAGATAAAATTGATCTTGTCTTTGATATGGTCTACATTGCCGTAATCTACGACACTTTTTCTTCTCATAATTCCGTAGACATTGTAACCTTTTTCTAATAACAGTTCTGCTAAGTATGAACCATCCTGTCCTGTGATTCCTGTAATTAATGCGTTTTTCATGTTCATTCTCCTTATTTTTCTTCCTTTGAAGCTTTTTACCTTTCGTATTTAGATATACTCATCACGATTGCAGATCTTTAAGTTTTCGAGTACCTTCTTGATATCTCCGGCACTGTTTTTGTTGCAGATCAGGGTTGCATCCTCTGTATCTACAATGATCAGATCTTCGATTCCAACCGTGGCGATCAGCTTCTGACTTCCCTCTATAATATTATTTTTGCTGTTTATAGTAATAATATTACCATTTACTACATTTCCGTTTTCGTTGGATTTTTTGATTCTTCCAACTGCTAACCAGGAACCGACATCGTCCCATCCGAATACTCCCGGCAGGATATAGATATTGGATGCCTTTTCCATAATGCCATAGTCGATGGACTCTGACTGGAAAGTAGGGAAAATATTTTCAAGTACAATATCTTCTTCCGGTGTTCCGATGGCATCTTTGATCTTCATCAGTCCCTCATAGGTAGAACCCATATATTTTTTCAGATTATCTAAGATCGTGGAAATCTTCCAGACAAACATTCCACTGTTCCAGAGGTATTCCTCTGTTGCTAAGTATTCTTTTGCAACCTCTAAACTCGGTTTTTCTACAAAACGTTCTACTTCGTATGCCTGACCGTCTGTCTTATCAGGATTGAACTTGATGTAGCCGTAACCGGTCTCCGGATAGTCCGGGGTGATTCCGATCGTTACCAGATTCGCACCCTTTTCTGCTACCGCACACCCCTCAGACAGTGTGTTGACAAACATGGTATTGTATTTGATCAGATGGTCTGATGGCAATACCATCATCAATGCATCCTCATATTTTTTTGCTATGTGTATTGCACCTAATCCGATACATGGTGCCGTATTTCTGCCGATTGGTTCGCAAAGGATATTCTCCTCCGGGATTCCCGGAAGCTGTTCTAATACAAGCGGCTTGTAATCTTTGTTTGTTGCAATATAGATGTCTTCTAATTCTACCAGTGGCCGGATTCTCTCTACCGTAAGCTGTATCATAGTCTTTCCATCATCCGTCAGAGACAAAAACTGTTTCGGCATGTGTTTTCTGCTTCTTGGCCAGAAACGTTCTCCTCTTCCTCCCGCCATGATCAAGGCTGTCTTTTTCATGTATCAGTCCTCCTGTTTGTATTTTTAGAATTATTTCTTTTTTGATTTTTTTAATAAGGATACCAGATTTATGCGGATCAGCATAAACAACGTAACGATATAGCCTCTGATAAATTTCAAAAGCTGACGCTTGGATTCTCCGTACATCCGTTTATTAAATGTGATCGGTGTCTCGCCTATTTTTAATTTCTTTCCCTGTTCACGCTTATTGATCTTCATCCGCAGGATGACCTCCTGCAGCACATCGTAATTATTGCGTGTCAGTGTTACCGCTTTGATCTGCTTTGCATCATACATCCGGTAACTTGTGGAAATGTCTTTTGCCCGGATGCCCAGACAAAGACGCATGGTTGTATTAAGAATCTTTGACATAATATAGGAAGTCTTGGAGTCATTGGACACTCCGCCTTTCGTATATCTTGAACCTATGACAATGTCATAACCTCCTCTGTCAAACATTCTGCTGATATCTGCAATATTTTTCGGATTGTGGGAACCATCGGCATCTAACACTAACATGCGTTTTTTTGTTACATATCTGATACCGGTACGGAACGCTCCTGCATATCCCGGCTCTTCCTGCGGATAATACAGGGTATTATTTTTCTCACATACCTCTTTGGTGTTGTCTAATGGTTTCGCAGAATCAATTACTATAACTTCGTAATCGTCCTTTAATTTTTCCATCACTTTATGAATCTGTGGCAATAAAATTTTCAGATTCTCGGCTTCTTTATACGCCAATAACACCACGCTGGTCGACATAATTCTTCTCCATTTCTCCTTTTAATCTCTCATATATAAGTCTCTGGTGTAGACTTTTTCAAATACATCTTCTAATTCGTCTGTAAAACGGTTTGCTACAATGACATCACATTCCTGCTTAAATGCGTCCAAATCATGTGTCACACGGCTTCCATAGAATTTCTCTTCGTTCAGTGTCGGTTCATATACTACGACTTCTACGCCTTTGGCTTTGATACGCTTCATGACACCCTGTATGGATGACTGGCGGAAGTTATCGGAATTGGATTTCATGGTCAGACGGTATACACCGACTTTGACATCGGATTTTTCCGGAAATCCTGCTTTTTCTAAAATTCTCTCTGCTACGAAATCTTTTCTGGTACGGTTGGCATCTACGATCGCCTCGATGATATTCTCCGGCACGTCCTGATAATTTGCCAATAACTGTTTGGTGTCTTTTGGCAGACAGTATCCACCGTAACCAAAGGACGGATTGTTATAATGGGAACCGATTCTTGGATCAAGTCCCACGCCGTCAATGATCTGCTTGGTATTGAGCCCATGCACCTCTGCATAAGTATCTAACTCGTTGAAAAAGCTTACGCGCAGTGCTAAATAAGTATTCGCAAATAATTTTACTGCCTCTGCCTCTGTCGTATCCGTAAACAGCATCGGAATGTCTTTTTTGATCGCACCTTCTGCTATCAGTTCTGCGAACTTTCCTGCTGCCTTACAGAGTCTTTCATCATCCTGTGGTGCACCCACAATAATTCTGGACGGATAAAGGTTGTCATAAAGTGCCCGTCCCTCTCTTAAAAATTCCGGTGCAAAAATGATGTTCTCACAGTTGAATTTTGCACGCACATTTTTGGTATATCCTACCGGAACTGTAGATTTGATGACCATGATCGCATTTGGATTGATGTCCATAACGGTTTCAATGACCTGCTCTACGGAACTGGTATCAAAATAATTTTTCTTCTCATCATAATTTGTCGGTGTTGCTATCACTACAAACTCTGCATCTGCATATGCTTCTTTTGCATCCAGAGTTGCTGTCAGGGAAAGTTCTTTTTCCGCTAAATATTCTTCAATCTCCTTGTCTACGATCGGAGACTTCTTATTATTAATCATTGCCACTTTTTCCGGTACAATATCCACGGCATATACATCATTATGTTGTGCCAGTAATACGGAAATTGACAATCCTACATATCCTGTTCCTGCTACTGCAATCTTCATATTCTTTTCCTCACATTACTATTTTTATCTATTTTACCTAGTGTGTTCATAATAACTAATTAATTGTAACACAAAATATTGGTAATGTCTAACAGTTCCTTATTTTGTCCTGACCTTTAAAATTTTTGAATAAGAACCATATACTGTTGTATTACCATTCTGCCTGTATGCACGCACCTTATATTGATAAGTTTTCTTAGATTTCAGTTTCTTATTCGTATAAGTTACCGTAGTACCTTTTTTGATGGTCGTTACCTTTTTCCACTTCTTTTTTGTGGAATTATAACGATATATCTGATATCCGTCTGCCCGCGTTGTCTTTTTCCATGCCAGCTTTACACTGTTTTTTGTTTTCTTTTTTGCAGTCAGAGCGCTGACTTTTTTCGGCTTTGCTGCCGTATAAAGGACATCCGAATAGCTGCTGTATGAGGTCTTACCTCCTGTACTCCGGTATGCACGGATTTTATACTTATATGCCCTTGCCGCCTCACGTTTTTTATCGGTATAAGAACTCTTACCGGATGATACTGTCTTAAGTTTGACATATTTTTTCTTTGCGGAATCATATCGGTATATCTGATAATTCGTTGCTCCGGTCAGTTTGTTCCACTTGATCTGAACGGAATCTGTTTTTAATGTACCGTTTTTTAACCCCTTTACCTTACCTAATTGAATCTTAAAAGAGGAACTCAAAGTGCCACTGTAATTTCCTTTAAATGTCACTTTTACGGTATAGGTTCCCGGCTCTTTTCTGCCGGAACTCCGGCTTATCGTATAATTTGCCGCCGAAATCACTTTTCCGGTTTTATCATATACCTTTACCGATGGTTCTTTCGTTTTTCCATCATAGGTATAGGAGTCATTTCCTAATACGATCTTATTCGGTGCTGAAATGTTGCTCTTACTCAAAGTGATATTACAATCCTTACATTTGGTGGTGATGCTTCCATCCGTGCCCTTCGATGCATCTGCCTTTGTAACGGAAGTTTCCTGATCCGTATGCAGGCAGGCAGTGGTCTTTGTAAATGCCTTGATCCTTGCACACATCGGAGTTGTGTTTGTATGCAGGTCATACCAGCCGGATGTGCTGCTCATTTTGAGCAGGCTCTGTCCTGCTGCCGTACTGCTCTTAAAGGAAATCCAGCCGCCATTTGTATAAGAAGTGTCTACAAAAATCGTCACTTCATTTCCCGACGGATTTTCTAACTGATATACCACGGAAAAAGTATGTCCCGGATATAAAATAATCTGTTTTTCTAATGGAATCGTATAATATCCTGCATATCCCGGCATTGTTCCGCTCTGAGTTGCTGCAAGTGTGCCGCTGGTCGGATTGCCTGCATCCGGGTCTTTATATATGGATAATTTGTATTTTACATTGGTATCATATATTCCTAACGATACTGCCGAAAGTATCTGTGGTGAGCTTCCATAAACTTTGAATATGTCACCCGCCATGCCATTGTTATTGATCTTGATCCTTGAGATTCCGTTTCCACCATCATACTGATAATTATAACTGTAATTATCCGCTCTTTCAAAATCAAATACAAATGCCTGAGAAGATATGGATGCATCTTCATAGGACATCCAGAAATATCCGTTTTCTCCCGAATCAGTTCCCCAACTGTTGCGGATCAGCCATGCACCGTCCTCTTTGGGGGTCTGATTGAAATGTTCTTTTGAAAAGGCATCATCCCAGCCGACAATGGTGACTGCATGACCGCCGCCTGTTCCACTTGGATTATAATATGAATTATAGGTTGCGTTTCGATAGCCGCCACTTTCCTGATATCCGATATTTACTGCCCCATATTGCATGACCATCTGTTTGATGGATTCCATATCACTCGAACTGATCCAGTATGCATTCTGCATATGTGCCCAATCCTGTCCATATGCCAGTGAATCCGGTAACTGTGCCGTTGTACTTAACGTATCATATGGCAGCGCACTTTCTAAAGCTGCTCCCTGCCAGCCGGCAAGTGCCCAAGTGGTAAACATGGAATTACCGCCCTGATTTGCAAAATCTTTTGTCAATGGCGTTGTTGCATCACCTTCTGTATTTCCAAGCGGGTCTGTCACATGGTGATAGAAAAAGTATGCAAGCTGATATTCTGATAAATCTAATGCATTGGTAGCATAGCCTTTTGTAATTAAGGATGCTTCTGCCGATGCTAAAGCCGCAAAGGACCAGCAGGTCTGATAACTCCCCTGTTTTCTGACAGTTCCGATCAGGCTTCTGGCATCATACTTTTCAGGAATGCCGGCACCATATGCCCGTACTCCTGCTTTTGACTGTGTTCCGGCTGTCTTTGGCAGCTCCAAGTCCACAAAATGATACCCCTCTCCCTGTTCTGCTGTCTGTTGACTGTTCTCTGCCTGTCCTGTTTCGTTCTCAGCATAAACAGTCTGGGGACACAATCCAATGATCATGGCTGTTATTAAAAATACTGCTGAAATCCTTTTTATCATATACGGCCCCTTGTCTGTTTAATATTTTTTCATGAGTCCTATTATTCTAAGCAGGTTGTATCCGTAACCCTGAGCTGCTGCCCAGCCTTTTCCTGTTGGATTATCCGGAATTCCCAACCACTCTACATACGGTGCACAGCCTCTTGCTACATATTTAAAACGCTCATCCACACAAGTCTGTTTTAACGGTTCTGTGCTTGCATAGGCCTTCAGGTGCTGTACCTGCGCACGGATTCCTGTTCTTACATCCGGAAATACATTTCCTGCAACTCCGCCACCGGTTGCTCCAAGTCCTCCAAAGTTACACTGTGTTGCCTGCACATCGCCGCCAAACTGTAAAAATCCTGTTTCTAAGCAGATCTGTGCAAACAGTACTTCGGCACGCACGCCTTCGGCGGTTGCTTCTTCCACGACGATCTTACAAAATTCATCAATATTGGCTGCCCCTTTAGAAGCATAGATGTCTGCCGGGAATGTTTTTCCTGAGCTGCGGTAATATGCTGCCATCTGTGCTGCATTTACGGTAGAGGCTCCCATGATCTTATAACCCATACTCAAAGTTGCTACGTCGGAATAGGAACCATAGTTTTTACCATTTCCCGATGTCTTGATCGCACGGATCTGATAGTAATAGGTTGTTCCTACGGAAGATACCTTACTATCCCTGTATTGTGTTCCGCTTACGGTTGCCACAACCTGATAACCACTGTTTTTTGCGGTACTTCTTTTAATCTGATACTGTGTTGCTCCGCTGACACCACACCATCTTACGAGTGCTTTATCGCCTTCTATGACTGCCATGGCACCCTGCACTTTTTTTAAGGTTTTTCCTGTCTTGACACTGCTCAGAGAACTCTTGCCACTGACGGTACCGGAAAGATTATATGCACGCACTTTGTAATAGTAGGTCTTTCCCTCGGTACGATTGGTATCTGTATAGCTGGTTGCCGATGTACTTTTGATTTTTTTATAGGAACCGTTCTTTTTCGTACTCCGGTAAAGTTCGTATCGATTTGCTCCGTTCACTGCATTCCACTGAATCTCTAACTTGGTACTGGAAGCAGAACGAACAGAAGTAATGCCTGATTTCTTTAATGCACGACAGGACTTAATTCCTGAAAAGGAACCATATCCTGTTCCGCTCTTCTGTTTTTTTATTGCCCGAACCTTATAATAGTAAGTCTTTCCGGCAGAACGCTTCTTATCCAGATAAGTGGCAGAGGATGTCTCTGCCACTTTCTGATAGTTACCATTTTTAGATGTGCTACGGTATATCTGATAACCGGATGCACCTTTTACGGTTTTTATCTGTAATTTTATCTGTGTACTGGTGTAAGAATACACCTTATTAATGGATGCAGTCTGAAGTGTACTGCCGGATACTACCTTTGAGTAGGAGCTGTATCCTTTTACACGTCCTGTCTTATTCACTGCACGCACCTTATAATAATAGCTTTTTCCTGTCTTAAGAGAACTGTCAGTATATTCTTTTCCCTTTACGGTAGCAACATACTTATATGTTCCATTTTTTGAGGTACTGCGATATAACTGATAGTAACTTGCACCACTTACATTGCCCCATTTCACCTTTAACTGATTACTGCTGTATGATGTTATGGAACTGATGACCGGTGTCTTTAAATTCCTTGCACTCTTCTGACTACTGTAAGTACTGTAACTGTAAACTTTATCTGCTACTTTTTTCACCGCACGGACTTTATAATAATATTTCTTTCCTTCCATGCGGTTTTTATCTGTATAGGATAAGGATGTTGTCTCTTTTATCTTTTTATAAGTACCATTTTTGCTTGTGCTGCGGTATACCTGATAATAACCTGCACCTGCCACGGACTTCCATGATACTTTAATCTGTCCTTTCTTTACGGACTTCACGGAACTGATGGCCGGCTGTTTCATGGATGTGCCGGATACTGCATTACCGTATCCACCATATCCTAAGGTATTGACCGGTTTAACCTTATAGGAATATTTTACTCCTGCTTTTGCAGTGGTATCTACAAAGTAGTCTTTATCTCCGGTTGTTCCGATCTGCTGATAGCTTGCTGCTCCGGACTGTTTTCTCGTTACAGTATACTTTGTTGCACCAGCTGCTTTTTCCCATTTTACCGTAACGCCACCGGAAGTTCTGGATTTTACATATAATGCTTTGACGTTTCCTAACGGCACTCCGGTTTTCACGTCACTGTAGTTACTATACTGATTTGCCGCTAAAATAGAACGGACTTTATAATAATAGGTCTTTCCTTCAATACGGTTCGGGTCTGAATATGTCTTACCGGTTACGGTTGCCACTTTCTTGTACCCGCCATCCTGACGTGTGCTTCGGTATACTTCATAACCCTGTGAATCATTGGCACGCCAGTTAATCTGAAGCACGTTTGCTCCTTTTGGACGTATGCTTGTGATAACCGGTGTTGTCGTATTTTTGCTAAGTCCATAATAGTTCGCGATTCCGGTTGCATCTGCAACACCGAATCTCCGTAATTTCTCATCACTGTTCAGATAGTTTGCATCTGAAGTATCTATGTATGCATGCTCAATTAAAATTGCCGGTATTCCAGCTAATTTGCTTCTTCTGATGACACCTAAATAATCTGCAAGGCTTCCATCCGGATAAAGTGTATTGTCTTCGGAATTACGGATCTTTAATCCCTGACCATGCTCTCCGATTCCAAGCTCTAAAATCTTATTTAAAATCTGTTGTGCAAGGTCATGTCCTGTTGTTCCAAGGTCGGAACGGTAATTCTGGTTCGGGTAGAAAATTTCCGCACCATTTCCGCCACCTGCATTGATATGCATGCTGACATAGACATTTGCTCCAACACTCTGTGCATACTCTACTCTTTTTGCATTACATTCTGTAGAAGTAACGGCTCCACCACCATTTGCACAGGCACCGCTCTCACGCGTCATGTATACGGTTACTCCCTGATACTGACTGAGCTCTGCTTTACAGTACTGAGCAATTTTTAATGTTAAGTCTTCTTCTTCTAAACCGTTTCTTCTTGCTCCGGCATGTGTATCATCATGTCCTGGATCTAATACTACTACAATATTTTTTCCTGCACCCATTGCTGCAACCTCATCACTTCTGTTGGTTACAGGTGTCTCTAACTGTGCATTCTGAATTGCATCTCCGATGCTCTCTGCTGACTCTGTATTTCCATTCTCATCCATGGTCACTACATCCACAGCGGCTGATGGCTCTTCGACTACTACGCTGTCCGGATTGTTTTCTACTGTTGTATTAACACCAAAACGCATATCCATTCCGGCATCCTGAAACAGTAAAGTCTGCTCTGTTCCGTTGATCTGATAGGTTACTCCTACCAGACGATAAGATCCTGCCTCGGAACCTTCCGGGAACTCCATCGTAAACAGCATAGCATCCTGACTGATCGTAGATGCCTGTGCCTGATATCTCTTTCCGGTTGTCTCGTTTACATAGTCTAACACTGCACTTTCAATGACCGTGTTCTCATCTCCGATACTTAAAAGTACGTTCTGTGTTCCCGGCATCTCAACTGTCGGCTGATCGATGAGTGCATAATTCAACAGTGCGGTCTGCTCTGTCTTGTTCTCTATGCTTCCTGCACTCTCTGCCTGTTCTGCTGCCTGGGTGTCTGTGACAACCTCTTTTTGCTTTGCAACTTCTGATCGCTGGTCATTGTCCTGGTTTTCCACATCTTCACTCGGCTTTGCATCCTCAGCATCCTGTTTTGCGCTTTCCTGTGCAACAGGCTCTGATTTGGCTGCCACGGCTGCTGCCTGCACATAAGGCATGTCCATGGTTCCAACCATGCAAAGACACAGAAATCCTGCTAAAAATCTCTTCATTCGCATTTTCCACTTCTCCTTTATAAGCTTTAAAATCTCTTATGCTATATTTTACTTTTTTTTACATAAAAAGTAAATATTATTAAGAAATTTGTAAGAAATTACCGTTGAGAGAAATTGGGCATATTGCACTGTAGAGGATCTGAGTCTGATCGACGATTTTCTTTTTCAAGAAATAATGTCGGATGAAGAATATAGAAAAGGGTGCTGTCGCTTTATTTAGTACGACAACACCCTTTCTACGTCATTCTTTTATTTCATTATTGTCCATAATAAGCATCTTTTCCATGTTTTCTAAAATAGTGCTTATCTAAGATATACTGTTTTATACTACTACCCGGATTAAGAAGCAATGTTTTCCATGCCATCTCAGAAATTTTTTCCATAACCACTGCATTATACACTGCTTCCCCCGCATTTTTCCCCCATGAAAACGGTCCGTGACTTTTCACATTAATCCCCGGAATCGCCATAACATCATATTTTTCTTTCTGAATCTTTTCTATAATGACCTTTCCAGTGTTCTTTTCATAAGCAGTCTGCACCTCTTCTTCTGTCAGTTCCCTTGTACATGGAATATCTCCATAAAAGTAATCTGCATGGGTAGTGCCTAATGCCGGAATATCTCTTCCTGCCTGTGCAAAGACTACTGCATTGGTAGAATGGGTATGTGTAATTCCTCCAATATCAGGAAATGCCTTATACAATTCTAAATGTGTTGCTGTATCCGAAGAAGGTTTCCATTTTCCTTCTACCACTTCACCTGTATATAGATCAACTACCACCATATCTTCTGGTCGCATCCCTTTATAGTCTATCCCTGATGGTTTAATGATCACTTTTCTGCTGCTCCGGTCAATTGCACTAACATTTCCCCATGTATATATGACTAATTGTTTTTCTACCAATTCCATATTCGCCCTGAATACTTGTTCTTTTAATTCCTCTAACACACCTACATCTCTCCTTGTTCCATATGTTTAGCACTATATTCCTATGTTGTAGACTTTTTTTACTGCATGTTCCCAGCTTCCATCTTGTCTTAAAAAGTGTTCGATAATATCTCTTACCGCACCTTCTCCTCCTCTGCGATGACTGACATAATTTGCAATATCTTTGATCTCCCGACAACTATTCTCAGGACATCCAATATAACCTACATGCTGCATTGCCGCATAATCATTTAAGTCATCCCCTATATAAATAATATTTTCTTTTGATATCCCATTTTTTTCTACAAATTCTACTAAATATTCTTCTTTATTTCGTATGTTCTGCTGAAAATAATCCACATGTAACTCTGACATTCTTCTTTGCGTAGCAAAACATTCCCGTCCCGTCAATATCATTATTTTGTATCCAACCTGATGTGCCGCAAAAAAACCAGCTGCATCTGTGGTGCAAAATTTTTTCAACTCATTTCCATTTTCATCATAGTAAATGCCCCCATCTGTTAATGTTCCATCGACATCTATGATGAGTAATTTTTCACTATTTGCCATCGTCCAATTTCCTCTTTATTAAAAATAGCATGACTAATTATCATATGCAGAAGGTGTTAAAAATTTCGGTACAATACCTAAATTGTCGATTGCTTCTGAAACGGCAATATTAAAGTTATTATCATGTGCTGTGTAATTCCGAAGATTTTTACTACAATAATTAATTCCGCCCAATGTATATCCATCGGCTCCTGCGATCATTATCTCACCAGCCTCTAATTCTTTTAATAATTTCAAAAGCATAATAAGACTATTACAACCTTGATCAAATGCTCCAGATACACTATTATAGTCTATTCTATAATCTACGTCTTTTCCTGCTATATTTGATGTTGCAATTATTTTACAAGTAATAACTTCTATTTTATCAAATCTTTTATTATTACTAAAGAATGCATAATCCACCGGTATATCCTGTGGAATAAAATTAACAGCTATTACAAGTGGTCTTTCCTGTTCTATATAATTTAAAATCTTATCATGATACTCTAAAATTGATCTTCCCGGTGCAACAATCAGTATATTCTTCTGCGTCAGTTCAGCACTTAATCTTGCCCTATCTTCTGTATCCTGAATTCGGTTATTATTATATTCTGCATATAATGCATCTGCATATTCCGCATCAAATACAGTTGCCTTTTTCGCATCAAATCTTGACAGTATATGGTTAATATCTCTATTGGTTAAATCACCTTTTTTTAAATAGTGTTCTGCATAATTCCTATGTAAGTTGAATTTAGCAGACAAGAAATATGCTGGCGTATATCCCCAATGTACTTCTCCTTTAATCGGTGCAATATAGTCTTGAATTGCATCCATCATATAATCTATATCATAATTCTTATCCGCATAGTCATTCAAATAATCTGCAATTAATTCTATTGGCAGGTTGCCTGGAATTCTTCCCATTCCCATAAGGCTTCCATCTACTGCTACAGGTCTTCTCAAATGGTAATCCACAAAATTTTGTGCCAGACAGCAGCTTAATGACATATTTTCATGCAAATGTAACGCCAGACGGATATCTGTATCCAGATTATTATCTACAATTCCAACTATCCTGTCCAAATCTCTTCGTTTCATACTTCCAAAAGTATCTACAATTGAGAATTGATATGGATGTATTTCATTTACCTGTTTCAAAATCCAAAGAATATCCTCATCCGAATATCCCATAATATTAATCGGATTAATACTTACCTTATATCCTTTTTCCTTAACTCTTAAGGCGAATTCCAATCCTTCCTTAATATCATAATCATGTGCCGTAATTCGTATCATCTCAATCCCATGTCCACAATATGGACTTAGTTTTTCAATATCATAATTACTTCGCATTGCCATTGCTGAAAACATGGTGTTTTCATACTGTTTTTCCGGTAAAAGGCGATTCAATTCTTCAATATGATTGCAAACACTAATATCCTGATTGTATTCTTCTACATTTCTCAGAAAACCAACTTCTACTACCTCTACCCCTGCTCTTGCAAGAGAATTAATAATTTCGCGTGCACACTGGAATCCCCACTTCCAATCATTTACATAACCACCATCTCTTAATGTACAATCCAATAGTTGTAAATCAAATTTCCCCATACTGTTCCTCCAACATTTTTCTAACCATTTCTAAATCTTTCTCTGTATCAACAGATAAGCTCTCACAATCCGGTACATAAGAAAATTTCAATGGTTTTCCATAGTCCAAAAATCTCAAAGTGTCAATTCCCTCTATCGTTTCAAATCTTCCCGGTTCTGAATTCTTATAAAAATCCAACATTTTCTTATTATATCCAATAATCCCAACATGTTTATAATAATTATAATCAATACTTTTAAACGGATATGGTATTGGTGTTCTTGACATATACAACGCATTCATTTCTTCATCAAAAACCACCTTGATATTTGACGGATCCATCACCTGTGCCGGATTTTTTGCATTTGTAATGATATTGGTACCATATTCTATGTCCTGTGGCACATAATCCGGTATTGCTTTGGCTATCGCCTCTGTATTAATTAATGGCTCATCTCCGTTTAATTGCAGGTAAAAATCTGCCGAAATACTTTCTGATACCTCTTGCAGGCGATGTGCTGCAGTCCTGTGTTCACTCGACGTTAAAACAACCGGTATCTGATATTCTTCACATACTTTTTGAATACGACTGTCATCTGTTGCCACATATATCTCATCTATTGCTTGTACTGTGCATACCCTCTGATACACCCACCAAATCATCGGATGTCCTAAAATATCTTTCAATGGTTTTCCCGGCAATCTTGTAGATGCATAACGTGCAGGTATAATCCCTACTACTTTCATTCTATAACCTCACATTTCATTTTTTCTCTTTTACAGATAACTTATATATCCCATATGTTCCAAATACTTCTTGCAAATCTGCTTTAATTTTTACATTGTAATGTTCTTTGAAAAATGTTTTATATATATCTATCTTTTTTAAATTTGTATTTGTCAACAGGTATACATTATCTTTCGTTAAGTCACTAACAGGAGATGTTAAGTCGCACTCCTTCAACTGGTTATTTAAAACCGGATGTCCTATAAACCAGTTCCCGACTCTTAAAATATTTTCCCACTCCCCTGGTTCTAATCCTCTTACTACACTATACACATCCATGATTGGAAATGGGCAATTTGCAAAATTATCTACCATATACACCTTTGATTTATCACTACTCATATGTGTTAATGCAGCCGCTATGTTTTCGTCAAATGTACTTGCATTGATATCGCTTTGATCTGTAGCATACACTTCAAATAACATCGTACAGGTAAATCCTATTATGCATACAGCTATTTGGATTTTTCTTCTTTGTCGTGACCGTACAGTCACAGTTCCTTCATTGTTTCTACGTTTTCCCACACTATAAAGGGAGCAAAAACTTCCTACTAAAAACACAGAATCCTGAACCCATGGTGGAAATCTTCCCAATGTTATAAAATAGAAACTTACAGCAAGCGTTCCTCCAACAGAACATAGAAAAGCAAACCAATTGTCCTTTGTCAAAAACACAGCTCCGACAACTACCATACATACAAATGGTATAAACAGATTCC
This sequence comes from Lachnospiraceae bacterium, assembly GCA_003507655.1. Classification (GTDB taxonomy): domain Bacteria; phylum Bacillota; class Clostridia; order Lachnospirales; family Lachnospiraceae; genus Maccoyibacter; species Maccoyibacter intestinihominis. The sequence goes on along the minus strand of DNUZ01000024.1, from coordinate 184,613 downwards.
TGTCCTGTGCATTTTTCCCCTGCTGATAATAAGACAGCTTATTCCACCACCTACTCCACATATGTTCATCTGCATATTGATTAGCAATTCCTACACTCTTTTTATTAACCTTTGCAATTTTACTATAAGATTTTTCAAAATAGGTATCATATATAATGGAACCCCGTAACATATTGTAATCGTTTTTTGAAAAGCCAATTTTTTGAAAAGCCTTTTGGTATTTTTTATAATCATCTACCAAATAATCATATGCCGCCGCCCTCTGACTATTTAATTTTACATATTTTTTAACGTCAGGATTGTTATCGTATTTGTAATTGTTGTATGCCTTTCCACCCATTAAGAACAGGGTCATTACACACATAACCCCCACAAATGGCAAAAACTTCTTTAAAGTTTCCCCCAAAGTATGTGTTTTATATATACGGAAGAAATCACGCACAATCCATATCCCTACAAATGGTATTGCTAAAAACAGACATCCAAACCTCGTAAACGCCCCCAATAATACCATAATGGTTCCTATGACAATTCCCGCTTTTTTCTTATACTGTATACAATTACGGTATATTAAAAACAATCCGGCAAAGCAAAACAGACACGCACTCCGCGTATACTGCAACGACGTATAAAAACCGGTTTCAAAAAGGGGTGGAAATACGATAGCAAATATGTAACCGATCTTATTTCTTTTCTTTAAAAATGCCCATATGAACACGGAAAAAGAACTCCAAACGGAAACAAGTTCCAAAACTGTCAACCAGTTCAATTGTGGTAAATGCATTTGCAACCAGCATAACCCCGCACTTACCGGATATCCCAGTACCAACACATATGGTGAATATTCCCCAAAGCTCCCCGACAAAATCATACTGATTAGGAAATCGTCTGCGGACTCCCATGCTAAAGATGACACCAGGCACACCATTATAAAGATAGCAAAACTATATAACATTGCCACAACAACAGCATGTTGATATATGAATCTATTCCACTTTGTTATCCGCTTCATCATTTGTCCTCTTATTCTTTAGCAATTCCTATCTTTTGACAATATTCCTTAAACTCTCCTAAAGTCTCCGGTATGAAGTACTTACTTCTATCCTGATATAATTCTCCTACTTTATCTGCAAATTGCACCAGTTCGGTCCCTAAAAATGAATAATCCACTGGCAATAACTTGTACAGGAAGATTACTGTAGGCTCATCTCCAAAAAGCATTTTTGATGATGTGCATGCACCTGAAAAAATCGTAATCTGAACTTTGTCATTCATATTATGGTTCAATGTTTCAATTTCCCATGGAAGTGTATGGTTTCTACTGATTGCTATTCCTCTTCCATTAAAATCGCTGTTCTTTTGTCTTGGATGTGCCTTAATGATCACCTGTTTCAAATCCAGTATCTCAAGGATCGGATTCCAGAAAGCAGCTTTATCAAACTCTACTTTTAAAGGTCCCTGTTCCATAATGATCACGCGTTTATCCTTGTACTCATTGTTTTCTGTATCATAATGAAAACTTTTGTTCAATGCCTCTTTCAGCCGGATATTGTTCTTATCAAATTTTTTCATTTTAATAATTTTTCCGTTTTGTTCCACACAGTTTAATTCCGGCTCAAACATATGTATCTCATCTAACATAGTTCCATCCATACATTTCAATCCTGCCATTTTAACCAGCATTCCCACCTGCCATGGACGTTGATCATATCTTCTAATATAACTTATATAACCATGCTCTAAAAAGATGTTTTTAACATCAGGATTATTCTTTAATACTCCTGTATAAAATATAGAATTTATTAACCAGCCACTATTATTATAATAGCAGTAGTCATATTTTTTCTTCTCTAATGCACGAATGATATTTTTACCATTTTTCACTACATTCATACATTTTTTTACTGTAATGGGATATGTTAAAAGAACGTCTTCCACAATATATACATTTTGAAAAACACCCGTCTCCTCTATCTGTTTGCCAACTTTTTCAGCATCTGCAAATACTTTCACTAAATATAAATCTGCATCCTGAACTTCATTGCTTACAACATAATTAATTGCTTCAATAATTGTAAACGGTACTGTACCTATAAATGCACGCATACTCTACTCTTCCTTCCATCTTCCCTTTTTATATTCTAAAAACACAACAAACGCTATAACAAGCATAATGGCTACAATTCCATAGCGAATTATCCAATTTTCCTTTATATAATAAAATAAGCCACCATACACAACGATAATTGTAATCCCCATACCAATAGATTTTAAGTCAAACACCGCTCTTCCCTGCTTATTCATCGCCATATACTGTAATATAAACAAGACGGCATATGAAATAATCGTTGCATATGCTGCTCCATACGCTTTATACCTAGGTATTAAAAAGTAATTCAGTATAATATTAAGGATAGCAGCAATCATTGTATTAACTGCTATTGTCCCTGTTTTTTTCAAATACATAAGATATGTTGTAAAAAAAGCATAAAGATATATTAAAAACGATGCTATTACTATCAGATTAACGTATCCAATACCTGTCCAATATGTTTTTGGTGATAATACTTTTACAACTTCAGGTGAAATTGTAAGCAGACCAATTGCCATATATGTAAACACATATACATACATTTTTTGAACTCTGTGAATTTCATCTATTTTTTCTTCATCCAGTTTTTTATAAAACCAAGGTGTCCATGAGCCATTGATAGCTGTATACAATGCAATCAGGATAGATCCTATATTATATACCAAAGAATACACTGCAGTTTCACTTGCTCCCACCATGTGTGTCAACATAATTCTGTCACTCTGCATTAACAATAAATCCGACAATGTTGACATAATTGCCGGTACGGATATCAATACTGCGTACTTCCAAAAACGTGCCGCACCTTTACAGCTCGCATTGTGAAATGTATAGAATATAATTCCGATTGCAAATACCGCCATTCCAAAAGAATTTCCACATATCTTTGCAAAATACTGATGTTGCGGAAAAATAAATATCAATACTACAGACATTACGGTATGAAAAATATTTGGGGCAACTAACAACATAGTCCGCAACTTATAACGATTTTCCATGGACCATACTGCCATTTGAAAATTAATGGTATGCAGGGACATTGCCTGAATAGCAGCAATTAATATTACACTAATCTCTGTATGTATTCCTAAAATTCTGACTCCACCCACAATAACACCGGTAAAAAACACTCCCGAGAGCAGGGAAAGTAATAATACAGATGACTGAAATGCTTCATAGTCTTCTTTATAATCCAAATATGCATTACGCACAGTAATAAAAAGATTCAAACCTATAAATGTATTGAGAACCAGAACCCATGCTGCATATGTATTAACCAGTCCATACGCATCCTTTGACATAATCCTTGTAAATATAATGGAACTTAGCAGGACACATCCCTGACCAATAACATTTCCAATAACATAATACAAGCTTGCCACTAAATATTTTTTATTATTCTGTTCCTCTGGTTTTTTACTTTTCATCTCTATATTTTTTTAAGCAGACAGTATCGAAAGTATCCCATTTTCTTCGGTCAATGCAGTCGAACCATATATCTTCCTGTTCCTCAATTGCTTCTAATTTTTGATAAAATTTTTCTGTCAGGTTATCTTTTTCAATAATGACCACACCAGAATCATCGCAGACCATGACGCCTCCATTTATAGCATTCATGCGCTCTTCAATAATATTTTTATCAAACGGTTCCTCGTTCTTTGTATTAAAGCACCCTACAGGACTGAATCCTGTACACCATACCGGATACTTTTCTTTAATTAAACGATGTGCATCCCTCATCTTTGCATTTGTAACAATTGCTTCTGCCTGACAATATAATAATAAATACTTTGAAACCAGTTCCCCTACAATCGCACGTCCATTACAGTTGAATGTTTCGATATATACAATTTCTCCTGCTTCCGTAGAACGGATCTGTTCATGAACTTCCCAATTACTTTCATTGTACGCATATATCCACTTTATTTTTCCAACCTTAAATTGTCCTTGATTGATAGGTAATACATTTGGCAGTGCTCCTGTTTTTCCCAAACAATCTGCCACCTCTGTCGTTGATACCTGGTTTCTTTTGATATAATCTATAATTTTCTCTGTAATTTCCATGTTACCTCCCGTACTCAATCACAATGCTGTCTTTCATTTGTTTTTCTCTGCTGCGTAATTGTTCATATGAATCGGCCACTAATAAATAATGTCCCACTCTGGAACGGTCATCCTGTGCAGCATATATTTGATCGCCTTCTTTAAAATGTAGAGCAACCTCTAGAACTCCCGGTACCTGCCTTGCCCGGTCCATTCCTGAAATTCTTGTTACATGTCCTTCTCTGAAATCCAAAAAGCCTAATACAGAGTATTTCGACATATCATGCTGTATATTACAATGTTCCTGCTTTCCAAGCAGCATATTAATGTACTTCGCATTACTGTTTACTCCAGACATAAATGGCACAATATCTGATGAAATTTTTGTTCCGCCACCTCGTGCAGCAATTTCAATCAGATAATATTTTCCGTCCATATATTTATATTCTGCATGGCTCATGCCAAATGGAAGTCCCATTTCCGTTACCATCTCTATATTTAATTCTTCTAATTCTTTATAATCATAGTCCGCATCTTTCCATGAAAATAATAACTCATTTGCTACATTTGGATTGTATGAAAAATGATTTTTTCTAGAAATTGCTGTTACCTGATATCCAGAAGCTGTCTTAACTCCATCCACCGTAAACTCCGTACCCTCAATATACTGTTCCACCAAAACGGCCTTCTCATTATTCGAGTATGACATGCTTTTCTCAAAAACTTCTTTTAGTTGTTCCGGACTATCAATAATGTAAATCCCTCTGCTTGACTGACTGTCCAACGGTTTAATGATTGCCCTCCCTAACTTTTTCAAGGCCTCCTCCGCTTCCCTATAGTCGGTGCAATGATAGCACACCGGACTTGGGAAACCATGTTTTTCACAGAACTCTCTCATCTTATACTTATTAGTAAATAATTCTGCCTTTTCTTCCCCAATACCCTTTAAATGCATCTGCTCTGCCACATATGCTACGGTCGGAACCGCAATATCACTCTGATCGGTTAGCACTGCATCTGGTTTATATTTCTTTGCAATCCAAAGATTCTTTTCTCTATCTAAAACGTCCGCAACTTCTCCTACATCTGCATATGTAAATGCCGGTGAATCCTCATATAAATTAGAACATATCACAGTATGCCCCATACTTTTTGCTGTCTGAACGATTGGACACTGCCATTCGCCCCCGGCAATCACCATTATTTTTGCCATTATTCTTCTCCCTCTACATTTCTTTTTTCACGAATCACATATTGTGGCTGTTCATTTACTTTGAGATATAAACGTCCTAAATACTCTCCTATCAATCCCAACGAAATCAGTAAAATTCCCAACGAAAACCAAATGGATATAATAATCGAACTCCAGCCAATAAAAATCGACGGATTGCAAATTTTTCTGATAAACACAACTAATGCACTAATAAATGATATTCCTGCAACAAAATACCCCAAATTCATAATAATATGTAATGGTTTAGATGTAAATCCGGTAATATTAGACCATAATTTAATCAATGCCTTCAGCGTATAACCGGAACTTCCAACCTCTCTTTCATAATGCTTTACTTCAACACTCTTAATATTATTTGTTGTTCTCAAAATCAATCCCAACAGATATGTATATGCTCCGGTATAATGTATAATCTCATCTCGTACATACTTTCGCATAATCCAAAAACTTGAACTTATAATATCTTTGGGTTTTTTCAAAAAACAGTGAACGGTCATTTGATTAAACCATGCACCAAATTTACGAAACGTCGTCTGCTTTTTTTCCATATAATATCCATATACAACATCATATCCTTCATCAAATGCAGCAAACATTTTCACCAATTCTTTAGGATTTGTCTGCATATCATCATCCATGCTGATAATCACATCACCAGCTGCATGACGTAGCCCTGCCATTACCGCATTATGCTGTCCCACATTCTTAGCCAAATCTATTATTTTTACAAATGGATATTTATCAGCAATCTCATTTAGCTTTCTCCATGTTTTCCTATTATCCGGCGAACAATCATTGACTAACACAAATTCCAATTCTGTTTTTCCAAGATTTTTCATTTCTTCTATTGTGCATTCAACAACTCTTTGAATGGTCTCTGATGATTTATAACATGGTATGATAATTGAGTACATTTTTCTTAACTCCTATTTTAATATCTTTTCTATTGTATCTACAACTTTCTGTGCATCTTCGCTAGTCATATCTGCATAAAGCGGCAAACGAAGTACACGCTTTCCATAATCTTCTGTTACAGGACAATCTTCCGGATGATAGCCCAATTTTAGTCCCATTGGTGCTGAATGTAATGGAACATAACAGATATATGCCATGATCTCCTTTTTTTTCAGTTCCATTACAAGTTTTGTTCTCATGTTTTCTGTTGGAAGCACTATATTATACATATGTGCATTATGCTCTACATTATCCGGAACAAACTGACGAACCAGCTTTTTCTCTTTCTCTAATTCCATTAATTGTTCATGATAAATATTCCATACATTCATACGCTTTTCCATAATTTCATCATAACGTTCCATCTGTGCAGATAAGATTGCTGCTAAAATATCAGATGGTAAGAAAGAAGATCCTATATCGTGCCATGTGTACTTATCAACACATCCACGCAGCACCTGTCTTCGGTTAGTTCCTTTCTCACGAATGATTTCTGCTCTGTCTATGTATTTTTCCTGATTAATTACAATGGCGCCGCCCTCACCCATTGCATAATTCTTTGTTTCATGAAAACTATAACATCCAAACTCTGTTAAAGTTCCAGCGTACTTTCCTTTATATGTAGACCCTACTGCCTGTGCCGCGTCTTCAATCACAAAAAGCCCATGTTTATTGGCAATTTCATTTATCTTGTCCATTTCACATGGGATTCCGGCATAATCTACGGCATAAATCGCTTTTGTATTCTTTGTAATTTTATCCTCTATTAAATTCTCGTCGATATTCATTGTATCCTTACGAATATCGCAAAAAACAGGCCTTGCACCCCGTAACAGGAATGCATTGACTGTTGATGAAAAAGTAAATGATGGAACAATAATCTCATCTCCCGGCTCCAATTCAATTAAAATGGATGCCATTTCTAATGCTGTTGTTCCTGATGTGGTAAGTAACATGTTTTGAATTCCAAAACGTTCTTTGAACTGTTCATAAACTTTGAAGGTATATTTTCCATCGCCTGATAAGATACTGTTTTCCATTGCATCTATTACATTTTTCTTTTCTAATTCTGTTATACTAGCTTTATTAAAACGAATCATGACTTCTCCTTACATTTATACTTCATTTCATTATATAAAATCTTGTACTTTCCGTCAAGTTTCTGCTATTTAAACCTTATTTCTGTTAAACCCCCGAATATCTTCCACCATTCGTGCCTGGATTAGCAAGTCATCATACATATTCATCCGCAATGTGTCATTTCCAAATGCCTCTGCAAATTTTTCAATGGAATGTGCAAAATGTGCGTCTTCCGGCAACTCAATCTGCTGTTTTCCCTCGTTTGTCTCTAACTCTAAGATTGGTGTATATCCCGGAGGTGCCGTAAAAATACGCTTGGTAAAGGCCTTTCCCTTATTTCCCCATACTTCTAAACAGCACTGGTAATAACTGTCCATACTAAAAGAACCTTGAAGTACATCACCCTCTTCATTTGAATATGTTGCACTTCCATACATGTCTACTTCATAGCCTTCTAATCCATTCAAAGTTGCCGTATCTACTTTCACCGTGCTTCCAAGCATCAGTCTCGCCAATTTGGTCACATAGCCTGCTGCATCTAAAAGTGCTCCGCCTCCTAAAGCTTTATTATATCGGAAATCATTTGCTGCACGAAGAGGGAATCCAAAAGAAGCTTTCATCAGACGGATATCCCCTACCAAGCCCTCTTTTAACAATTTCCGGATTTCTGCAATCTGTGCATGATATTGGAACATATAATTTTCCTGTAATACAAGGTTTCTCTGCTTTGCAATTTCTACCAGTTCACTCGTTTGTTCATAACTGATCGTAGACGGTTTTTCCACAAATACATGTTTTCCATGTTCTAATGCTGCTTTTGCATAAGGAAAATGCAACGCCGGTGGCAACGGAATATAAACGGCATCAATATTTTCATCCTCAATGATTGCCTGAAAATTCTCTGCACTCTTAATTCCAAACTCTTTTTCAAACTGCTCTAATTTCGATTTATCATACTCCTCTGCAATACAGACACATTCAAATTCCTTGTTCTCCATCAATGCCGGCAAAAATCTACGGAATGCAATTTCTGCACAGCCCAGTATTCCTATTCTTATCATATCTTATTGTTCCTTTCTCTATTTCCTATACTGTATATTTTCCATCCACATAACTATATATCCAGCAACGACAACAGGTTCCGCAACTGTATATTCAGACAGTTATTAATCTGCACCATCCGATTTAAGGTTGCGTAATCGACCCAGAAGTATCCCTCCGGCAATACACCGGTTTCTTCTTTTTCAACTTCAATGATGACATTCTGATTCTGCTCATGATAGAATCGTCCACCCTCTTCTGATAATAAAACATTCTTTTTAATACCTTGCTGCTCTTCTAACTTTGTAAAAAAGAACTCTTCTAGTTCATTCTTTCGATTACTCTTGTTAGATGGCTCCATCTGCACGGTTGGTCCTAATTCTATAAAATCATGACAGCCCACTTCCGGTTTTGCATGTACTAAGAACTTTCTTACCCCATTCTCTACACAGGTAAACAATCCAAAGACAGCAATTCCAATAGCTTCAAACAATGGCTGTGTCCACTGTTTGACTTCCCGGCCTTCCATTTCAATATCACAGTAAACCACTTTAAAATCATAATCATGTTTACAGTGAATCTCATTCTCTGTGAATTCCCAGTCTTTTAACTCATGTAATGGCACAAGTCTTGTTTCTCCCTCTGCAAACATTTTATAATTGTTAATGTAACGATATAAAATCGGAATCAGATTCTCTCTTGTCGGTTCAAACATGGAATAATACAGGGCCTCATCCCTAAAACAGGTCTGAATTTCTGCTTTTTCTGCAGCAGTAAGATGTTCTGTGGAATATGGAATACAGGAAAGCACAGTCCGCGTATCCATATTGACAAGATTATCAATCTTCATCAATTCCTTGATCTGCCCTAATGTCATCCACTTATGACTTGGCAGTACTTCAACCTCTACATCTTCTCCCAATTCTACTAAAATATTTCGATTCCGCTTTTTATAAAATCTGGATGACTGTTCCGATTGTATCTGATCTACTACAATATGATACTGTTCTGCATTCATAAAATAGTCTAAATATGGTGGCTTGGCTCCTCCGTGTTTTTGTGTAAAATTGCTCTTTGTCGCCTGAATAGTAGGGGATATCTGTATTTTATTGATATTTCCCGGTTCTATTTTTGCCTGCATAAGAAAATGAAGAACCCCATCTATTTTTTTACACAAAATACCCAAATAACCAATCTCATTCTGGATAATGATCGGCTGTTCTATTATGACTTTTCCTTCTTCGATTCTTTGATATCCACAAATGGAAAAAAAGCTGTGATTCCTGTTACAGATACAGCCTTCCTCCTCATTGTAGTACCAAAAACCATCCTTTTCAAAATCAGTCTTATCAATACGAACCTTTACGGTTGCATTTCTCTGTTCTACCCACTCTAATATTTCTTTTGTGGGATTAACTGAACTGTCTGATGCCGCCCATGATCTTACGATATCTACAACTGTATTCATTTATTTTTCCTCCGGTACTCTTAACAGATACTGTCCGTACTCTGTCTTACGAAGCGGTTCTGCAAGGCGATATAACTGCTGCTTATTGATATAACCTCTGCGGTATGCAATCTCTTCAATACTGGATACATAGTACCCCTGACGTTTCTGCATAATTGCCACAAAATCCGTAGCTTCTTTCATTCCGTCATATGTACCGGTATCTAACCATGCCACGCCTCGACCAAGCTCCCTTACCTTGAGTTCGCCACGTCTTAAATACTCATTATTAACGGCTGTGATCTCAAGTTCCCCTCTTGCCGACGGCTTCACATTTTTAGCGATCTCTATTACCTTATTATCGTAGAAATACAACCCCGGAACTGCAAAATTAGACTTTGGATTTTCCGGCTTTTCCTCGATAGAAAGAACCTTTCCATCCTTGTCAAATTCAACAATCCCGAACTGTTTCGGATTCTTGACCGGATAACCGAAAACGACTGCTCCGTTCTCTAAACTGGCTGCTTCCTTTAACACACTAGAAAAGTTTCTGGCATGGAAAATATTATCGCCTAAGATCAATGCCACATTATCTTTCCCTACAAAACGTTCCCCAATGATAAACGCCTCTGCCAATCCATTTGGTGCATCCTGTACAGCATAGGTCAGTTTGATACCGTAATCACTTCCATCTCCTAATAATTTTTGAAAATTCGGAAGGTCATGTACTGTTGATATGATCAGAATATCCCGGATACCTGCTAACATCAACGTAGATAATGGATAATAAATCATTGGTTTATCATAAATTGGCAGCAATTGCTTTGATACTGCCTTTGTAATCGGATACAGTCTTGTACCAGAACCTCCTGCTAATATAATTCCCTTCATATAGATTTCCTCCTGTGTTTTTCTCTATTCTGCTAAAATACTCTATCTGTTTCCATACATTTTTTCATAATACTGCTGATATTCTCCGCTGATGATGTTCTCCCACCATGCACGGTTGTCCAGATACCAGTCGATTGTCTTTTTAATTCCATCCTCAAACTTTGTCTGTGGAAGCCACCCCAAATCATTGTAAATCTTTGTTGGGTCAATCGCATATCTCATGTCATGTCCTGCCCGGTCTGTAACAAAGGTGATCAGATCCTCGGATTTTCCTAAATGCTTGACGATCAGTTTGACAATGTCAATGTTTCGCATTTCATTATGTCCGCCAACGTTGTAGACTTCACCCTCTTTTCCATTGCGGATGATCAGATCGATCGCAGCACAGTGGTCTTCTACATAGAGCCAGTCTCTGACATTGATCCCTTCCCCATAGACCGGAAGCGGTTTGTCATTTAACGCGTTCGCGATCATCAGTGGTATGAGTTTTTCCGGAAAATGATATGGTCCATAGTTATTTGAACATCTTGAAATACTGATCGGCAGCGTATAGGTCCTGCCATACGCCTGTACCAGCAGATCCGCACTCGCCTTGGATGCCGAATATGGGCTGGAAGTATGTATCGGTGTCTCCTCGGTAAAGAACAGCTCCGGTCTGTCTAATGGCAGATCTCCATAGACTTCATCGGTAGATACCTGATGATATCTTTTGATCCCATATTTACGGCAGGCATCTAATAAGACCTGCGTACCTAAAATATTAGTCTTTAAAAAGACTTCCGGATTCTCAATAGAGCGATCCACATGACTCTCTGCCGCAAAATTCACAACAATGTCCGGATGTTCTCTTTCAAATAATCCGTAGATTCCTTCTCGGTCTGTAATATCCAACTTTTCAAACTGAAATTTCGGATTGTCCATAACGGAAGCTAAGGTCTCCATATTTCCTGCATAAGTCAGACAATCTACGCAGATAATCTCATCTTCCGGATGTCTGTCTAACATATAGTGGACAAAATTGCCTCCGATAAACCCTGCTCCTCCTGTAACTATAATTTTCATCGTACTTTTTTCCTCACTTTTTTCTTTTATATTTTCGAACTTGTTTCCTTTTGTATTTTCGGATTTTTTCCCAAAAAATCAATACAACCAGTGCCAATCCTGAAATCATCATTCCATACTTTAATCCCAGGATCGTATAGGATAATTTAATCTTATTATACCCTACTTCCAATGGTACCACCATATACATTCCAACTTTTATGACTAGAAATTTCTATACACGCCATCTCTTATCTATAATCAAGTCTTGCAACATCTCCTCTTCCTTCGATATATCTGAATGATACCTAATACTCCCAAACTCAAAATTGTTACACTGCTAACCATTGCTCCCTCTTTTAACCCTGGAATTGTATAGTGTAATAAGATTCCATTATGCCCTGCCTTTAAAGGGATCGCCATATACATTCCATTCGCTTTTGAAATTTTCGTCTCTTCACCGTTTACCCATGCTTTCCAACCTTTTTGATATGGAATTGCTATGCAAAGCATTCGATCATTCATTGTAACAAGGCTTCCCTGTACATAATTTCCCGTAATCTGCATATCTGTCGCTTTGCACTCCTGTAATTTTACATAATTAGCTCCATAGGAATCCATTGGCTGCACTACAACTCTTATGTCTGAAAAAGTGTATTCTCCACGTCCTTCCAGTCTCAATTGAAAGGTTTTTCCTGTTTTCCCATGGTAGCCCATATTCGAAACAATATCTCTTCTTCCTGTATCATATTGGCTGCCTTCTCCCCATATCAAAACAGTTTTTTGGTTTTTCCCTAATGTAGTAGTGATTTTTGCAGAAAGACTGCTATTCTCCATGTCCTTTCTGGCATTGTATCTGAAAGTATTTATCTTATATTTTGATGGATTTTCACCAAGAAGATAGTCTTTATAGTTTATATAACCTTTTGGAGAATATCTTAACCCCTCTAAATACAGATAATTTTCGCATCCTATATATTCTTCCGGAAGCGTAATGGTTAATGTAACCTTAGATGCTTTACATATAAAACCATTTTCCGTGATTTCTAACGGAGACTGTGAACGATTTCCTTCCTGCATACGTTGTTCTAACTGTTCTTGGATCTGAGCAAGGATCTCATCTTTTTCCAAAACCACCCTACTGTCTAACTTAAGTTCTATTGGCTGTATTTCAGAATCCCCAATATCCTCTTGATCTTCAAGTACAATCCCCTGCATCATTGCCTGTTCTTTCTCATAAGGTTCTAATTTATCATAATCTTCCCTTAACAAATAATTAGAATAAGCATACATGAGTGGAAGAGCATTTGAATTACGGTATACTTGTACGGTTCTATTCTTACCTTCTATTTCAATTTCCTGCTCATAAACCATCTCATATCCCCAAGGCACATTTTCTTTTGCTTCTGGGTCTTTTACAATATACTGCACACCACCAAGTGTGTACAAGGCTGTCCTATTATCCAAGTCAAAAATATTGAAAGGTGCTCCTGTCTGGCTCACTCCTAAACCACACATAGTATCCATAATATCATCATACATAAAACTAAAATATCCATCTAATGCATTATAACCACTACGCATACCTATATTGGAATCCTTTGTTTTTGCGGATTTTTTTTGAATATCCTCTACCCGATAATTCCCTTCATCTAAAATATTTTGTAAAACAGAAATCTGTTTTACGGATACCTTCTCTTCTAAGTACTTTATATCTTCGAATTTTCCGATCACATTTTCCTGTGACGGTTCATAAATAATATAAGAAAAAACTGCCAATTCTACACATACAATCCCTACTACCCATGACATCTTAATCTTTCTTCCAAACATTACCAGAACAAGGTAGAATAGCATAAACTCCATTGCATAGTCTACATTTTTGTCGCTCCATATTGAGATTAATGCATAAACCATTATGTATATGACCGCACTAATAAATAACTTCTTTTTCTCCCTTAGATCTAACTCAAACAATTTCGGAAACATGACAGCCAATACAACACACAAATAAAAATCTAAAACAAATAAGAAACGATGGTTAAAACCAATACCCCCATTAAATAAATATGACCCTATTGGAAAAATTGCCAGGAAAAGTGCGATAATACCAAACACACATAATTTTTTCTCCAATATATTCTTTTTCCGTCTTGTAACAAGGCTGACTACGGCTAAAACTGCGAGCGTTGTCACACCTAAATAACCATGAATACCAATCTCGTCAATTCCTACCAGACCATGAAATAAACTTCTATAATATGAGACATCGTAAAGCCATTGAAAGTTGATACTGGCATTTCCGATCCTTCCTCCACTTACCACCTTGTACATAGTAGGAATTAAAAAAACCGCCATTACAAGCATTTCCAGAATATAGATTAAAACCGGTTTCCAAATATAACTGAAAAAATCCGCTACTCCTTTTTTCCGATCCGAAAAAATGTACGCCATGCAAAAACAAAAGATCAATACGATTCCTATTGTATATATATTCAGTGGTCCCAAAGTAATATTATATAATACTGCAAGCACAAAAATACCATATCTGTTTTTTTTCGTCACATTATATACTCCTAACAGGATCATTGGAAGTACAATAAATAAACGCAAAAAAGAATTCTGCGCTATACAGTAATTAAGTATATATCCATTAAAAATGTATGCCAATGCCGCTGCTAGTGCTGCATACCGGTTACATCCTAAGTTATAACAAAGTGCAATGAACATGATCCCTGCTAAGTAAAGACAAAGCATATCAAAAATGGCAATTCCTACCGCAATATCATGAACAAATAATACACTGCAAAGAATATAGACCGGATCAAATGAAATCACCTGTAAGATGTTCATTCCAAATCCGATTGACATATCCCACATCGGAATCTGCAGATTTCCCTGCAAAATATTCTTTAATAATGCTCTATAATACTGTCCCGTATACTGCATCGTCGGTGCTACCTGGGATAGTCCATCTGCACCTCCGACAAAAGATTTTCCATAATATAAAAACCTTCCAAAAACGAGCATGACCATAATCCCAAAACATATGGTATACATGGCAAAAAGCCAGCGCTTTTTATCTATATGATCTATGTGGCACTTATCATAACTGCCAGTCCATTTCATGTTCGTCTTCCTCCATATAATTGCCGTTATTTTCTAATATACACTATTCATATTGCAAATGCAAATATCACGCTTTTCGCACCTTTGCCACACATACTTCCCCGAACAGAAGGATCACACACAGGATCGAGATCACTCCTCCTGTTTTCTGCCCCGGCAGCCGGTATTCTAACTGTATCCGGTTACTTCCCTTTTGAATCGGGAGTGCCATATACATCCCGTTTGCCTGCATGATCTCTGTTTTCTTTCCATTCACTTTTGCACTCCAGCCACGATGATACGGTACGGCAACACAAAGAACTTCTTCTTTGGATGCCTGCACCTTTGCAGTGATCTGATTGCCCTGTATTTTTACATGATCCGGTGCATCCGATTTTAACTGCTGATAGTATTCTGCATAATGTTCCATTGGCTGGAGCAGGACGTATATATCTGAAAAATCATACTCGCCCATTCCCTTACAGGTAATGGTGATCTCCTTTCGCCCTTTCGCACTGTAACCGAGATGGAATAGCACATCCCGTTTTCCTGTATCATACTGACTGTCTTTTCCCCAGATCACGGCTGTCTTTTGTACTCCGTCTGCTTTTACGGTAATCTTCGCACGTTTATTCTCCGTGGATTCCGCACGTTTTTTCTTTAAAAAACGTTTTTTTCCATAGACATTGTTTTTATTTTGAAGATAATATTTCTGATAATCCCTGCTGTTTTTCGGTGTATAGCATAAATCTTCAAATCCGATATAAAGTTCGCCGCCCTCATAGTCGTCCGGCAGGTCTAATGTAAAGGTTACAGAAGAAGTTTTACATATAATGCCGTCTTTTGTTAATTCAAAAGGCATAATTACTGACTTGCTGCCCTTCTCTTTAGCCAGTTCTTTTTTCTTATTTTTATAATATTTTTGCAGCCGGATCCGGATTTCCTTTTGGCTGAGTAATACTTCGGCATCCTTTTGCAAGTTTGTTTCCTGAATGCCTGATACTTTTTTTGCATCCGCCTGATCCAGTATGACTCCCTGCATCATCGCCTGTTCTTTTTCATTCGGCGTGAACTTCTGGTAATTTTCTTTTGTAATATAGGAGGTGTAGGTATACATCAATGGTAGTGTATACTGATTTTTATACAGACATAACGTCCGCTTTTTTCCATCCTCTTTGACTTTCTTCTTTTTGATAAGCTGATAGCCGTATGGTTTTGCCGTCTCTTCGTCCTGATAGCCGGACAGATATTTGACGCCACCTAATGTATACAGTGCCGTTCTCTCATCTAAATCATAGATGTTAAACGGATTTCCCATCTGACTGATGCCTAAATCATTGACAGTTTCTATGATATCAGCATATGTATAGCTGTAATAGCCATCTAACGCATAATAATCATTGCGTGTTCCAAAATTGGCTTCCCGGTTGTTCGTCCTTTCATTTGCCGCAAGATTTTCTACACGGTATACGGAAGAATCCTTGATCGCTGAAAAAGCAGCGGATGCGCGGATCTCCACTTTTTCATTTACGGTTTTTGCATCTTCAAATTTGGCAATATAGTTTTTCTGTGTTGGCTCATAGATTAAATATGCCATGCAGAGGATCTCAAGACATACCGGAATAAGCCAGAGGATTTCTGTATGCTTTATCTGCGATCCGCTTTCGTTTTTCGTTCCGAGCAGCCAGAGTCCGATATACACAGCAAAAAATATCGCTGTATACGGCATGGATATGCCTTTCCAGATATATGCTGCAACCATCAGACACAGATATATCATGGTAAGACCTATCGTTTTTTTCTTCTTTTCCGTAACTGCTACTAAAAATTCCGGCAGAACCACTGCCAGTACGATGGAAAAATAACAGGTCACCATAAAAAGGAAACGGTGATTATATCCCATAAATCCTGTGGTCAGGTAACCTCCTAACGGAATCAGTGTCAAAATTAATAAGATCACTCCCCAGATCCGCAGTTCTTTGTATTTTTTTCCTTTTCCCGCAAAGATCAAATATAAGACTGCCAGTAATGCCAGGATCGATACTCCCACAAAGCCATGGATCCCAATCTCATTATTTCCGGTAATCCCTGTGAGCAGATCTGCGTAATAACGCTTTTCGTAATACCACAGACTTCCAAGGTCTGCACTTCCAACCCTTCCGCTGGTCATTGACAGATAAATCTTTGGGATCAGTAAAACCGCCGCAAGTGCAAGTCCTTTGATATAGGCAAGGATCGGACGTATCAGTGATGCACAGAATCCTTTAAAACTTCTGTTTTCTTCTCTGCAAACATAACGCACACACAGATAGCCTGCTAAGATCAGTGTCATGGTATACAGATTTAACAGCAGCGAAATTCCCAGATATGCAATACAGGCAATATATATCCCGCTCTTTTTTTCTTTCTGTAATTTTTCTGTTCCTAATAAAAGCAGCGGCAACAGGATGTACAATTCAATAAATACATTCTGTGCAATACAGTAATTCAGGATATAGCCGTTACACAGATAGGTAAATACTGCGATCAGTGCTGCCTGATCACTGCATTTGATATAACGGCAGTAACTCAAAAAAGCAAGCCCTGCCAGATAGAGACTGACTATCGTAAAGACTGCCACGCCTGCACGGACATTTTCTGCAAACAGCAATCCACATAATATCTGTAGCGGGTTAAAGATCAGAACATGCAGCACATCCATGCCCATGCCTACGGATAAGTCCCACATCGGAACAGAAAAATCTCCATGGAGCCAGTTTGTAAACAGCTCCCTGTAAAAATAACCATTATAGTGCATGGATGCACCCACCTGGGATAGTCCGTCTGCTCCTCCGATGAAGGATTTTCCATAGTATAAAAATCTTCCAAACACCAGAAGCATCATAACTGTAAATAACACAGTATATGCAATGAACAGCCTCCCACTCCGTTTTGGGCGTTCTTTTTCTAACATAGTTTCCTCTTCCATAGTCTCCACGATCGTTCCGTCTCCTCTATATTACTGCGGCTCTATCGTAACTGCCGTCAGTCGCAGACTGTCATCTGCCCCTGTTATGGATGTTCTGAATTCCAAAAGCGGATCCGTATCATCCTCTGTAATCTCTACTTCTAAGACCACTTTTCCTTTCTTTCCATCAAAACTGCTGTCTGAAATACTTCCTGCCACCAGCACTTCGGTTGCATATGCAATATCCACACTTCCAAGATCTCCCTGCACTCCTCCATCCCGTTCAAATTCAAACGTTACCTGATAGAAACCTGCCGGTGCTGAAATATATGGTCCAAATGTCTTGATTCCTGCTTCTTTTCCTAAAAGGATTCCGGACTCATCCCGTTTTGCATCTCCTAATATCGATAAACCTTTTACCGGTACGAGATTGCGGTTTGATGTCTGCTTTAACCAGAGCTTTGCCTGTCCGGTCTCCTGCTGTGCAAACATTTTAAATGTCAGTCTGTTTCCCTTTAATCCCTCTAAGCTATAGACAGAAATATTCTTTTGTATCTCGAAGGTTCCGTCTTCTTTGACAATATCCCCTGCGATCATCTCATAGGTTTCTGTACGGTTCAGATTGCTGTAAAGTTCTCCAACCGTATCCTGTCCGGTCATGCACTGACTTCCCGTAACGGTCAGTTCATAGGTTCCAAATGGGATATATATCTGTTTTGCCGTATCTACGGCTCCATAATTATCCAGATAATAATAGTCTGCAGACAATCCCTTGTCACCGGAATACATGCGGATTCCCTGTGCTGCAATCTCATCACGCAGCTCTTTTTTTGCAAACAGTGTATAATGTTCTGTTTTTCCTACTACAATATATTTTTCTAACAGCTCAAATACCAGACTGCCGCCACTTCGGTTCTCCATCAACAGAAGTCCTTCGTTTTGCTGTCCTTCAAGCGCTTTTTGTGACTCACAGTAGAATACACTTTTTGCCTTCATTGCCTTTTGCATATCACTGTAATCTGCAAACCATCTTAAAGAATCATATTCTGAAACCATTGGGATGTCTGCATTCTTTTCAATCTTATTCGCAATCTTACTCAACTGTTCTGTCTCGGTCTGATAGATTGCTCCCACATGATCGGTCAGTGAGTTCTTTTTATACATGATATCTGTCAGTTCCACCGGAACCGTGCTGTCTGCAAAACATCTGATCTGAAGATTCTGTGCATTACTCATCGGTATGGAGAAGTGAACTTCTCCAACCCCGTCCTTTAAATCGGATGCCTGCAATTTTCCACTGACATAGCTTTCTCCGGTGATCGCATCTGCAATATCTACGGTTGCTAAATCTGTACTGCCCTTGTCGTCTGTTTCCACAGAAAAGGTAAATGTAAACTCATATTCACCGCTTGTAAACGCTTCCCCCTTGGTCGTTGCAAAACATCCGACTGCCCCATTTGAACTCATCGTACCGGTCTGGTTGCGGTTTGATGCTGCATCATAAAGTGTTCCAAGGTCTATATGATATTCTTTCTTATGATTTTTCTTTACCTGTTCGATCACTTTTTTCTGTAAAGCTTCTCCCTTGACCCAGAGATATTCCTCGCTGTCAAGTTCAATACAAAGATAATTCTCAAGCACCTCTGTATTTGTGATTTCACGTCGGTTTGTAAACAGGATCGCTTCTTTTTCATCCTCGGAAGGATAACGTGGAATTACCTCATAATCTGCAAAATAATACTGCAACAGATAATACACCTGATGATCATCTGCTCCACTTAAGTCCAGTCCGTAAAGCTTGTCTGTCAACTGCTCTTTTCCAAGTTCTCCGCTTCCTAACACCTGATAAACGGTATCTATTTTTTTCTCATTTTCCTTCTGCGCTAAAATATCCCAGTTATAGGCATTGTAGCAGTATTTATAGCCTGCGACGACAAGCAATACCACCATAATGACCTGAAACTTCTCTTTTTTCCCTGCCCGGAAGAAAATCAATAGCATTATGACAAAGACTAACGTTGCCGGCAGATAGGTATGTGCCGTTGCAATATTGCGGTCTGCTAATGCAAAACAGATGAATTCCTCTCCTGCCTGTTTGTTTCCATAACAATAAGGGAGTATGAAAGCTAACCATATTCCCTGGATCAATACGATATATTTTATTGACTTGCGGAAACAGCTTAAAAACAGGTCTTTCTGCTTTTCCATGGTTACGAACACAAGCATTAACAGCGGCTGGAGATATGGCATCATATAGCGAAGATAGGTAAACGCTTTTGTTCCGTATTGTTTCGCACCATATCCATCTGCAAGGGCATTGGCTGCCGTTGCGATCCATGTCAGGGACTGTGCCGCGATGGTCATTCCGGTACAAAGCACAAAAAAGCTTCCAATGACAAAATAGAGCCGTTCCTGTGCGTTATCAGCCTGAATGGTCTTTAATACAAATGCCTCTTTTCCTTTTCTGACGATCAATAAAATAACCATGACCAGTGCCGTGATCAGAAGTCCGCCTGAGATCATGCTTGCAATATTGATCTGTCCGAAGATCGTGAACAGACACGCCTTGATCCCGTCTGCTGTTTTTAACAGGGATAATTTTTCCTGTCCGATGTTGACACGGGTATTGCCCACACCTTCCGTCGTACTCCAGACAACGGACTGATATATTTTCGTTCCTTTTTTTATCAGAAGATATCCGCCTGCCGTCAGTATTCCAAAGACAGACAGGGATACCATTTTTTTGCGGTACATAAGCCCATACAACGCGATCACTAATACGGCTGCAAAAATATAGGTTGTTGTTCTTGCATGTACCGTCAGCGCATATAACATGAGCAAGACAAAAAAGCCGGTCCACATTGCTCTTTTTTTCGGCTCCTCTGTGAGTACCAGCTTTGCTAATACCAGACATATGCACCAACTGATCAGCATCAGCATATGTTCATTATAAAACACGGTTGTACGGACAACGGTTATATAAGAAATCGTTACCGTCATCAACAGTGCTTTTTTTTCATCTGTAATTCCAAATACTCTCTTGATCAGATAGAAACAGATGACTGCTGCCACACTCTCTAATACTCCGGTACAGACTAACAGGGTACGATAGAGTATGACCGGATCTTTGATCCACTGCATCAGTGGTGTTGCCAGTATACTCATTCCAAAACCATAATATCCTGCTTTTGATACAACGGCATTCCAGTTCTGTGAAGAAAAGAATACCGCACCATTCATAGTAGACAGCTCATCTGAAACTGTTCGCAGCGGAATTGCCTGCAGACTCCAGAAGAGTCTTGGCAAAAATGCGATCAAAAATGCCCAGATATAGCCTGTTTTTTGTCGAATCCCGGTCATTCTGTTATCCATCTGTATCCTCCTTGAGCCTTTAGTCCTTAGTTTTCCTCTTTTTCGGAATCGTAATCCAGTTTACGCACATGGTACTGGATATCCTCTAATAACTTCCGGTTTGATGCGATAATGTCGCCCATCAGTCCGAGTACCCATACAAGCACTCCTATGATGATCAGCATTGACGCAAGGATCAGTGACTGGATATGGCCGGCACCGCTTCCTCCAACTGCATAGACGATAAAACGGATTCCCAACGCAACTCCGCCAATGACAGGAATTGTTCCAAGTCCCATAAAGAAGGACAGTGGCTTGTACATTAAAAATGCACGGATGATCGTTAACATGGATCTCTTTACATAACCAAACATACTGCTGAACAGTCTGGATGGACGCAGTTCTGCATTGGTACGGATCGGAACAGAAGTCATTGCCATCTTGGTACGTCCTGCCTGTACGATGGTTTCTAAAGTATAGGTATATTCATTGGTAACATTCAGACGCATTGCCGCATCCCTGCTGTAAGCACGGAATCCACTCGGTGCATCCGGGATGTCTGAGTTCGATGCCTTACGGACTACCCAGCTTCCAAAATGCTGCAGTTTCTTTTTGAGTGGTGAAAAATGCTCTGTCTGATCGATCGGACGTTCGCCGATCACGATGTCTGCTTCTCCGTTTAAGATCGGGCGTATGATCTTTTCAATATCTTCGCCGCAGTACTGGTTATCTGCATCGGTATTGACAATGATGTCTGCGCCGTTTCTAAGGCACGCATCCAGTCCTGCCATAAATCCTTTTGCAAGACCTTTGTTCTTTTTGAAATTGACAACGTAGTTCACGCCCCAGTTCTTTGCGACTTCTACAGTATTGTCCTTACTTCCGTCATTGATGATCAGATATTCGATCTCATCAATGCCATCGATGTGCTTTGGCAGATCGTTCAATGCGATCTCTAATGTCTCTGCCTCATTGTAACATGGTATCTGTATAATTAATTTCATTGGTTTATTCCTCCCAGCATAATCTAAAGCATTTTATCACAACTGTCCTGCTTTTGCAAGAATTGTTGAAAAATCATCTTTTTCACTTTATCTTACAGTTGCTTCTCTTTGAAATTGATTGTTCTTTCCATCTCTGGCTGTTATCGTGATCACGGTATTCCGGTTCTTCCTGTTGATCTTAATGGTATATTTTCCCTGTTTCGTTGTTTTTGAGGAACCTAAATTCTTGTTACCATATTTTGCAGTCACCCTCGCTCCCGGCTGTGCCCTGCCTGTGATCCGGTTCGAATAACTTGCTAACCAGTTGATCCTGATCGCCTTTGTCGTTCTGACCGGTGCACTCGAACCTCCGACAAGGAGAATCTCTTCCTTTGCTCCATTTGAGAACTGATTGTCTCTCAGGCTCGTTGCCTTAGAACCCTGATACATGGCAACTCCATATCTGCGGTTATCGGTGATCACGTTTTCTTTGATGGTCAGTCTGCTTGTGCTTGCGTAAATTCCCGACTGTCGGTTAGCAATGATGGTATTTCCCTTTAAATTCGCCTTAGAATACAATTGTAATTCCACACCTGACTTTTTATTTTTTTGCACTTCACAATCATATATTTTCACTGCACCAGAAGACACACTGACACCGGCTCCTTTATTCTGTTCAATTTTTACACCGGATCGTAGGGAAACATCTGCCTGTTCTGCTGCAAAAACCCCGCTCTCAGCATTTTTTGCAACTGTACCGCCCTCTAATTTCAGTTTTGATTTCTTCTCGGCGATAATACCGTAATGCTTATTTCCTCTGACCGATGGATTTTTTATGACTGCCGAGGATGTTCCGGTCAATGTGATACCCGCCCCGCCATTTGAATATGTGATAAGCTTTCGGATATCCGCATTTTTTGACTTATAGATATAAAGACCCGTAGCACCATTTCGGTATATCTTTGTGGAACCCTGTAGCTTTAATTTCGAAGAACCACAGGAAATCCCATTCTTTTCATTACTGTATATTTTATTGATCCCTTTGAGAGTTACCGTTGAATTTTCCGTGATCTGCAATCCGTGTTTGTCACATTCATAGATGATATTATTTCGCAACGTTGCATTTTTTACATCATTCAATATGATCCCTGCCGCTTTGCCGGACACACGGTTACGCTCGATCACGACATTCTTAATTGAATAGTCGCCTGCCGGTACGATGGTCTTGCCATTTGATGTATAAGATGTACGCACATGCGTTCCAAATACCCGGATCATGGCACCTCCGGTATCATGTCCACTCATCCGGTCCTTTCGGATGACATTATCCGCAATGACCAGATTTGCCGTTAAAGGCTGTGCTTTTACCTTGCTTCCATCCGCCGGTGCATAAAAATTCTTCCCATAAGAATCTGACATACTGACACTACGAAAGTCGATTGCCTCACTACAGTCTACAAAGGTATTATGTACAATATTGCAATTTTTGTAATTATACATTCCGATTGCTTTTCCTTTGATATCGGAGAAAAAATTGTCGCTGATCGTAATATTGCTCATATACTTTCCTACGACTGCCGAATGTGTTCCGATTGCCCGGTATAACTCCGTAAATGTATTATTTTTGATCAATACATTCTGACACCGTGCATCATCATACACCTCACATCCCGGCATAATAGAACTGTTATTGCAGATATCTAACTGAACTGCCTCTTTTTTCAAAGACGCTTTATCCT
Source organism: Lachnospiraceae bacterium (assembly GCA_003507655.1). Taxonomy (GTDB): domain Bacteria; phylum Bacillota; class Clostridia; order Lachnospirales; family Lachnospiraceae; genus Maccoyibacter; species Maccoyibacter intestinihominis. Next base: position 160,662 of record DNUZ01000024.1, on the reverse strand, counting down.
GACTGTAGTCGCTGAAAGTACAGCCTAAAATGGACAGCCCTTTAATGCCGCCCATTTCAAGATGATGTGCATTAAAACTGTTCTGCACCGTACAGTTCAAAAATTCAATATCCGAAGCATGGACAAACCTAAAGATCGGATTGGTGTTCTTCGTCACACTTCCAAGTCCATCCCAGATCCCACCTTCGATCAGAACATTTTTGGTACCGGCATATCCGCCTCCCGTTCCAACGGTCTGCATCAGATTCCGCTTATACGGAGTCGTTCTGCGGATTGTTGCCCCCTGTGCATAGATCCAGAGATTGCTGTAAATGATCAGACCATGTCCGTCCTTATCCTTCACATCATAGACTCCACCCGGAATCACAATCTTACACTGCTCATCCGGGTGTTTCTGTTGATACTTATGGGCTTCATCAATTGTCTTTTGAAATGCCTTATAATTGTTTTTAGATGTTACAGATGCACCGTAATCCAATACGTTGAACTCCTTTTTTACATTTGTAAAGTTCAGTCTTGCACCTGTGGCTTTCGCCTGTCTCCGGGTTGTCTCAACGGTCATCGGTTCCTGCTCTTTTGCAGACACTGTCATCTGCCCGTATAGCAGGCACCCCGCCAGAAGTATGACTCCCAAAATCCATTTCGAGCCTCTTTTTCGCATCCTGTATTTCCTTTATCTATTTGCCTACTTTCACCGTCCGCTGATAGATATTCTTCTTTGCATCTGTGCTGTAGACACCAATGGTTGTACCTTTTTTCTGCTTTTTGATCTTAATGACATAGCTTCCGGAATTCTGTGCCACTCCGGTTCCAATCTTCTTACTTCCTGCCTTTACGGTCAGCTTTGACTTTGGATGTGCAGATCCGGTTACCTGTTTCATGTTAGAAGTTACTGCATTCAGTTTTGTGGAAACGGTTGTTTTTACCGGCGCTTTTGCTCCTCCGCTGACTACGATCTCATTCTTTCCTTCATTGGATAATATGTTCTTTGTCAGAGAAGATGCTTTTGCACTGCCTGCTAATGAGATTCCATATTTCTTGTTATTCTCGATCGTATTGGATGAAATATTCAAATTTCCACTATTTGCAGTGATTCCGGATTTTTTATTCTTCGTAATCTTACTGCTGTTGACCGTTCCCTTAGAAGAACTTGAAAATCCGATTCCATTCTCTTTGTTGTTGTTTACGGTAATCTTCTTAGCTGTTAAATTACTTGCTGTGACGGAAATACCGTTTTTCTTATTACTGCTTACCGTACCGCCTGTCATGGTAAGTACGGAGCCTTTATTCATCGCAATTCCGTTACCGCTGTTATTTTTGATCTCTGCGGAAGAGATCTTACATCCCTTGGATTTATCTGTCAGGCTGATTCCATGGCTCTTATTCTGTGCAATGATACATTTATTGGAAACGCTGATCTTACTCTTGGTTACATTGATACCGTTGACAGAGTTCTTTTCAATTCTTCCGCCTTTGAAATAAGCCTCTGAATTTTTCTCTACTAATACACCGTTGCGTGTATTCTTCTGGATCTTTCCTCCGGAAATCGTTACTTTGGAACCATCTGCGATCTGGACACCGCTTCTCTTACATCCGGTGATCGTATTATTGCTGAGAGTTGCACCTCTGACATCACCTAAGGAAATACCGTTTGCTTTTCCTGAGATGGTGTTGTTCTCAATGCGGACACCTTCTACATAATAATTACCCTTCGGAATTGCCAGTTTGCCGTTTGCATAATATGCACTGTCTACTTTTGCTCCGAATACACGGATGGCTGCGTCCGGTGCCTCATGACCTGATGCGGTATCCGTAGTGATCTTATTCTTAGAGATCAACAGATTTGCTTTTAAACCGCCTGCCTTTGGTGTGCTTCCATTTGCCGGTGCATAAAAACTTCCGTTATACTGCTTATTCATGCTCATGGCTCTGAAGTCGATCGCTTCACAGCAGTTTGTAAAGGTGTTGCCGCTGATGATGCAATTGGTGTAATTGTATGTATTAATTGCTTTTCCTTTGATATTGGAAAATACATTGTTTTTAATTACCACATTGTCATAGTACAGACCAACGACTGCGGAGTGGCTTCCCACTGCACGATACAAATCCGTAAATGTGTTATTTTCAATTAAGACATCACTGCAGAGTGCATCATCGGTTGCTGTTCCCGGCATGATCGTCTTGTTATTACAGATATCTAACTGGATCGCTTCTTTCTTTAAACTTGAATCGTTCTGGCTGTATTTTTTTACTGTACATCCCTGTGCCGTAAAGCCTTTGACACCACCAAGCTCTATGATATGTGCATTAAAGCTGTTCTGTACGGTACAGTTGATAAATGCCATGTTGGATGCATGTGCAAAACGGAATACGGAGTTGGTGTTCTTCGTTTCCTTTCCCTGACCGTCCCATGTTCCGCCCTCGATCTTGACGTTCCGGGTAACATTATAACCTTTTCCACTCATATTAGTCTGCATCAGGTGCCAGTTGTAATCACTCCTTCTTTTGATCGTTGCTCCCTCTGCATAAATCCAGGTGTTACTGTATACGATCAATCCGTGACCGCTTTCGCCTTTGATGCGGTAAGTTCCTTTCGGTATCACGACCTTACACTGTGAACCCGGATGTTTTTTCTGATACTTATTTGCCGCATCCAGTGCTGCCTGAAATGCAGGATAGTTATCATCCAAAGAAGTACTTGCACCATAGTCTTTTACGTTGTAGGTTGCACCGATGTTACTGAAGTTCAACTGTGCTCCCCGAGATGAGGAGGCTCCAAAACTGTCTGCTTCTGTGATCGTTGTCTCTACAACGGGATTATTCTCTGCTGCCTCTACCTGTGCCATTGCCGGAATCTGTAAACTTCCTGCTGCAACAACGGCTGCCATAAGGATACCCGCTCCCTTTAATCGGTTCATTCTGCTTTTCATAGTACTCTCCTTTTTCATGCTTGCTTTTACTGTTTGCTTTTTCTCTTTGTCAACATATCTGCTTTTCCGGTCAGTAACAGGTATCCGATGCTCAGTCCACAATAAACGACACCGCCTGCTGCCAGTTCGATCAAAAGCAGAAGCACAGATGCTTTTCTTCCATTTCCTATAAAAGATACTGCTATATACATTATAATTCCAAATACAACATATATCCAACCTTTTTTCAGATAATTTCCAAATTCTAACTCTTTTCTGGTCTTAAAGGTCTGAATCAACATTACCGTATATTCGGCAAAGATTGTTGCGATGACTGCTCCCATTGCATCATAACGTGTGATCAGTATCGCATTTAAGATGACATTGACCACTGCTCCCGCGATCACCGATACGACATAGATCATATCCTGGCTGTTTGGAAGCAGATACTGGGTACGCACGACATTTGCCCATGCCTTACAAGGGATCATGACGGTTAACGCCGTGATCAGGGCAATACATGCTGTATATTGTTTTCCGTAAAATACCACGGTAAATACCGGTGCAATGGCTGCTAATCCAAACGTCGTTGCCATGGAGATCCAGATCGTAAAATACATGGAATTTGCAATATATTTTCTGCTGAGTTCCTTTTCTCCCTTTTGTACGAGATTGGACATTCTTGGCAGCATAACCATTCCAAGCGCATTGATGATCGCCATAGGGATCTGCAAAATTCTCTCGGAATATTCATAGTAACCTACCTGTGCATCCGTACTCATAATTCCTAACATGATCTTGTCCATGACATTGTAGATACTGATCGCCAGTACCGGAATGAACAATACCAGATTCGGCTTGATGTGGTGTGCCACCTCTGCCCAGGTCGGTCTCCGGAACTTTGTTAATTTTCTGACATATGGCCAGAGTGCCAATGTACTTAACAACTGGCTGCCCGCCATAACAAATGTATATAAGATTAAATCACTCTGGTCTTTTACAAATACGAAGATACCAACTAAGGACAAAATACGGATGACCATATTTCTGGTAACGGTCAGCTTGAATTTTTCTAATCCGAAAAAGAACCAGTTAATATCAAAGGCTGCGGACATCAGGTACACTCCCTGTACTAATGCCACGGTACGGTTCGCATCAATGATCCATACTAAATAGATGACATAGGCAGTTACGGAAATTGCCGAGGTCAGAAGCTGGAGTACATAGATACTTGAAAAGGTCTTAGACAGCTTCTCTTTGTCATCACGGATCAGTGCAATACTCCGGTTTCCGTAATTGTTCACTCCCAGCATTGCCGCTAACAGGAAAAAATTCGCTACTGAATAGGTGTAAGAATAAATTCCGCTCTTATCCGGTCCGAGTACCCTTGCGATATAGGGGGATGTTACCAGCAAAATAACAAGATTTAATATCTGATATACCAGATTATATGAAAAATTTTTCTTAATACTGCTCATGCTTTCGCCTCAATGCTCTTTTTATAATTCAAAGGATGATTTTTCCGGAAGGATATGCTCAAAGCATTCGATCACCTTTGGTTTTGCCTCTTCAAATTCTTCCTGAGTACAGGTATCGTTAATGCAGATCATCCGTTTTTTCTGGTTGCGGATCGTATCATACAATTCCCGATTGTCTGCACCGACGGCATACATCTTTCCTAACTTTAACACATTAAACGGTTCAAAATTACCGCGGAACAGGTTCCAGTAGCGGAATACAAACTGATTGACATCCGAAATGGAACGGAATCTGTGGGAAATCGTCTCATTTAAGATTTCCGGCTCTTTTTCCCAGAACTCCTGATAGGTGGACTTTAAGTTTGCCATCGGAAGATGATGGCTTAAGACTCCGATCAGGTTTGGGAACGGCAGCATATACATGATCCAGTTGTATATTGCATATTTTCCGTATTTGGGACTTAACATTTTCTTCTTTAAATCCTTTTTGATCTGTTTCCGTTTAAAGTATTTACCCATCAGGTTCATGTTGTTGACCATCGTATGCGAAAATACATAGGTTTTTCCGGAAAATCCCAGCGGATATTCGCATAACATGTCACACGGCTTTCCATTTCTGAAAAAGTCCGTCTTTTCCACCTTGTCGATCAGAAACATATCGTCATTAAAATAGACGAAATGTTCACTTAACTCCTCGATCCGGTGCAGGTTCATGTCGATCGGACGGGAACTGAACGTCGGCAGACATTCCTTTGGGATAAAATCCTCATGCCTGACAAAACGCAGCTTCGGATGCTCTAAGTTCAGCCACTCCGGATAATGACCACAGGTTACAAAATAGACGTTGTTGACCCACGGTGCGAATTTTTCCACTCCGCGAAACCAGTACTTTAAGTTCTCCCATTCCCGATAACGGTTTGCGGAAGCATCCTGTCCTTTATCGGCAGTATATTTTGCTTTACTTGCCTGCCACTCAGGGTCATTTCCGTCTACCCAGAGAATGACAAAGTCTACTTTTTCATCTTCTGCTATCTTGCCCATAATTCTTCTACGACCTCCGTCATTCTGTCCCAGGAATACTTGTATTCTTCCGCTTTTACGTTCTGTGCAAATTCTTCTTCTTTTTCTTCTTTAAAATAGCGGATGACTGCGTCTGCGATCTGTTCCGGATTCTTGCTCTCTACCACATATCCGGTCTTACCGTCGGTTACAACGTCCGGCAGTCCTCCGACATTGGTTACTAATACCGGTTTCCGGAATCCGTAAGCAATCTGTACGATCCCACTCTGTGTCGCTGACTCATATGGAAGCACTACCAGATCACAGGCAGCAAAGTATTTTTCTACCTCTTTATCCGGGATATAACCCTCTACCACTTCCACGGCATCTTCAATCTTCTTCTCACGGATCAGTTCCATATACTGATCTCTGTCCTCTCCGAAGTCTCCGACTACGAATAAACGGAGATTTTCCACCTGCTCTGTAATCTTTGGCATGGCGCGGAGCAGATGTTTTAAACCCTTGTATTCTCTTACAAATCCAAAGAACAACAATATCTTTTCGTCCTCGGATGCCCGGATCAGTTCTCTGGATTCACTGCGGCTTAAATTCTGCAAACGGAACGCATTATAGGTTGGGTGCGGTGTCAGTTTGACGACCGGATCACTCTTGATCTGATAAAGATCGGACTCATCCATCTTAGACTGTACAATAAAGTAATCTCCCTTTTCTAATACCCTTTTCGTTAAGAAACGGTCCATTGGGAAACGCTCATGCGGGAATACGTTATGACATAAAAACATGATCTTCGTATGCTTTTTCAACATTTTTTCCATGATCCAGAAACACGGTGCAAAGTACGGATGCCACCATGGGAAGATCACTAGATCCGGTTTTTCCTTTAAGATCCATTTGGATGCCTTCACGATATTAAACGGATTTGCAGTGTGTATCCAGTATTTTGTCTCCGGCACCTCAAACTGTGGGTTGTCGTAGTCCTTCTGTTCTTTTTTGTATAAAAACTTCGGATACTGCATCTGGAAGGATACCATGGTCACATCGTATTTCTTACGCAATGCCTTACACATCAGTCCCGTATAGTGGGCAATTCCGCCTTTATACGGATAAACCGGTCCTATCATCACTATCTTCTTTAAGTCTTTCTTCATGTCGTCTACCACCTTCTTATTTCTTTGTAATTGCTCTGTCTGCTATATAAAACAGTTCGGACAATATAAACGTCAGTACTAGGGAAACCGCGAACACTGCCTGAATGTTCTTCATATGCTCTACACAGATCACCCATAAGGAAATATGTGTTAAATACAGATACAGCGAACGCTTTCCACAGTATTGCAGTATCTTCGACCGTAATGGAACTCTCATGATCACCATTAATGCAAGCATGTTCAGGGCTGTTCCCGATATGATCTTTAATACAACAGCAATCCATTCTCCCTTTACCGTAGTATATACTACCGTAGATAACAGGAAGCAGACTGCAACGAATATCATTTTTCCATAGTAGTGTTTTTCTAAAAATTCGAGAATCTCTTTTTTGTACAATGCCACTGCCGTTCCTAACGCAAACATGATATTAGAATCATACCATCTTGCCGGAAATCCCAACACCTCAAAACAGATACTCATGATGATCAGACCACCTGTCAAAGCACCCAGCCAGATACCTCTGTTCTCTTTTCCGACTCTGTATGCTATAAAAAAGAGAACACACATGATGATCAGTTCATTCAAATACCATGGACCATTTTTTAACCCTAAAAAGTATAAGATCCCGCTTCCTTCCGGCTTTTCCAAAGCCGCCTGTTCTATCAGCATAAATACTGCACGGACTGCTAAGATCGGAAGGTAGATCGTCAGAATCCTGCGGATCAGCTTTTTTAATGTCATACCGTTTTTCTTTGCCGAACAACTCATCCCATAGCCGGACAGGAAAAAAAAGATACAAACACCCATACCCCCAAGCCAGGTAAAAGGCTTACAAATACCCAGGCTATACCCCATATGCTTCATCTTCAGTGTATAGTGGGCGAAAATAACAAAAAGTGCTGCAATTCCCCTTAAATTTTCCGTATCCTCATAGCGCATGACATCTGTTCTGAATATTCCGGTTCTCACTGTTTTCCAATCTATTCCAAATATAAGTACCAGCGGAAATGCCACCAATAGTATTGCCTTTATCACCATGTTCTTACCTCACTGCTTTTTCTGATCTACTGTGCGATTGTCTCAATGCTCCTGATACGGATCTTGCTTCCTTTTTCTGCATTTATCCGGTATCGGACCCATTCCATGCCGGTTATTACGGACACATCCTTGATCGTGATCTTTGTTGCATCGCTTGGCATCTCCTGCTCTGCAATGATCTCATCCTGTGCATTTCTCACACGGAAGGTTGCTGCACTGTCCTCTTTGGACTTTAATACTTCATAATGTACTACGATATCATAAGCTGCATCTTTTTCGATTTTTTTCTTATTACTGCGCAGTACCGTTTCTTTCTTTCCGGAAGAGAGCACATTTCCGTCACTCTCCATTTTTCCCCAGTATTCATATCCCGAACTATAGCAAAAATCCCTGTTGGTTCCGGATTGTGGGAGTGTGTTATCTCCATCTAAGACATTTTCTTTGACCCGGTAAAGCCGGAAAATTCCAAATACCTGTACTTCTTCTAACTGCTTTGCGATCTGCTTCGGCATCAATTCATATTCCTTTTGGGTCATCAGAACCATATACGGGGTCTTTAAATGTGCATTATCAAAATAATAAGTACTTGCTCCCCAGCCGACTCCATGGTTGTAGCCGCCCCAGGTACTGATCTCCACATTTGGGTTGACATTCCGCATACATCTTCCCATTGAAATGGATTCCGAGCCGATCGTAATGATCAGATGAACTCCCTCCTGCTCTGCCGTGAGTGTGATTCCCTGCATATCGCCCTGATAGTTATAGCAGTCTCTCATATAGTTCTTATAGTCATAGACGTTGACAAACAATAAAAGAACGATCGTAACCAGAACAATGGTCTGCTCTAAGAGTTTTCTCTTTTCCCATAAGTCCGATGCTGCAATGGAGGTCAGCAGGATCATCGGTATCATGCTGATCAGATGATAACGGTATTCAAACGTCTTTGTCGCATAGTTGACATTGGCAAAGATCAATACGATCAGGTTCACTGCAAAAATGCAGGTGATCATCCCAACGAGTTCTTTATATTTTTCATTTTCTTTTAAATGTTTTAACAAATAAATCCATGATGCTAAGATCACTGCCGCTAAAAAGAAACGGAACAGATACATCATTCCATAGGTCTGTGTTACCGGAATATCCTCATAGTCCGGGATTCCGCCAAACAACTGGAAGATTCCGGTCAGGCATTTTGCGATCACCGACGGGAAATGCTTTGCCTTTGTGAGCATCATCTGGCTTCCGACCGACTCAATGATTCCGGTACGTCTGCCCACTTTAATGCCTACCACATAGATGGCGGATTCTAAGATCAGAAATCCAAGCCTTTTGTTAAAAATCTGTTTGATATCGTTTCCGATCAGTACATGAAGGATTTCATATCCGATCAACGGTAATACGGCACAAAGCAGGATATATTCTCCACTTGAAACTGCGGTATCAAATACGAAAAAGGTTGCAAACAGGATCAGATACCAGTATTTTTTAATTTCCTGTCCTTTGTGCATCCGTACTAAGATATCGATCAGTAACAACGGCACTAACAGCTTATACGCATAAGAACCTGCACTGGTAAAAAGCATCGGCATATAGCCTAACTGTCCTGTGCTGTATGGTGTCAGAAGAAACAGTACGGCAAGCAGACGCATATTTTTTTTAACATCTGCCTGTTTTAAAATATCATAGAACAGGAATGCATAGACGATCACGGTCACAATATTTGCAAGTCCAAATGCCGTAAATGCATTCTTCGTAATACCATAGAACAATACTCCTAAAAGAACCGGCGAATCAATACCCAAAGTGGTCTGATATGCCCAGTCTTTTAAAAGGATACGCTTCTGTCTCCACATTTCTACGATCTGTGCATAAGCACAGGAGGAATCATAATTTGATTCATACGGCAGTCTGGTCAGATTAAATACTGCCAGCGCTCCAATCTGTATCACTATTCCCACACAGAGCAGGATTTCTAACCAATGCTCTTTTATCCAGGTCTTATTCATCATCTTCTCCTTTATTCCTGTTTCCAGAGATGAACGGAATCACAGCGAAGGCTGCCACCCTCTGTCTGTACACGAAACTCAATTCCTTCCTCTGCTCCCTCAACGTCAAATTCCAACTCTACTTCTTTGTTTCCTGCTATTTCTTTTTCTGCTAACAGGTTTCCACCCATTGCGATCTCACATTTTCCATTGGTCTCTTCTGCCGTATCAATAGAAAATACCACACGATAATGGCCCTTTTCTAACTTCATATACGGACCCCAGAAGGCATAACCGGCTTCTTCTGTTTCGATGACATTCCCGGTCCGTGTACTTCCCGCTGCGATCGTAAACAGGGACATCGGGATCTCAATCTCTGTCTGATCGGCTGCTCTTAAACGGTAAACCGAAGTGTTCATCTCTTCCGTATCTAAGGCTCTTGGAAAATGCTCTGTTGTTTTTTCTAAAAATGTTCCCTGAATGATCTGCTCTGACAACTCCTCTGCCTGTACATGGAACAGATCCAGTTCTCCGACATTTCCGATATAATAGACTTCGTGATCCTGCAGATACTTCTGCAATTCCCCTCGCATATCCTTTAACAGAAAAACATTTTTTCCATATAGAAAACGATAACTGCCCGCTAACGAAGTATTCGTGGTCAGATATATCTTATCATCCTCTAACTGCTCTGCCGCCTTCTCATACTGTTTATCCATGCCGTCATACATTTTTTCCGTTAAAAATGCTGTACTCCGGATCAGAAGCATTCCTGTGATAAGAATGGCCAGTCCACCCTGTACCACAGATTTCCCCCTGCGGTTCTTCCCACTCCACGGTAACCGGCTGATCCCATAGGCTGCCATCATCAGTACAAACGGGATACAGACAAAGATCCATCTTCTTGACATCCAGATATGGTCCGGACTGATGGATGGTCTGACGATATAGGCGATCAGATTGCTGAATCCGATCGCTAAAAAGAGCAGATATCTTTCCCACTCCTGATTTCTGTGTAATATCCGGTAAAAACCGTAAAACAGTAATATCATTGCCGGGATCGTCACATACCAGCAGAACTGCTGCATGGCATAGAGGTTGACTGGCTCTTCGTAATTTTTTAACAATACCGGACGCAGGAGATAGGCAAATAATGCCAATACTCCAAGCAATACGGATAACAGTACACTGCCCCTGCCCTGTACGAACTCCCGAATCTTTTCAGGGCTGTCGCTTTCCTGTCCTGTCTGTACAGCGTTTCTCTGCATGCTTTTCCTTTTCATGCTGAGGATTCCTCCGACGAGGATCACCAATACCGCTAACACCACATTGATCCCGACGATCATCGCAAGTCCTTTGTGCAGATGCACCTTATAATATGGATAGGAAAAAATAAAACCATATCCCAACGCCGCGGCGCCAAGTATCAGATAAAGTCCTGCTGCCACTCTCGCGTATTTTTTCTTCACCTCAAACCATTCACAGTAGCCCCACATCACAAGGATGCCGACACCAATGATATAGGCATCGATACGATTAAAGGTGGAGATTCCAAACAACAGTCCCGCATATCCCGCATATCGCAGTTTTTCGGTTTCCCAGCCCTCGTAAAACCAGTAAATTCCAAGAAACAGAAGCATCTGGCTTAACAGCTCAGTCTGCGTGATCCTTCCAGCCCAAAGCTGTGCCGGATTGACAGTCAGAAAAAGCAATGCCAGCCCTGCCGCCTTTTCACCGAACATCCGCTTTGTCAAAAGATACATGATACCCAGTGCAAAGAAATTGATAAAAGCATTGACGCGTACCAGACCTTCTAAACCTCCCACCCGGTAACCTACGGCTAACATACTTGGAAACATGTGTAAGAACTGTGTTACCACACTTCCCGGCTCTTTGGAAATTCCATATTCATATTCCGAGTAAAAGCCCGGTGCGTCTAATTTTAATAAGTCTTTTACTTCTTCATAATGCTCATTCAGATAAACATTGCTCTCATAAGTGATCCCACCGGTTTTTGCAATATGCACACCGTTGATGAGATAGACTCCCGGGTCCCTGCCTGCCGGCATATATTTTGTCGGAAAGAAAAAACACAGGCAAAATGAAATCAGTAAAAGAGCAACGGCGGCTACATCCCACCGGCTCATTTTTCCTGACGCTTCCTGTACTTTTTCCCGCTTGCAAAATATCCAAAGGCAGATACCCGCCGACACAAACAGGATCGCACTCAGCGCATATAAGGAAAAAATCCCGAAAACAGCAAGCAGATTCGCAGCAACTGCGATCTCTGCGATCTCTGCCGCTCCCACTAAGATCCCTTTTTCCATATAATTGTATTTACGCGGCAACAGCTTTGCACACAGGAATCCCTGTGCCAATACCGCAGCAAAAAATATGAAACCTTCTGCCATGCCCACTTTCTCCTAATCCTGATCTACACCGTCTGCATAGGCGATCATCCTTGCCAGATGCCATATCTCCAGACTTGTATATTTCTGTCCGATGATCCGCTCTGCATAGAGTCTTGCCAGCCACTTTTTATCTGCGTAGATTTTTTCCGGCTTTTCTTCTTTTGTTAAATCCTGATTTGTTTTTTCGTGTTTATCATAAGCAGCCCGGATGAATTTCAGGGTGTCTTCTGCTACAACTTTCCACCGGAAACGTTCTAAACGCTTCTTTCCCTTTTGTAAAAGTTCCTCTAAATCGGTTTCTGACAATGCCTGTACCAGTCCTCTGGTGATATCCGATACATCATTCGGATTGACTAAAACGGCTCCGTCTCCTCCGACTTCCACAAGGCTGGAATTATTCGATGTTAAAACCGGAGTTCCACATGCCCAGGATTCCACGACCGGAAGTCCGAAGCCTTCATACTTCGATGGAAATGCAGTCAGGTGTGCTAAATTATATAAGATCAGAAGCTCTTCATCCGTAACAAAATTCGTACAGATGACTCTTCCGTCTGCATCAGACTCTTTTGCGAGTTTCATAAAGCCATCCACAGCTTCCTGTGACAGCTTACAGACAATGACTAACTGATACTGTTCCTTTAACTCTTTTGGCATTGCTCCAAAGGCACGGATCAGTCCATCCAAATTCTTTCTGCCGTCTGCACCCCCCGTACAGATAATAAAAGAATCCGTAATACCGAATTTTTCACGGATCTCTTTTTCTGTTTCATCGGCAACCGGAATCTCTTTGAATCTTTCATCTACCGCACCCCAGATGACATCGATCTTCTCCGGCGCAAAATTCATGTATTTGATCATATCCTGCTTTACACTCTCAGAAATGACCAGTATCTGATCCACCCATTTGAGCATATCGATCCTCATCTCATAGTACTGCTTTGCACGGCTGAAACGTGGAAAGTACTGATCCTTTCTCATGTATGGGATAATATCATATACCGTTGCGACAACCGTCACACCCTCAAACCATTCCTTACGGTAGAGCGTCATATTCTCATCAAACGGAGAGGTCATATAGAACACATCGATCTGATTATCCTTTAAAAAACGCTTTACGACTTTTCCGACTAATTCATAGTTGATACGGTCATGCAGTAAAAAATTGCCTTTTCCGAAAAAATAAAACTCTTCATGCAGATTTGACGCATCCTCCATAAACTCACTCAGGGAAAAATCTGCCTCATAGGTATTTAAAAAGAAATACCGGTTTTCTTTATCTATCTCTGCCATTTTTAAAAACTGGCTCTTCGTGTAATTTCCAATTCCACGATTCTTGCTTGCAGGTCCTAAAATCCCAACAGAATCAAATCCTATATTCATTCGCTTACCTCCTGTTGTTCTTTCATCTTTGCCATAGCTTCTAAGATTCCCTCCTGTGTCTCCTGAAGGTTGTGAAGCGTGTTCAATACCTGTCTGTTATAGGCAATCTGTTTTTTTGCAAACGGTCCCATGAAAAACACTTTAAAGATTTTTCCAAACATCCGTCCAAACAGACGTTTCATCCTCGAAGGATCCTGCAGATCATAGATTGCAAGTGAATAGTGCTGCTCTAATTCATCTAACATATCATCTAATTTCTGCACTTCGCTTTCCATATAGGAACTGTCTTTTTGTTCAAAACAAAGACGAATCGCTTCTTTTTTACTGATCAGCTGCATAAAGATTTCTTTTTCTGCCTCTGAACGAAATTCCAGTTTTTCCATATCCGCTACTCCTTCTGCACTTCTTCTAGTTCCCAACTGTGCGGAATCCGCACAACTCCGATATCACTCTTAGAATTGTATAATTCAAACGGCATGACTTCTCTGTAAAAATCAATCGGTTCTTCTAAATCGGTCTGGATCGCTAAATCCAGCGAATAAGAACCCTCTAATAAATCCATCTCTTCTAACCGGATACGCACTGTTCCATCTTCCTTAAAACTCAGATCACCAATGTTGTCGATATGCGTATTGCATCCGTAACAGTGCATGCCATCCCGACGGAAAATCCCAAATCCCATCATGGCTTTTTCTACCGGCTCATTGACATGGAACTGAACCTGGATCGTGATCGGTTCACCGCAGGTAAAGGCTCTCTGCTTCTTTCCTTCAGCATTCTGCATCTCCACCTCGGTAATGACCACCCGTTTATCACCATAACGCTTTTCATCCTCTGTTTCTTCCGGCTCCGGCGGAACAAATTTATCCATGTTCTCATTTGCCATCTTTTTACGCATTTCATTCATGTAGTTTTGGTATTTCGGATGTACGTCACGCGGTGTACCGCTCAACTTGATCTGTCCGTCCTGCAGCCAGATCGTCCGGTCACAGATCTGCTCGATCTGTCCTAACGCATGGGATACGATGATAATTGTCGTTCCCCGCTCTTTAATCTCTTTTAATTTATCAAAACATTTCGCCTGAAAATTCGCATCTCCTACGGCTAAGATCTCATCGATCAGAAGGATATCTGCATTGACATTGATTGCAACTGCGAACGCCAGCCGCATATACATTCCCGAAGAATAGGTACGCACCGGATTGTCGATAAATGCCTGTAACTCTGAAAACTCAATGATCGTATCCAGTCTCTCTTCGATCTCCCGTTTGGAAAGGCCAAAGATTGCCGCATTCGTATAAATATTCTCTCTTCCGCTCATATCCGGGTGGAATCCGGCTCCAAGCTCGATCAGACTGGAAACCCTTCCCCGCATCTCCACAGTACCGGAGGTCGGATAGATAATCTTCGTCAGCAGCTTTAAGGTGGTACTCTTTCCACAGCCATTGTGTCCGATCAGTCCGACCGCTTCTCCTTTTTTGACTTCAAAGCTGATTCCGTTTAATACCTGACGGTTCTCATAGCGGTTTCTCTTCCAGAACAGCATCTTTTCCTTTAACTGGCTGCCTTTATCATAATAGACCTTAAACTGTTTTTTTAAATCTTTTACTTCGATTGCATTTTCTTCGCGCATCCTACAATTCCTCCGCAAAACCTTTCTGCAATTTTCTAAAACTGATATAACCGATCACACAGACGATCACACCCAGCACTGCTGCCTGGATCAAAGTTGACAGCTGCGGCACCTGCTTTGCATAAAGCACGGAACGGTATGCCTCAATGACCGGTGTCATCGGATTGAGATTCCACAGCGGACGCAGCTTGTCCGGTACTAAATCTGAGGAGTACATGATTGGAGTCAGATACTGCCATATCATTGCAATGATTCCTAAAATATAGGACAAGTCTCTAAAGTATACGGTCAACGCCGAACTGAGCAGGGCAATCCCCAGTGCCATGACATATTCCACTAACATAATGATCGGAAGCGTCAAAAGCGCTAATGGGTTCAGTCCGTGTCCGGTAAAAATGATCACTCCGAAAATAACCACAAAGCTCAAAAGCATATTGACAAAAGCTCCCGTGACATAGGAGATCGGTAAAACCTCTCTTGGAAAATATATCTTTTTTAACATATCCTTAGAGGCTAAGACACTGTCTGCACCTCCCGTCAAAGATGCCGAGAAGAAAATCCACGGTACCAATGCCACGAATAAGAACAGATAGTATTTATCAATATCATTTCTTAAGATAATGGAAAATACCAGCGTATAGACTCCCATCTGTAACAGCGGATTGATAAATGTCCACATAAATCCCAATACGGAACCCTTATATCTGCCACGCAGATCTTTTTTTACCAGACTGAATATCATCTGGCGGTATGCATATAATTCCTTTAAATCCTTTATCATGCTTACTTACTCCTTCGAGGCAGCAATACCTCTGTAATTCTCGTAATCCATGTCTCTAATGCAAGAAATCCGGTCAATGCCATGAGTGCCAGTGACATCACCAATACATTCAGTGAATAGGCATACGGCACGGTTGCATCTCCTAAAATAGAAACCGGGCTGTATCCGATCGGTGCGATACAGAACACAAAGCAGACTGCATAGAAAACATCTCTTGGTTTTCCTTTATTCTCGTTTAAGAACAACATCAACGGAATGATCACAAAGACCATGGAATATGCATAACTGAACGGCGGCATTCCTACCAGTACCGCTGTCAGTAAAAATATTTTTTTCCAGCGTTCTCTTGCTAAAAAGATACAAGGCAGATAGAACACATAGAATGCATAGAGTGCATACTGTAACAGTTTGTCGATCCGCGGTCCGCGGCGCTGTAACACATCAAATACTCCATATACCGTATTCGAGAAGTTCAGACGGTATCCGTGTCCGATGCTTCCAAGGAAGTTCGATGCATTGGTCAGGTTGGATAACAATACTGTAAACTCTGAAAATCCGCCAAAACACAAAAACGGAACAAAGAAGATCAATACTCCATAGATAATACATCTCTTTGCCTCTGCCCATCTCTTATCAAACAGTAACATCAGTCCGAATACCACCGGATAGATCTTGATCGAGGTTGCGATTGCTAAAGAGATCAGACCGATTTCCCTCAAGATCTTATTTTTGTTGTCATAAGTAAAAATGTAGACCATCAGAAATGCCATGCAAAACCATACGATATTTCCTCTGTCAAACGAATAAAGCACCGGCATACTCATTAAAGTCACGACCGAAAACTGTAATTTCTTTTTCCTGTCTCCCTTTAAGAATTTCCAGATCAATGCCAGCATGATCACTACAATGATCAGTGTATAGATCATGTAGACCGTTAAGCCCTGTGCGCTGTCACGCACGGCAAACATTCCGTGTTTTTTTGCCATATCCATTGGCAGAAATTTGCTGAAGATCGTATAAATGACATAGGTCAGCGGCGGATAGATACATTTCTTTCCATAAGGATCCCCACTGAAACAATCATTGATACTGTTGAAAAAATCCATAAAGATATCTTTTCTGTCATAAAACAGAAATTGATAAATACTTTTTCCACCTGTTGCTATTAAGGAAATCACAAATAATCCCAACATGATTCCCATCAGACCGTAAAAGACGGCATTGCTGCGTTTCTCTTTTTTCATTTTACTTCCTCTGGTTATTTTTCTTCGTTCTTTTTTAACGCCTCTTTGGCTTCCTTTCGGATCGCCTCCACGCGTTCTCTCATCATAACTGTAATGCGTTCCTCACTCAGCACCTCGTTGATATGTGAAAGAGCATTATTCTTTATTATATCATAAAAAGCCTTATCTGCATATAAGCGTTTCATGTACTCTGCTGCCTGCGCAACATCCGCATCTGCCCAGCGGTTTCCTGCCTTAAACGGCCCGATGTCCTCCGTCAGCTCTATCAACTGATAATCTACCATGCAGGCAGATTTTTCATCCATAAACTCTGTATTCGCAGACCAGTTTGTCGCGATACAAGGAGTGCCGTTCAACATTGCCTCTGCCATACCAAGCCCAAATCCTTCGGCACGATGAAGGGATACAAACACATCCACATCCCGAAGCAGGCTGTTGACTTCTATCTTCGTCAACATCTCTGTCATAAAATAGATATTGGTATATCCGTCAAAAAATTCACAGATCTTTTCCATATCTTCTTTGGCATTTCCTGAAATCTTGATAACCAGACCGACCTCGTCATTTTCCTTGCCAAATGCACGTTTAAATGCCTCTAAAGTACCTAACGGATTCTTTCTTTCCATCATGCTTCCGTTGTCATACATCATCAGAAACAGGAATTTGTCTTCCGGCAGTCCAAAATATGCACGGTCGTATTTGTCATCTGTCGGTGCCGTTACATGATACGGGATCGTATGCACCGGCTTATCCGTCACCTTGCGAATGCTGTTACTTACAAACTCTGCCGGTGTCCAGATCTCATCTACGATTGAAATGCAGTCTATCCACTCCGCCGGGAACTCCTCTAATTCCCAAAGCCAGAATGCGATATTATACCGATAGTCCCACACCTGCTTTCCAAGCTGCATATAGGATACCGTAAATTCATGTGCATTGATATGCAAAAGATTGATATCGTATGGAAGCTCGTCCGAAAATTTTGCATCAAACTCATGCTCTGTCATGCTTAACTGTTCGGAAATATGATGTTCTTTGATGCTGTACGGCATCCCGGAGGCTTCTAACTCCGCTGCCACAAGACGGCTGCTCTGTCCTAAACCCGAAGCTGCCTGGATACTTCCGATCAGGTTGATTCCCTCGGCATATCTGCCCGGCTTATAAGGTGCGATCTTTGCATCTTTTAACTTCGTTGTATTGCGATTCATATATGCTTTCTTTGCCCGGCTTAAATACTCCTGTGGGATGATCTTTACCAGTACCGGTTTTAAAGCATCCGTGATTTTAATTACTAAATTTGATACACTCATTTCATTTTTTCCTGTTCTTTTTCTTACTCTGTAACCTGCTGCCTGAAATATGCACTCAGGTTCTTTGCTAAATTCTGCGGCACATACCGCTCTATGATCTTCTCATAGCTGCCCTCTGTCGGCTGTTCGTAGTCTGACATCCGCTTTGCAAGCCGTTTTGCGGACTCCTTGTTATCATCTGAAATGGTAAAATAATTGATCTCATCTCCGATCAGCTCCTGAAAAATACTCAGATTGCTGGCAATGACCGGTTTGTCATAATTCATAACTTCTACTACCGGCATTCCAAATCCCTCTGCCCTTGACGGAAATAAAAAAGCACTGCACTGACGGTATTCTCTCTCTTTGTCTTCCTTAGTCAGATATCCTAAATAGGTTGCTTTTTTAGTCTGCTCCTGTACCTGTCTGATCTTCTCTTCGATATCCGCCTCACGGATCTTTCCCGCAAAGCGTAAATCCTTGGTTCCGCCTGCTTTCAGATATTCCAGATAGCCGTCTAATAAGAGATCCGTCCCTTTTCGTTTTTCTAAATTTCCGACATAGAGAAATGCATTGTTGTCCTCAATTTCGCCATGCACGATCCTGTCTATAATGATATAGGATAAAAAGCTCTCTTTTTTTGCTGCCTGTGGAAAAATACGCTCCATATCCCGTTTTGTTTCCATGGAATTATAGATAAACGTATCGGCATATTTGAGGGTGTTTTTCAGCCCATAACGAAAATAATACTCATATTTTTTTCCAAAACACTCCGGCATCGTCAGCGGGAACAGATCATGTACGGTGACCATAAATTTTCCATAAGGATTTGTCACTTTGATCGGTACTAAACTGTTACCCTCCCAGAAGATCTCCGGCCGGATCTCATGGATCACTTTTTGCAGATAGCGATAATATTTAACCAGCCCAAAATTTTTTCCGACCGGTGTACCGTAACAGTGAAGTATGGCTCCCGCCTGCTCCATCGCCTGCATCTCATTGCTCGTTGCAACATCAGATAACAGATGAATCTCCATATCCGGCTCTTTGACCAGCTCTTTTGCAAAATTGTAGATATACATTCCGATTCCGCTTGGTTTTGTTCCCATGCTTCTCGCATCAATCAATATTTTCATTTTCTAAGTACCTTCTGATATGTGAGTTTTCTTAAAAAGGACGGCTGCATTGTCATTCCAAAGCTAAGAATACAGCCTGTCGCATATTCTTTGCCCGAAGTCAGGCCAAGTGTATGCTGCTCTTTTCGAAGTTGTCTGTACTGACGAAAATAAGCCGCACCGCCTCTTCTTTCGTAAAGTGCTTCACTGGTACGCGCTTTGACTAAGATTTCCGGCAGATTATAAAAAGCACATCCCTTTGCTAACATCCTGCTCCACAGATCATAATCCTCTAAATAAGGAAAATGCCGATAATTACCGGCATTTAACACATCCTGTTTCCGGAACATGACCGTCATGTGGTTTAACGGATTGCGGTATCTCGCATAAGGAAGGATATCCTCCATCAGACGCGGCATCCTTTTAATCCTCTCATAGGTACCCTCATCGTTAAATTCTCTGATGAAGCCACCACAGACGGAAATTTCAGGATGCTGCTGCATATACGCATACTGCTGCTCTAAACGTTTTGGCATCATCACATCGTCGGTATCCATTCTTGCGATCAGTTCATAGGAGCAGAGTGTCACTCCTTCTGCGAGTGCCCTGCCTAACATCTGATTTTCTTTGTGTGGATAGACCTTCAGATTCGAACATCTCTTCTGATATTCTTCGATCACCGCATCCAATTCCGGTGTCAGTGTCCCATCCTCGATCAGCACGATCTCTTCCGGCTGTCTGGTCTGTGCCAAAATGCTTTCCATCGTCTCACGAAAATATTCCGGTTTTTCTTTTTTATAAATAGACATCAATACAGATATTCCCATATTACACCTTCTTAATACTTTGTTGTGGTCTTGCTTTCAATCTCCCGCTTTAAGGCTGTAATCTGATTTTCATCGATTCCCTCGGAATTTTCTTTTTGCAGGATAACCTTAAATGTCATCAACAGTATCTTGATGTCCAGCCAGAAGCTGTAATTTTCAATATACAGCATGTCTAACTTTAATTTATCATATGGTGTCGTATTGTATTTTCCATACACCTGTGCATATCCGGTCAGTCCCGCTTTTACTTTCAAACGATAGCGGAATTCCGGTATGATCTCTTCGTACTGGCTTGCGATCTCCTGCCGCTCCGGTCTTGGACCGACGATCGACATATCGCCTTTTAAAATATTAAATAACTGTGGTATCTCGTCAAAATGGATCTTACGGATCAGTCTGCCGACCGGTGTGATCCTGTCGTCATGCTTTTTCGCAAGCTGTGCACCATTTTTTTCCGATTCTATACACATACTGCGGAATTTGATAATTCCAAACTCCCTGCCATCCTGTGTCAGTCTTGCCTGTTTAAAAAATACAGGGCCTCTGTCATAGGCTTTGATCGCTACCGCTGTCAGAAGCATAAATGGTGACAGGATGATAATTCCGATCAGGGAACCGATAATATCCATGGCTCTTTTGAAAATCCGCTGATCCATGCTGAATCCGTTATTGCGACACAGATAAAGCGGCGTATCAAACAGATGTATTGATTCGGAACCTGAAATGATGATGTCCGAAAGTTTTGGTGTTACATAGATACGGATAGATTTCTCAAAACAGAATTTCAAAATCTTATTTCTCGTATGAGCCGGAAGGTCACAAAGTACGACCGCCTCATAGTCCGGAATCCGTTTTGTCAGTTCTTCATATCCGATTGCAATACTCTCTGCTCCGCAGATATTGTATTTATCTCTTCGTGAATTTACTTTTTTGATCAGATCATCCGGGGAATATTTTCCATAAATGATCAGCATCTTCCGTGGCGGATACAGACGCACAAAAAGCCAGCGCACCGTATATGCCCACGGTACAACAAACAGTATCTCTGCCCATGTGATCATAATGATCGGCCCGATCGGCATATAATCCCTGCCGATCATACAGATCTGCAGATATCCGATCACATTACTTGCTAAAATCGCCAACAACTGCGACAGGCAGATATCTGATATCCGAAGATATCCCACCTTATAACCGCCCATAACCCTCGTAAAGAAGAAGAGGATTAAGACATACATACCGACAACCGCCCAGTTACCACGGCGGAAGAACGGCATAAAAATGACTCTGCTGTAATATTCATACCATATATATGCAAAGCACATTCCCTGAAAAAATAAAATGACTGCGTTTGCCAAAAAGTTCAGCATTCGCTTGTATTGTTCTCTGTTATTCATTGCTTGCCCTCTTTAAGCCTCCGTTTTTTCTCCCTTAAATGCCCAGAGCTTGTTCATCAGGAAGTTGACCGGGATGCTTACTACCAGATTGATCAATGGTGCAAGGTATTTTGAAATTCCAAACACACGGATCCATACATAAGAAAGTATGTTACTTAATATGATTCCCGTAAAACCATAAGATATATATGTCTTTAACAACGCTTTCCACGGGGAGCGTTTCTCGCCTTCCTCTAAACCGAATACATAACGGCTGTTCCAATAGAAAGACCAGAGCACACTCAGAAGGAATGCGATCGTATTTCCCAAAATATAATCATACCGTTCAAAGATATGCAGCTTTGCACAGGCAAAAAGTACCAGTACATTCAAAGTATAGGAAATGACCGTATTCGTGACTCCGACTACTCCGAACTTGACGAACTGCATAAATCCATCCCAGCGTTTTTCTAAAAATTTCAGATGAAGGAAACGGATAAAGATTGCATAGAGCATCTTGTCTAAGATTTCCCACAGTCTGACTCCTGTATTTTCCATTGTTTTCTCCTATGCGTCAAAATTAATTCTTTCCTCTTCCACAACCAGCGGACGGTTCATCAACCGCTTATTCATGCTTAAGATGTATTCTCCTAAGAATCCGATGAAGAATATCTGGATTGAACCTAAGAAAAACATTCCGATCAGAACCGGTGCCATTCCTGCTGCAAAACGATTCCACCAGATCAGTTTCATGACCAGATAAACGATTGCAATGATAAATCCGATTGCACTGAATATCGCACCTATGATCGTACAAAGCCGGAGTCCGATCTTTGTATAGGATGTAATACTAAGCATTGCCGCATCGAATAACGTAAAGAAGTTATTATGTGTCTTTCCTGCTCTTCGCTGTGGCTGCTCATACGGTATTTCTTTTCTCTCATAGCCAAGTTCGGCTACGATTCCACGCAAAAACGGTGTTGGGTCTTTTAAATCCCGAAGCACCTGTACAAAATCTTTATCATAAAGTCCGGAACCCGTAAAATGTTCGATCTGCTCTACGTCTGAGAATTTTTTGATCATCTTATAATACAGGCTGCGCAGATGATACATCATCTTGTTCTCTTTACTGCTTGTCTTAATTCCTATGACGATCTTATAACCTTTTTCCCACTCTCTGACATACTTTGGTATCAACTCTACCGGGTCCTGGAAGTCACAGCACATGGAAATCGTACAATCTCCTGTCGTCTGTAAGATTCCATAATACGGCGAATTGAACTGTCCAAAGTTTTTTGCATTAAAGATGGCTTTTACATGCGGATTCTTTTTACAGATGTCACGCAAGAGTGGTCTGGTCGCATCTTTCGAATCGTTGTCTATAAACACCAGTTCATAATCATATTCCGGCAGCTCTTTTGCAAATATATCCGCAACTGCCTCACTCATCGGTACTACATTCTCTTCCTCATTATAACAAGGAATCAATACACTGATTTTTTTCATGTTCCTTTATCCTCTTATCCCTTAGTCTTACAATATTTTAACAGCTCATCTTTTCGGATCGCTTCCGTGTCGAGCCGGTCTAAATTTTCTTTATAATAGTCGTATAACTCTTTTATACCCTCCTTGTAGGAAGTAAATACAAAATCATTTCCCATGTTTTCCAAAAGTCTGGTATTATCTGCGGTATACTGATAGTTCAGTCCCGGATTCTTAACCGTGACTTCGCTTTTAAAATCTCCGATCTCGTTGATGATCTCTACAATGCTGCAAAGATCAATGGATTCCGTCGGTGTGATGTTGAACTCCCGGTTTGGCACATCCTCTTCGATCAGCTTATCCATGACCTTTAAAAAATCTCCTAAATACAGATAGTCAAATACGACATTCTGATTAATGACGATCGGCATCTCTAACAGATTCTTCATGATCGCATTGGAGATGAATTTGAACGTGTAATCTTCTCCCTGTCCGTACAGTCCGAATATGATCGGATTGTATATGATTCCCGGTTTATTGGAGGACTCCCGCACTCCTAAATATTCAGACATCACATATTTGCTGTATCCATAATCATCTTTCGGGATCACGGTTCCTATCGTATCCTCTTTTACTTTTACAAGGTCTCTTGCCTTGTTGTACTGCGCACCGCTTCCAAAATTGATCAGCTTCATGCCGTCTTTTAAACAGCGTTCCATATTGAAAAACATTTTTAAGTTGTTGCCGATGACATCCGGTGCTGCTACGTCATAGCCTGTCTTTCTCGAACCGCCCTGGTTCGCACAGTGGAATACCACATCTATGTTTTCTTTCTCAAAAAACTCCGTCACCGCCTGCTCGTCTAACAGACTGAACTGCTCGCGGGTAATCGGATATACTGTATATTTGTCCTGCAGATGGGCGGTCAGTGCCTTGCCTACAAAGCCTCTCGCACCCATGATCGCTATCTTTTTCATGTTGTTTCTCCTTGAAGTCATACTAAGCGTAATTATCCATAATCTTTATTATTATATTTGATTCTTCCATATAATTCAAGTCATTCGGGGTGGGTTCATATAAAATTAAGAAAGAGAGGGCGGTGAGTCCCCGGTACGGAACGTGTGTGAAGGATAAGAAGTGCTACGGATTCCGCACGATAATATATTGGTTCCTGACGCAGCCGACCTCGATTCGCCATCCATGGCTCAGCTCGGTCTTTGGCAGACTTCCTGTCTGCCAACTGCTGTTTTCGTCGGAATCCAAGCACTTCTAATCCTTCACACAATGTTCCGTACCGGGGACTCATCCGCCGTGCTGTAGTGGATGGAAACGCTGTGGTATTAATAAGAAATAAATATCTGAAAAAGTCATGACAATCGACAATCTCCTGAACATCGTTAAAAATTTCACTATGATACCGCTTTTGTAGGATGACATCCCGCTCCTGTCAGAGCCCACCCTGACATTTTGCGAGGCTTTCGTCATGACGAGCTTCTTAGCAGTCCTCTCTTTCCTGCCTGTCTGAGTCCGTAGGACGAGTTGCAGGAAAAGAGGACGGATCAGCGGAAGCGAGGAATAGAAAACGCAGCATATGTCAGGGTGGGATTTGACAGGAACACAGTCACATAAAAAAAGCACACACCTTGACCAACTCCCACAATTTCGCTATGATACCCTTAGATAAATTACAGGAGGATACAAAGATAAATGAAACAGTACAAGGCAATTTTATTTGACTTAGACGGCACGCTGCTGGATACCTCGGAAGGCGTGATCAGCAGTGTACAGTATACGATAGACACTCTTGGATATGAAAAGTTAGATGTGGGACAGATGCGAAGTTTTATCGGACCGCCGGTACACAGACGTTTACGGGAGATTTATGGAATCAGCGAAGAGGAATCCCTGCGTGCGATGAATATTTTCCGTTCCCATTACGGTGGCGATGATCTGTTAAAAGCCCATGCCTATGAGGGCATGAAGGATTTACTCCTCTATCTGCATGAAAAAGGCTATCAGCTTGGCGTTGCAACCTACAAGCGTGAGGACATGGCAAAACGTGTATTGGAGCATTGCGGCATTGCTTCCTGTTTTGATTCGATCCACGGTTCGGATGCCGCCGGAAAATACTCCAAAGCAGATGTTGTCCGCAACTGCATCCACGCACTGGGTATAGATGATCCTGCGGATGCGGTGCTGGTGGGTGACAGTGACAACGATGTGATCGGTGCACATGAAATCGGTCTTGGATTCGTCGGCGTGACCTACGGTTTTGGTTTTTCTTCCAAAGAAGATGTACTTGCCTTTGAACCGGATGCCGTTGCTGCCGATGTAGCACAATTAAAGGAGCTCTTCTAATCCGGAAGAGCTCCTTTTATTCTTATTTTATTTTTATGCTGTTCTATCAGCACTCTTATAAAATTCACGATATTATCGATCAGCAGCAATCCTGCAAAGACAAACATTGCAATATTCGTCGCTGTCAATGTAATGTTGACTCCCTTTTTTGTCATCAACTGGAACGGATTGAGTATGACGATCATTGAAAGCATATATAAAATATCCAGCCAGTTGTGTTCTTCTTCATTGAAAAAGAGAACTACGATTGGGAACAGGTACAATCCACAGTAAAATCCGCTGTTGGTTGGCAGTAAGATAATAATGGAAACTAACATCGCCGCCTTTTTCCACCAGGTTTTCTGCCTGGAAATGACGATGATCCCTATGATCGCTAAAATATAGAAAATAATCTTTAACACTTCATTCCACATATCTCTGGTGTCCCCACTCTTCATCTGAGAGAGGAAGAACAGATAGCCAAAACGCGGGTTATGTGTAAACATATATTTTTCGCCGTTTTCACCGAGATTTACCAGCCATTGCGTGATATTATACTTAAATCCGGTTCCGATCAGGGCAAACGGGCCAAAGCAGAACAGCAGTCCGTAGATCATCAGACGTATCGCTTCTTTCCAGCGTTTTTCCCAGATCAGCAGGATTCCGAAAATTGCAGGATATCCCTTGATCGCCGCTGCAAAGGCAAGTGCGATAAACGCCCATTCCCGCAGCACTTTATTTTCACTCTGGTAATGCTCGATAAAGCACACCATTCCGATGACTGCAAGATAGATCACATTTCCACGCTCATAGGAAAACAGTGCGATCCCGGAAAATGCCAGTGCCAGTGTCATCAGCCACTTTGTTACCGGTTTTCCTTTTTTCATCTGGAACAACTGGATAAACATGATCAGGATCATCAATAGCATGACATAGTTTGCGATCGTCAGGTTTGTCGTCCACATTCCGACATCTACGCCGTCATCCCGATACTCTGCAAAATTCACTGCTTTTGCCAGCCAGTAAAAGATCAGATAGGTCAGTGGAAAATAACCTTTTTCCGATGGTCCGTTCAATGCATTGAAATACGGATCATGCCATGCCGAGTAACGGAGTACGTTGATGTAATCAGCAAAGTAGTCACTCGTTTTTCTGAAAAAGACATTCCACTGTGTACCCTTGTCATCATGGAATAACCAGTACAGGAACAAACCTATCAGAATTGCCATCAAAATATAAAAAATATATTCCAGTTTTAATTTTTCTTTTTTCATACCCTCAACCACTACTGTAATTTATTTGCCTGATACTCCGCTCTGTCTAAGAATGGGAACATATCATCAATTGGCGGTGATACGATCTTACCGTCCGGCAGTACCTTAGAAGATAATTTCGGCGCAAAATTCTGTGCTTCATCTAAAATTGCCTCGCACAGTACAGGACCGTCTGTATTCAGAACCTCCTGTAATTTCTCTTCAATACCGTCTAACGAATCAATCTTGAAATACCGGAATCCGAAGGTATCTGCCAATTTATCAAACGGTGGGAAGTTCACACCATTGCCGTCGCAGACTCCTACCAGTCCGTTTTTAAACAGATTGTTCTGTGTCTGGCGGATCGAATGATAACCGTTGTTATTCAGTACAAACAGTTTCATATTGCAGTTGTTGTAGCGGATCGTCTGCAGTTCCTGAAGGTTCATCATCAGACTTCCATCTCCGTCTAAACAGATGACTCTCTTTTCTCCTTCTGCAATGCAGGCACCTAATGCTGCCGGCAGTCCATAGCCCATGCTGGCACATCCGGAATTGGTAAAGAGTCTCTGACCTTTTTTGATCTCTGCTGCCTGGAAAGAAACTACACAGGCACTTCCGTTTCCGGTTACAACGATATCGTTCTCTTCTAATCCTTCAAAAAGTTTTTTCATAAAGACATATGGATTTACCGGAGATTTCTTCTCATAGTATTCCGGTAATACTGCCGGGTATTTTTTATTGGTTGCCTGACAGAACTCTAACCATTTTTGATGCTCCTCATTTTCCACGGAAACATCTGCCTTTAACAATTCCTGTAACAAATCTTTGACATCGGCATGTACTTTCATATCCGGGAAAATGGTCGGCTTGTTCAATTCGTTTTTATCAATATCTACAACGATCTTAAATGCCTTTTTCGCCCAGTCTTTATAGTTGTAACTGATCTGTCGGATGTTCAGACGGCATCCTAAGGTCAGTACCAGATCTGCATTTTCTACCGCAAAGTTACCACCGCGTGTTCCAACGGTGCTTGGTCTTCCGACAAATAACGGATGTGCATCCCATAAGACATCATGGGCATTCCATGCAGTTACTACAGGTATATTTAATTTTTCGATAACTTCAATAAATTCCTTGTGCGCATCGCCAAGACGGATTCCCGTACCTGCTAAGATCAGCGGACGTTTTGCTGCTTTGATCTTTTCTAAAATCTCCACAGCGGTAGATGCTTCTACCTTTGGCGGAATCTCTTCGGCACATTCGGATTTGTCAAAATGTTTCAGGTCATCAGTATCTACGATGGCTGCCTGGATATCTAACGGCACATCTAACCACACAGGGCCGCCTCTGCCTGCTTTGCTTAAGTATAATGCCTTTTCTAAATGATATGCGATCTCGTTTGCTTCTACGATCATATGTGCATATTTTGTCATTGGTTTAACACTTTCCACGATCTGATATTCCTGATCGCCTAACTGACGTACCGGAACATCGGTAGACCATGTCGTTGTCTCTCTTTTTACCTGTCCGGACACGATGAACATTGGAATGGAATCTAACCATCCGCCCAATACACCGGTCAATGCATTCGTTCCTCCCGGACCGCTTGTAACGCAGACTGCGGCTAATTTGTTGGTCAGTCTGGTATAACCTTCTGCCGCAACAGAACATCCCTGCTCATTGTGGTTAAATACACAATGTAGCCCTTCCTTATGGCCAAAGCTGTCATCTAAATGCATGGCTCCGCCACCGGTAATCATAAACATCGTATCAATTCCGTTATCCACAAGAAAATCTGCGATATAATCTGATACTTTCACTTTCATTTGCTTATCTCCTCACTACTCTGCATACAATGAGTCTGTAATAAACTCCATCTCCAGCTCATCTGACAATGTCTTTAATACTGTGCAGACATACTCATTTAAAGATTCTGCCTGTTTTTTGCTGAATTTATATTCCATGTTCGGGTTCACATAATTCTTTCTTCGATCCCCCATATATCCATCAAAGCCGCCCAATGCAACTTTCTTTACGCCAAGGCGAATCATGACCTTCAACAGCATGATAAAGGAATTGTCGATGATCTCTGCATTCTCATCTAAGAGTGTTGCATATTTTAAGGTATAGTCAAATTTTCCGCTTGTCTTTGTTACATTTGACGTTGCGATCACTTTAAATTCGTCGCCTTTTTGCAGCAGCTCGGTTGCTAACTGCACATAACGCTTCGCATTACTGAGAAAAATATAATCCGGTTTAAACAATTCAGATACGAAGTTGATCGATACGATGATCGGATCGTTTTCTTTTACATAGGACTCAATACGGTCTTTCTGTTTTTCCACATTCATTCCCGGCCCTAAGAGCAGCACATTTCTTCCGGCAAATGCTTTTGTCAGCTCTGCCATGTCTGCCGTATCATCCACATCGACATTCTGATATTCTAAATAGAGGTTCTCTAAATAGTTCTTATCGTATAAAAGCTTCTTATCGCCCTCTAATTTTCCAAGGATCTGATTAATTGCCTTTACGGAAAGGGTTCTCTTATTCATCAGATCCGAAACATAGTTCGGATGGCAGTTGTTCAATGCCGCAATGAAGAAGAACATATTGTAACCCCAGGTTGCGGGCTTATAGAAATCCATGATATTCGCATCGATTGCTTCTAAAATCTGGCTGATATGGTAATCTTTTCCAAAGCAGTCATTTAAATGCATTGCCACTAACTCGATTGGTGCATTTCCGGCACTTTTTCCCATACCGTAAACACTTCCGTCTACTAACATCTCACGGTCTGTCTTCTGGGATGCCATCTCGATACAGTTCGCATAACCCATCTGAAAATTGTTATGACCATGATATCCGATCCCGATCTCAGGTGCTAAGTGTTCATTTAACAAATCAAAATAATGCTTTAAATTCTCCTGATGCATGAGTCCGTAAGTATCTACCATGGATACCGCATATGGTTTTACTTCATTAGCAAGACGGATCAGATCCATCATTTCATCGTCTTCATAAGTTGTCACGGATACAAGCTGTGCAAAAACTTTATAACCGAGTTTTTTTATCTCTGCACAGTAAGCCAGCGCATCTTTTCTTAAATGTTTTTTAAAGATGACACGGATACCGTCTAAAAAGCTCTCGCTGCAAGGTTTTATATTTTCCAGTTTACAGGTACCATAGTCGATCATTCCGACTACCATTGCCTGTTTTCTGTCCAGTCCGCCGTAAATCTTTTCTACGCTGTCCGTATCCGGCATAATGCTGCGGTTGATATCAAATGGTCTTCTGTCATCTAAAAAACCGATTTCGATAATATCAATGTTTGCATCTACCATACGTTCAAACACACTTACAAGATTATTGTGTCCAAAATTCCAGTCATTTACATAACCGCCGTCACGCAGCGTACAGTCCAATAACTTGATCTCTCCCATGAATCTATCTCCTTACTGCTGATCTACAGCCTCTTTAATGGTCTTTGCCATATAATCGATCATTTCATCGGTCATTCCCGGATATACACCTACCCAGAACGTGTCATTCATAATTCTGTCTGTGTTTGTCAGTTCTCCGACAATGCGGTAACCCTCTCCGGTTGCTCTCATCTGGTCAAAGCATGGATGTTTTGTCAGGTTTCCGGCAAAGAGCATACGGGTCTGTACACCATGATTTTCCACATACTGTACGACTTTGTTTCTGTCTACGCCCTCTTTACAGGTGATCAAGAATCCAAACCAGCTTGGGCGGGAATTCTCACATGGTACCGGAAGGATCAGCTTATCCTCTGTTCCTGCAAGACCTGCTTTTAAGCGGTCAAAATTTTCTCTTCTTCTCTCTACGAATTTCGGGAATTTTACGATCTGTGCACATCCGACTGCTGCCTGCATATCGGTTGCCTTTAAGTTATATCCAAAATGTGAATATACATATTTGTGGTCATATCCTAACGGAAGTTCGCCATACTGTTTGTCAAAACGATGTCCGCAAAGGTTGTCCTGTCCGGATGCACATACGCAGTCACGTCCCCAGTCTCTCATAGAACGGATACATTTATTTAATAACGGATCATTGGTATAAACGGCTCCACCTTCGCCCATGGTCATATGATGTGGCGGATAAAAACTGGAAGTTCCGATATCACCAATGGTTCCTGTGAATTTCTCTTCTCCATCGATCACATATTTAGAACCAAGTGCATCACAGTTGTCCTCGATCAGCCAGAGATTGTGCTTGTCACAAAATGTCTTAACTGCGGATAGATCAAACGGATTTCCTAATGTATGAGCTGCCATAACTACTTTTGTCTTATCGGATAATGCAGCTTCTAACTGTGTAACATCGATGTTGTACTGTGGGATGGTTACGTCTACGAATACCGGAACAACACCGTACTGGATCGCCGGTGTTACCGTTGTAGGGAAACCTGCTGCTACTGTGATCATTTCATCGCCCGGTTTTACCTGACGCTCGCCTAATAATGGGGATGTCAGTGCCATAAATGCATTCAAGTTTGCAGAAGAACCGGAGTTTACTAAAGAGCAGTATCTTACTCCTAAATATTCTGCAAATGCTTTTTCAAACTGTGCGGTATATCTTCCTGCTGTTAACCAGAACTCTAAAGAACTGTCTACAAGATTTACCATCTCTGCACTGTCATATACACGGGATGCGTAAGGAATTCTGTCGCCTTCCTGAAATGCTTTTTTCTGATTATGGTAGGTGTTACAGTATTCCTCTACCATTTTTAAAATTTCTTCTTTTGCCTGCTGTTCTGTCTTATTTTCAAACATTCTTATTTTCCTCCAAAGAACTCATTAATCTGTTCGTCCATACATTTCGGGATGTCTCCCTTTGCAAAGTAAACCTTTGACCACTCTACAGTCTTTTCAATGGCTTCTTCCACATGCCATCTTGGGGACCAGCCAAATACGGTTTTTACTTTTGAGCAGTCCAATTTTAAAAAGTTTGCCTCATGAGGGCCTCCCATGAACTTGTTGACCCACTTCATGCCTTCGCCCCACTTTGCACAGAAGATGTCTACCAGTTCTCCTGTTGTAACGCAGTCACAGTCATCCGGTCCCACGTTATAGAAGCCTGCGTATTTTTTATCCTCATACTGCTCTTTCGCTATCGTCAGATACATTGCAAGAGGTTCTAACACATGCTGATATGGTCTTGTGGAATGTGGGTTACGCACAATGATGTCCTCTTTTTTCTCGGCTGCTCTGACACAGTCCGGAATGATCCTGTCATTTGCAAAATCCCCGCCGCCGATCACATTTCCGGCTCTTGCCGTAGACACTGCCACATCCATCTCATTATAAAAAGAATTGATATAGCTGTGTGTTACCAGCTCTGAACAGGACTTGCTGTTCGAATATGGATCATAACCGTCTAACGGCTCGTTCTCACGATAGCCCCATTCCCACTCATTATTTTTATATACCTTGTCTGTCGTAACATTCAAAAAGCTCTTCACACAAGGGTTCTGTCTCACACATTCACAGATATTAACGGTTCCCATCACGTTTGTCTCGTATGTATAAACCGGATCTTTATAAGAATCACGGACAATCGGCTGTGCTGCAAGATGCAGTACGATTTCCGGCTGTACTTCTTCAAATACTTTGCTTAAATGCTCCCTGTCGCGGATGTCTCCGATAATGGAATTCATCTGATCTTCCGCACCACACATAGAGAACAGATTCGGCTCTGTCGGCGGCTCTAAAGAATATCCTGTCACTTCTGCCCCTGCATTCACTAAAATGCGGCAGAGCCAGGAACCCTTGAATCCGGTATGTCCTGTCACTAAGACTTTTTTATCTTTATAAAACTGTAAATCCATTGTTTTCTCCTACCATACCATCCAAGGTGCTTCCCCGGATGCGATCATTTCTTCTAATTTTTCTCTGTCACGCTGTGTATCCATGCACTTCCAGAATCCGTGATGCATATATGCTTTCAACTGTCCTTCTGCTGCCACAGTCTCTAACGGCTGTTTTTCAAACACTGTGGAATCACCTTCAATGTAATCAAAGATTTCCGGGTTTAACACCATAAATCCTGCATTGATCACGCCACCGTCGGAATCAGATTTTTCGCGGAACTTATTGATCGTTCCGTCCTCATCAATTTCAAGTACGCCGAACTGCTGTCCTACGTTTACGGCTGTCATTGTTGCAATCTTACCGTGACTCTTATGGAACTCTACCAGTTTATCAAGATCAACATTTGATACACCATCACCATAAGTAAGCATAAATGGCTCATTATTGACATAATCTTTAATACGTTTGATCCTTCCTCCGGTCATTGTGTTGAGTCCTGTGTCGATCAATGTGACTTTCCAAGGCTCTGCCACGTTGTTATGAACGATCATTTTGTTGTCCTGTGTAAAATCAAACGTGATATCGCTGTTATGCAAATAATAATTTGCAAACCACTCTTTGATGACATGCTGTTTGTAACCACAGCAGATGATAAATTCATTATGACCAAAATGAGAATAGTATTTCATAATGTGCCAAAGGATTGGTTTTCCTCCAATCTCTACCATTGGCTTCGGTCTTAAATGACTTTCCTCGCTGATCCTGGTTCCAAATCCTCCCGCTAACAATACAACTTTCATTTTTTACCTCTTTTCTTTCTCTAACGTTTTTCTTATATTTTATATTCTGATTGGTTTTTTACTCGCCAAGTCCGTTTTCTACTGCTGCAACTACACCTTTTAAGGCGTCTTCTTCGTCCTCGCCCGTGCATACAAACTCGATCTCGTCTCCCGATTTAATGCAGGCACCTAAAACGCTTAATACGCTCTTTGCATTTGCCGTGTTATCACCATATTTAAATGTGATCAGTGATTTATACTGCATTGCCGCTTTACACAACTCTCCTGCCGGTCTTAAATGTAATCCTGTCGGATTCTTAATTGCTACTTTTTGTGATACCATAAAGTATTCCCCTCTCTTTTCTATACATTATACATCATAGTCCCATATTTTACAGCATGATACTGCTGATCAGTTCCGCTAACTTCTGTGCCTCACTCTCTATCAGCTGCTGGTCTTTTCCCTCTATCATAACCCTTACTAAAGGCTCTGTTCCGGAAGGACGGATCAGCACTCTGCCTTCTCCTGCAAACTTTGCTTCCACTTCGGCAATAGCCTCGGCAATCTCAGCATACTCTTCAAAGTGTTCCTTCTTATGGTTTGGTACCTTTGCATTGACCAATGCCTGTGGAAGTACCTCCATGATCGAAGCTAACTCTGAGAGTTTTTTCTTCGTCTCTGTCATGACCTGTAACAGATGTAATGCACTGAGCAGTCCGTCACCTGTGGTGTTTTCATCTAAGAAAATAATATGTCCTGATTGTTCTCCACCGATATTATATCCGTTTTCTAACATATTCTCAAGCACATAACGGTCACCCACCTTCGTCTTTTCGATATGGATGCCTTCCCGCTCGCCCATTAAGAACATTCCAAGGTTGCTCATCACGGTTGCTACGATCGTATTTTTCTTTAAAGTTCCCTTCTGCTTCATGTAATTGCCACAGATGGACATCAACTGGTCTCCATCCACAACCTCGCCACATTCATCGACTGCAAGCATTCGGTCTGCATCTCCGTCAAACGCCAGTCCGACATCTGCTTTTTCATAAACGACTCTTGCCCGCAGCTCTTCCATATGTGTCGAACCGCAGTTAGCATTGATATTCGTTCCATCCGGACTGGTATGGATTGCTACTACATCGGCCCCTAAGTCCCGCAGCACTTTGACCGAAGTATAATGGGAAGCACCCTCGGCACAATCCACTACGATCTTCATGTCCTTTAAATCTACCGGCACACATTTTTCAATAAAATCCACATATTCTTCTCGCATGTCAAAACGATACTCCACACGTCCGACACCGGAACCGATCGGCATGGTAACGTCCTTCATTTCGTTTTTGATCAGCTCTTCGATCTCATCTTCTAATGCATCCGATAGCTTATATCCTTCCCCGTTAAAAAATTTAATCCCGTTAAACTCCATCGGGTTGTGGGAAGCAGAGATCACTACTCCTGCGTCCACCTTATGTTTTCTGGTCAGATATGCAACTGCCGGGGTCGGCAGCACTCCTGCATAAACGGCATTTGCTCCTACCGAGCAGATACCTGCCATTAAAGCATTTGCTAACATTCCGCCGGAAATTCTGGTGTCACATCCCACAATAATTGTTGGCTGATGGCTTTTTTCTTTTGTCAGGGCATAAGCTCCTGCCTGCCCTAACTTCATGGCAAGTTCGATTGTGAGTTCTGAACCCGCAACGCCTCTTACACCATCTGTTCCAAACATTCTAGCCATGATAAGACTCCTCCTGATATCCGTATTCTTCTATTCTTGACTCTGTTCTTTCTTCTTGCTGTATTCTTTATTATTATCTTTCTTACTCTCACTGTCCGTATTGGTATCCTGCTGCTTTTCGCTCTGATCTACCACATTGATGGTCACCACAGAATCCTCAACTAATGTATAGCCGCTTCCAAGGTTCAGTGTCAGCGGAAGTGTATTCGTTCCCGGCTGTACACCTGATGCATCAACGGATAACATGACATCTTCTGCCGAAAGTGATTCTAAATCTGACGTATAACCTTTTAAAGTAACCGGTATTTTGTCACCCTGATATTCTATGCTACAGTCATCCGATAAATTAAAGATTTTTATATTTTTCACAGGGACATTAAAGTTCTTTGTCTCGGTCTGCTCAATCGCGATCGTTACCTTTACTTTTGCCTGGGAACTGTCTACTAATGTGACACCATCCGGCAGATAGGTACTGATATCAATATCCTTTGTCAGTGTTTCTTTTGCACCCGAAATATCCAGTGCTTCACCCGGGATTGTGATCATGGTGACCTTATTTAATTTCTCTGCCGTTCCCATGACTTTGATCTTTTTCGGCTCACAGTCTACGCTGATCTGCTGATATCCGCTCTCTAACTGTCCACCGGTCTCGCAGTTGATCGGAATTTCTTTAACACTTAAAATCTGTGCTGAGATCTGTACCGTATCCTGACTAAAGGTTAACTTAGACGTATCAAGCGTATTGCCCGATGCATCATATACTACCGGCACCACATTGTCTTCAACATCCGAAAACTTCTCGCTGACATCGATCACTGCCTGTACCTTACTAATCTGTGACACGACAGATGCCGGACCGGAGATTGTAAGCACATCCGGAGAAACCTTCAATTCGCCTACCGCACTTCCCTCCGCAGGGGTTCCGGTTGCCTCTGCTGTGATCTTGAACTGATTACTCTGTAAATCTTCTACTGCAAGCTCTAAATTTTTCTTCTTTCTATCAATATCTAACTGGCTGCTATAGCGTACTGCACTGATATCGATCGGTACAATGGCAGTTCCGTCATCATGCAGTTCGATATTTTCCATATCTGCCGTTGCCTTAAAATCGGAATTCGTCAGACGCTCGATAATTGAACGTTTTGCCGTTACCCGGAAAGTTACGGTTCCACTGTCATTGATAATGGAATAGCTTTTTCCCATATCTGCGATCGCATTTTCGTTCGCGATCGTAATATTGGTAGTAAAAGTCGATGTCTTATCCGGATCATCAATATTGACCACTACCAGCCATAAGATCATCGCAAATAAAACGGATAAAAATTTCAAACCGATATTATTTGTCAGAAGGTTCTTTAGCTTTTTTAACATTCTGCAACCTCCTCTTCCAATCTATGAGCTTTCCGTTTTCCACATCTTTCAGATGTCCTTCGGAAAGTTTTTTCTTCAAAAATTCCTCGTCTATGTTTCGATAGAGTTCTCCTTCTACTGCCAGGGACACTTTACCGGTCTCTTCCGATACTACGATCGTCATAGAATCACTGACTTCACTGATTCCCACTGCTGCACGATGTCTTGTTCCTAAATCTTTGCTCAGTGCAAGGTTATCGGAAAGCGGCAGATAACAGGTTGCTGCTACCACACGATTTCCCCGTACAATAATCGCACCATCGTGCAATGGTGTGTTTTTTTCAAAAATATTGATCAAAAGCTGGCTTGAAAGAATGGAATCTAACTCAATTCCGGTTCGCTCATATTCGCCAAGCTGGACATCGTTCTCGATAACGATCAGGGCTCCTGTCTTTACCTTACCCATCTCATAACATGCTTTTACCATCTCGTTTACGGTACGCTCGCTATAACGCTCCACCGTATTTTTTCCATTGTCAAAAGAAAACAATGTCGAAATAAAACGCTTTCTTCCTAACTGTTCAAGTGCTTTTCGCATTTCCGGCTGAAAAATAACTAAGATTGCGATAATTCCCACATTGATCGTCTTATCCGCAATCCAGAGTATCGTATTCATCTGGAAAATCGCTGCCAACAAAATAAAGACCAGAATCACAAGGATTCCCTTGAACAGTGTCCATGCTCTGGTTGTCTTAAACCATACCAGGATATGATACAGTAAAAATGCGATAATGAGGATCTCTACAATATCTGTAACTGTCACATCCGGACGATTGATCCAAAACATATATTTGTCCCAAAATGCAGCAAACACTGCTATCAGGTTCTGCACCCAGCTCACTTCCTTTCTAAACATTGTTTTCTATACTATGGAAAATTTATGAATGATTTGTGTCCTCTTTCTTAGACTATTCTTAATCTATCCTTAATCTAACATATCTTCCTGAATATCCAGCTCTTTGGCGAGCTGCTTTTTCGTAATCCGTTCCCCGCTGCGTTTTGCATTTTTCTTACCCGAAATCTTTTTGATCTGCTTCTCTTTCGAAGAAAGATTTACTTTCGGAACCGCTTTGACATAATAGTAGTATTCATCATCTTCAAACTGTACTTTTTCCGTCCGGCTGTAATCCAGATTAAAACATAAAAATTCAATTAAAAATCCAATCCCGGTCGATAAGATCGAACCAAACACCAGCCACAGGATCCTTCCTGAAATCCCAAGCACCAGATAGCCGACACAGAGCACAATGAATTCCGTTAAAATTCCTGCTCCAATCGCTATACTCCAGGCATATTCCACGGCTCTTCGTCTGATATTGTAAACCACGATGACTGCAAGGCAGAATGCGAGAATGACCAGATACATCTCTTTATTTGCCAATACCTGATTGAGAGATACCACAAATTTATTATCTGCACTCTCACCACCCTGCACGCCTTTTAAGAGTGATGCATTATTGTGTATTCCATTTAAAAAATAATAGAGAATGGTTCCGAATATGACAGAGATCATCGAAGACGGTTCCCCAATGAGTCCATTCGCTACCGGTACCGCATATGGAATACGACAGACAAACGTGATCGGCATCAGCACCACTTCATATCCGTTTTTCGGTGAAAACCGAAAATACAGAAAAAACATCAACAGGAATATCAAAAGTGCTGTCACTGCAACTTCCATCGAAAGTGCATAGAGATGCACAACCGTAAACACCGCTGCAAGCAACACGGTCATATTGACCGGAAGCATTGCACAGATCAGTGCCAGTGCCACTGCAATATAGACATGATGCAGTTTTTCCATATAGCCCACATAGTGATTTATCAGTAAAAACAGAAAAAGTGCCAGAATAAACTTTACGACTGCAAGGATCAGACGATTATGCTTTCCATAAATTTTCCGGATCTTTTCTCTAAGCTCAATCCATTTTGTCATAGCCATTCCTCCGGTGTCTTGGCAGTATCCTCCTGCCGGTACATCTCATTTACTCTTTTTAACGTATGGTAATACTCTCTGGACGCTTTCCGTCCTTTTTCATACCTTGCACTGTAAATGGAATAGGTTAAAACAAGATATATGCCGAGAAAAACGGCATATAAGACTACAGTCAGAATAAGAATACGAATGAAATTGACCGTGCTGATATCTCCGGCTCCATTACCCAACAGATAGACCGCCCCTAATATCACGATAATGGCATATGCCATCGTTCCGCAAAAGAAGCTTTTGATCATCTCCAATGCCAGATAATCTTTTCTGAAATACTGCGCCGGCTTCTTCTCGCCCATGCTTTTATTTTCATCATAAACCGCCAGCTTGATCATCTGACGTACTCTGTCTTCATGTATCATACTCTTCCTGCCGATATGTTGAATATCTTTGTTTGCCTGTGTGCTCATACACGCCGCAATGCATCTCAAAAATCAGAGATTTTTTCGATGTACGGGCATTCGCCCTATCATCCAACAAAAATACAACTGACTTTGTGCAAGCACAAGTCTGTTATATTTTTGTTGGATGGCACTGCTCATTGCTTACGCCCATTATATCATACCTCTTTATGAATGAAAAGTTTTTTAGCACAAGCAAAGAACTGCCAAAAACTTCTGGCAGTTCTTCTGTTCTCTCTTGCTCTATGTTATCTGTCGAGGTAACGCATCTTATCTCTTTCGCTGATCACTCTGCTGCTCTTTGGTTTCGGAGCTTCCTTTTTCTGGTATGCATTCTGGAATGTGTTTGCCATATCATTACGACATGAATCGCAAAATCTTCCTGTCTTGATTATCTTACCACATCGTTCACAGCCGATCCCATATGGTGAATCATCGGAAAAGTAAAGACGTTCCTCACGGACCCACTGTTCAATCTGTCTTGTTGACACGTCATTGTCTTTGGCTATTTCCGGAATTGTTGCATGTGGATTATCCTCTAAATAATCTTTTACCTGTGAGAATTTCTCTTCTAACTTTTGCATGCATGCCGGGCAAAGATGCGGCCCTTGCAGATAATTGAACAACCTTCCACAGCCCCTGCAATTTCTTACATCCATTCCAATTCCTCCTTCTGATATCCGTTTCCAATGGTAATTGAAAGAATATATATTTTTTCGACACCGGCTTCCCGTAAAACGGCTGCTGCCGCATCTACCGTACTTCCGGTTGTGTATATATCATCCACCACTAATACTCTTTTCCATTGTACACCATCTACACCTATTTTTAAAGCCTTTTTTAAGTTGTTTTTCCTTTCCCGGTCACTTAAAGTCTTTTGCGGCAGTGTATCCACAACGCGGATTAAGGTTTTACTGTCTACCGGAAGCCCGCACTGTTTTCCTAACTCTTTCGCATATATTTCCGCCTGATTGTAACCGCGTTTATAGCGTTTGTGTCTGTGGATTGGTATCGGTATGATCGCCTGGATATCCTTTCTTTTGATCCAGTCTCCATAGAGTCTTGCACTTTCTTTTGCATAAAACTCAGCATACTCTCTGCGTCCTCCGTCCTTAAAACGATAGATCGACTGTTTCATTTCCCCCTGATAGACCCATACACTTTTCCCCTGGGCATAGGAATGTCTGCCTTCCCTGCAGTCATAGCAGTACTCGCCACGTTCATCACCGATCGGCTTTCCGCATTTCTTACAGGAAGGTTCCTTTACATAATTCAGTTTTGGTCTGCATTGGGTACATACACCGGAATCCGGTGTATCCAGAACCCCGTCGCACAGAATACAGCGCCGGGGATATAGGATATCCAGAATTTTATTTAAAATTAAGATAATATCATTCTGTCATTTGCAAGTTCATCTCCGCTTACTTCTTCAAATTTTGCAAGCAAGTCGGCTACTTTGAGGTTTTTCTTTTCCTCTCCGCTGATGTCATAAATGACTTTTCCTTCATGCATCATGATCAGACGGTTGCCCAGTCGGATCGCGTCTTTCATGTTATGCGTGATCATTAAAGTGGTCAGATTGTCTTTTGCTACAATCTCCTCTGTCAGTTCTAATACTTTTTTTGCCGTCTTCGGGTCAAGGGCTGCTGTATGCTCATCTAAAAGTAACAGCTTCGGTTTTCTGAGGGATGCCATTAAAAGTGTGACTGCCTGACGCTGTCCGCCGGACAAAAGTCCTACTTTCGATGTCATACGATCTTCTAAGCCAAGTCCTAAAGAGCCAAGACGTTCTTTATATTCCTCTCTCTCTTTTGCGGTAATTCCCCAGCCAAGAAAACGTTGTTTTCCACGGCGTGCCGCAAGTGCAAGATTTTCCTCAATATTCATATCGGCTGCCGTTCCATTCATCGGGTCCTGGAATACGCGGCCTAAATATTTTGCACGTTTGTGCTCCGGAAGTTTTGTTACATCGATATCATCGATCATGATGCTTCCGCTGTCTACCGGATAAACACCTGCGATCATGTTTAAAACAGTGGATTTTCCTGCACCGTTTCCTCCGATGACCGTCACAAAATCGCCTTCATTTAAAACCAGATTCACTCCGTTCAACGCTTTTTTCTCATTGATCGTTCCCGGATTAAAGGTTTTATGTACATCCTGTATCTTAAGCATTGCCATTTCCTCCCTTCTTGTCTGCCGGAGTAAAATATTTACTCTTCAAATAAGGAAGTGCAAGGAACAATGCTACAATCAGAGATGAGAACAGTTTTAAGTCGGTTGTCTCAAGTCCCAACTGAAGCACGATCGCAATTACTACGAAATAGATAATCGCACCGATCACTACGGCTACCATATGAAGCGCAAAGTTGTGGAAGATTTTTCCAAAAACAACTTCTCCGATGATAACGGCTGCAAGACCGATTACGATCGCTCCGCGTCCCATGTTGATATCAGCGGAACCCTGGTACTGTGCATATAATGCTCCCGCAAGACCTACTAATCCGTTTGAGATTACCAGTCCTAACACTTTTGTTGCATTTGTATTGATTCCCTGTGCTCTTGCCATGTTTGGATTACATCCGGTCGCACGCACACTTGCTCCGATCTCTGTTCCGAAGAACCAGTAAAGCAATGCAATGATCACAATACAGAATCCTGTGGTGAGCAGACAGGCATGTGGGATATAACGCAGGCTGACAAGCACATCATACTGCATAACGCTGATCGCCTGATTTGCCTTTCCCATAATCCTCATATTGATGGAGTAGAGTCCAAGCTGTGTCAGGATTCCCGCTAAGATCGGTGGGATTCCCAGTGCCGTATGAAACAGTCCCGTCACAAGTCCGGCTAACATACCTGCAAGAAACGCAAGAATCAATGCCACATAGGTATTTGCTCCATTTAACATACACATAACCGCAACGGCACCGCCTGTTGCCAGGCTGCCGTCTACGGTTAAATCTGCAAAATCTAAAACTTTATAAGTGATATATACACCAATTGCCAGAATTCCCCAGATCAATCCCTGGGCTACAGATCCCGGCAGGGCGCTCATCAATGATGCTACCATAAATTATTTATCCTCTTTTTCGATTGCTACCATGTCATCCGGAATCTCGATACCAAGCTCGGAAGCGATATCAGCATTGTATTTTAATGTTACGTCATCTGCATACTGGATCGGCATATCTGCAGGATTTTTACCGTTTACTAAAATGTCATATGCCATTAAGCCTGCATTGTATCCGATGCTCTCATAGGAGATACTTAAGGTTGCAAGTCCGCCAACGGAGCACATATTTTCTTCCCCTGCGATTACCGGGACTTTTGCCGGAACGGTAACGTTCTTTACAATCTCCATGTTCGATGCGATCGTGTTATCTGTCGGGATGTAAATTGCATCGTTCTCATCTGCCGCTTTTGTAACAACCTGCTGAATGTCGTTAGAA
This sequence comes from Lachnospiraceae bacterium, assembly GCA_003507655.1. Taxonomy (GTDB): domain Bacteria; phylum Bacillota; class Clostridia; order Lachnospirales; family Lachnospiraceae; genus Maccoyibacter; species Maccoyibacter intestinihominis. The sequence goes on along the minus strand of DNUZ01000024.1, from coordinate 118,344 downwards.
TCTGCTGCAGTGTAAGTCTTTGCGGTAATGCCTGCTTTTTCTAAATATTTCTGTGCCTGCTCTGCCTGATATACAGAGTTTGCTTCTGCGGAGCAGTAAAGGATTCCTACGTTCTTTGCGTCCGGAACCAGTTTCTGAAGCAGTTCTACCTGCTGATCGATCGGTGCAAGGTCAGATGTTCCTGTTACGTTTCCACCAGGAGCGTCATTGCTCTTTACGGTTCCTGTTGTCACATAATCTGTTACGGAAGTTCCAACGATCGGGATATCTGAAGTTGCTGTTGCAGATGAAATTACTGCCTGTGTTGCGTTTGCCATGATCAGATCCACATTGCTGTTTACAAATTTTGTGGCAATGGTTGCACAGTTGGTCTCTTCGCCCTGTGCATTCTGTACGTCAAACTCTACCTTATCACCAAGTTTTTCTTTTAACGCTTTCTGGAAACCTTCCGTTGCAGCGTCTAAAGCCTGATGCTCAACTAACTGGATAATACCGATGTGGTATACTTTGTCCCCATCCTCTTTTTTATCCGATGTCTTATCTGCTGTTTCTGTTTTCTTTTCTTCACTTGCTTTCTGTCCTGCTGTACAGCCTGTGAATGCTGCGACGGTCATGGACATTGCAAGTAACAATGCAATCACCTTTTTCATGTTCGTTTCCTCCAATGTATTTTTTTCACGTCAACGCGTCAAAGCACTAAACGAGTGTATTATACCATTTTTTCACGGATTTATCAAGACTCTCTTGCTATGCCCCCTGCTCCCAGATTCTGTCAATCAGTCCGCTGTAGCGCACCTGCTCGGTTACATTGTGCTCCATCTGTTCAAAAACCGTCTCATCGCCCACTAAGGTCACGCACTTTCTCGCTCTGGTCACCGCAGTATAGAGCAGATTCCGGTTCATCAGCATTTTAGGGCCGTTCAAAAGCGGTATGACAACCGCCGGATATTCGCTTCCCTGCGATTTGTGGATTGTGATGGCATAGGCAAGTTCCAGTTCATCCAGTCCCTTATATGCATATTCCACCATTTTTCCTTCTTCAAATTCCACCGTCACCGTCTGGGCAAAATCATTGATCTGACGCACGATTCCCATATCTCCGTTAAAAACGCCTAAACCTTTGTCGATTGCAAGTCCATATTTGCTTCTGACTTCCCACTCTAACTGATAGTTGTTTTTTATCTGCATGACTTTGTCGCCTTCACGAAAGATCCGGTCTCCTACTTCATGCTCTGCTTTTTTTGTATCCTTCGGATTTAGGTACTGCTGCAAAATGTGATTTAAACGCTCCACGCCCAGCAGTCCTTTCCGCATCGGTGTCAGTACCTGGATATCGAACGGTTTTGCATCTACATATTTGGGCAGTTTTTGCTTGATCAGCTGTATCACTACGCTGATGATAACGTCTGCATCATAGCGTTTCAGGAAAAAGAAATCCCTGCTTTTATTATCCAGTATGACTTCTTTTCCTTCATTGATCTTATGTGCGTTTACTACAATGTCACTCTGGCTTGCCTGACGGAAAATTTTATTCAGACGCACGACCTGATATTTCCCGCTCTCTATGATGTCACGAAGTACGCTGCCAGGTCCGACACTCGGAAGCTGATTGGCATCTCCGACTAAGATCAGTCTTGTTCCCGGAACGATCGCTTTTAACAAAGAGTGCATCAGACTGATATCCACCATGGACATCTCATCCACGATCACTACGTCAGCCTCTAACGGGTTAGATTCATTTCGCTCAAAGCCTGCCGTTTCTTCTACTCCGCCGTTTAATTCTAACATCCGATGGATCGTTTTTGCTTCATATCCGCTGGTCTCACTCATCCGTTTTGCTGCCCTGCCCGTCGGTGCCGCTAAATAGATATCCATTCCTTCCAGTTCAAAATAGCGGATGATCGTATTGATCGTAGTGGTCTTTCCGGTTCCGGGTCCACCGGTCAATACAAACAGTCCATTTTGTACCGCCTCCTGTACCGCCTGTTTTTGCAGCTCATCCAGTTCCATACCGCTGCTGTCCTCGATCCGCCGGATCCGATCTTCCATCTCCCGCACCGGAACATCATAACGAATGTCCAGTTCTGCTAACATTGCTGATGTATTTGCTTCCATCAGATAATAGGATGATGCAAATATTTTGACAATTCCATTTGTTTCTTTTAAGATGATCTTTCGCTCCATCGCCAGATCCATATAGTGTTTTTCTATATATTCCGGCTCGATCTCTAACAGTCTTGCCGTCCGCTTTGTCAGTTCTTCCTTTGGCAGATAGGTATGTCCCTCTCCGGATGCCTGCTGTAATGCATACTGTATCCCACTTCGGATCCTGAAATCCGAATCCGTCCGGATCCCTACTCTTGATGCGATCTCATCTGCAATTTTAAATCCGACTCCCTGAATGTCATCTGCGAGCCGATATGGATTTTCCTGTAATATAGAATATATTTCCGTTCCATATTTGTGATAAATCTTTACTGCAAGATTAATGGATATTCCGTATTTTTGCAAAAAGATCATTGCCTGACGGAGTTCTCTTTTTTCTTCCACCTGACTTGAGATCTCCATCGCTTTTCTCTCGCTGATCCCCTTGATCTCTGCTAAACGTTCCGGTTCTTCCTCGATGATCCGAAAGGTATCCTCTTTAAATCTTCGTACGATTCTGGCTGCTAACGCTGCCCCTATCCCTTTAATTGCCCCGGAGCCAAGATAACGCTCTATGGATTGTATGTCTTCGGGTGCCTGTTCCTCAAAGGATTCCACCTTCATCTGCACTCCATAGGTCGGATGATCCACATACTCTCCCCGCAATTTCAGGTACATTCCCTCACTGATTACGGAAAATGTACCCACGCAGGTCATTTCGTCTTTCTCACCCGCAAAGTTCATAACCGTATATCCATTTTCTGCATTTCTGAACACGATGTGTTCCACATAACCTGTCAGTTCTTCCATGGTCTGCATTTTCCTCCGTACAGTTGTTACTATCGTATATATTGAATGTCGTTTTCAAACAATAAACAAGGCTGTCCTAGGACAGCCTTACTCTTGTCTTTGCTATTCTTATAAGTTATAATTGCGCTTCATCTGTTCATACAGCGTCTGTGCAATTCCAAAGTCTCCCTGATCTACGATCTTATCTGCATACTCCTGCATCATCTGGTCTTCAAAGTAGTCTTTTAATTGTCCCATTGACTGATCTTTGTTGTCATCCTCAGGAATCATTTTTTTCATTTCCTTCATGACCTGTTCTACAAAATATGCCTCAAAATCTTTGCAGACATCCATCAGTTCTTCATCGGAAGCACCGGATAAATCTCCGGAAAGGGTGTCATTCAAACTGCTTGCCGAAGCATTCTGAGCCGATGTTGCTGTCTGTTCATACAGATTGCTATAAGGATTGATGCTAATTCCACTCATACCGTTTCCTCCTTATTATCTTCTCAACTGATTTGCCTGTGACAGCATATCATCAGATGCCTGTATTGCCTTAGAATTCAGCTCATAAGCTCTCTGTGCAATGATCAGGTTTACCATTTCATCTGCAACCTGAACATTGGAACCCTCTAAGTAGCCCTGACGTACATTTGATCTGTCCAGTCCGGCTGCCGTGGCTTCATTCATTGGATTTCCGGAAGCGTCTGTGACTCTCAATAAGGAATCCTGCATTTTTTCAAGTCCTGCCGGATTGTTGAACTGGAACAATCCGATACTCTGGTTCATATCCACCGGATTTCCCTGTGCATCTCTGTAATAGAACTGTCCCTGTGAGGTTACGGAAACTTTTTCCGCTGCCACGCCATCCGGTTTACGGATCATATTTCCTCTGGAATCTAAAACCGGATATCCGTCAGAGTTCGTCAGGATAACTCCATCATTTCCTATGCTCCAGGTAAAATTACCGTTTCTGGTATAGTATGTATTACCATCTGCTCCACGAACAGCAAAGAATCCTTCGCCGTCGATCGCAAATGCCGTATCACTTTCACTTGCTAACATTGCTCCCTGTGTAAACATGGAAGTATTGGATGCAACACGTGTACCTAAGCCTACCTGTGCCGGTATCGGTTTGTTCGCACCGTTTGCTGTCGTTGTTCTTGCCTGTAAATTTTGGTACAGCAGGGATTTGAATTCTGTCTTCTCTGTCTTATAGCCTGTTGTATTTACATTTGCAATATTATTGGATATTGTATCTACATTCGTCTGCTGTGCGATCATTCCAGATGCCGCACTCCATAAAGCTCTCATCATAATTCAAACACCTCTCTTATAGCTTGCCTACCTGATTTACTGCTTTGTCTAACATCGTATCAATCGTCTGAATGATCTTCTGATTTGCTTCATACGCTCTTGTGATCGTGATCATATCGACCATTTCCGAAACAACCTGCACATTGGAAGCCTCAATCACTCCCTGTTCTACCTGTGCGCCTGCTGCAACGATCTGTGCTCCGTCTACCGTCTGATAGAGATTTTCTCCAAACTTCTCTAAATAATTATAGTTTGCAAAATCTACTACTCCGACTCTTCCGACCACCGCACGGTTCTGCCAGATATTTCCCTGCTCGTCGATCGTAAACTTCTGGTTCGGATCGATACGGATATAGCCTGCTGCTCCCGGATCGGAATTCATCGCCGCATTCTGGTTCAGCACATAGTCTCCGTCCTTGGTTACCAGATAACCGTCCTTATTTACGGTAAAGGCTCCGTCTCTTGTATATTTTACAGAAGTCTCACCCTGTTTGTTCGTATAAGATATTGCAAAAAATCCATCGCCTGCCAGTGCTAAATCTGCCGGATTGTCCGTCACTTCAAAAGAACCCTGATCATAATTTGTATAGGTTTCTCCGATATGTACCCCCAGACTGATGTCACCGATCCTCCGTGGGATGTTGTATGCTGAGGTGTCTTTGATTTTTATTGCATAAGTATCTGCAAATGTCTGTGCCGTACTGCCTTCTTTTTTATAGCCGTTCGTATCTGCATTTGCCAGATTGTTTGTCATGATGTCCATACGGTTCTGCTCGTTCAACATTCCCGTATAGGCTGTGTAGAGTCCTTTTACCATGTATAAATTCTCCTTTCTGAATAAGGGGCAATGACACCGTTTTCTACGATGCCATTACTTATACACTTCCTGTGTTATCCAGCCATCCGTGACAGGTCTCACGCTTACATCTGTTTGTCGTCGTGATTTCCTGCTAAAAATTCTACATATTTTCCTGTTCCGATCGCCACACAGGTCATCGGCTCTTCTGCGGTCATTGTGTTAATGCCTGTACGGTCTTCGATCAGTTCCTCTAAACCTCTTAACAGAGCACCACCGCCTGTAAGGACGATTCCTCTGTCTGCTACGTCTGCTGCTAACTCCGGTGGAGTCTTTTCCAATACACTGTGAACTGCTTCTACAATCTGAAGTGTTGCTTCGCGGAGTGCTTCTTCGGTCTCCTCTGAGCTTACCTGTACTGTCTTTGGAAGACCTGTTACAAGGTTTCTTCCGCGTACATCCATTGTCTCCGGCTGTGCTAACGGGAAACAGGTTCCAATCTTGATCTTAATGTCCTCTGCGGTTCTTTCACCGATCAGAAGATTGTGTTTTTTTCTCATATAACGGACGATCGCTTCGTCAAAATCATCTCCGGCGATCTTAATGGATGTGCTTACTACAGATCCGCCTAAAGAGATGACTGCAATATCAGAAGTTCCTCCTCCGATATCTACGATCATATTTCCGCAAGGTCTTGCAATGTCAATTCCTGCTCCGATGGCTGCTGCAATTGGTTCTTCTATAATAGAAACTTCTCTTGCTCCTGCCTGATAAGTTGCATCTTCTACTGCTTTCTTCTCTACCTCTGTTACACCACTTGGTACACAAACGGAGATGCGTGGTTTACGAAAACTCTTCTTACCCATTGCCTTCTGGATAAAATATTTGATCATTTTCTCCGTAACGGTATAATCGGAAATAACTCCCTGACGTAACGGACGTACTGCCACGATGTTGCCCGGTGTTCTACCAAGCATCAATCTTGCTTCTTCACCAATTGCTTTGATCTTGTTGGTATCGCGGTCAAATGCCACAACGGAAGGCTCTTTTAGCACGACACCCTTTCCTTTAATATATACTAAAATACTTGCTGTACCTAAATCAATTCCGATATCTGTTGAAACCATTCTGATGTTTCTCCTTTCTTCCTGTCCTACCTATATATTATCATTTATAAATTGGATTTATCGATTCTGTTCATCTATAGAAACGCCTATGATACACATTTTTCCATATTCATACTTATTATATACAATGACGTGATGTTTTTAAAGGTTTTTTTTTGTTTTTTCTCTGATTTAAGACTTTTTTAAAATATTTTAAAAGATTCATATTTTATTAACTTCATATTCATACTTTATTCACATATTCAAAGTACTATAATAACGTACTAGCTAAGGCTAATATAATTTTTCATAACTCATACTGCTCGGGTTCCTAGAACTCGGGCAGTACTCCCCGAAAGTTTGAGCTTCCAAGTGATTGGAAGCTTTTTTATTTGTCTAATGACTTGTTGGTTTAACGGCTTGTTTGGCTGATACCTTAATAAAAGAATCGTGCGGCTTGAGATAGATCACCCTGATTGTGAGCTAGTCCGGGTCGCACGATTTCTTTCTAGGCTTTCTTATTTTAGATTTCTTATTTTTTCTTCAGGTATTTCTTTAAATATTGTCCGGTATAGGAACCTTTGACTTTTGCCACTTCTTCCGGCGTTCCTTTTGCAATGACCGTTCCACCGCCATCGCCGCCTTCCGGTCCCATATCGATGATATAATCCGCTGTCTTGATCACATCCAGATTATGTTCGATGACAACTACCGTATTGCCTCCGTCCGAAAGCCGCCGCAGGATTTCTATTAATTTATGCACATCCGCAAAATGCAGTCCGGTAGTCGGCTCATCTAAGATATAAATTGTCTTTCCCGTGCTCCGTTTACTCAACTCTGTAGCCAGTTTGATACGCTGTGCTTCACCGCCGGATAATGTGGTGGATGGCTGTCCTAATCGGATATAGGAAAGTCCTACATCATAAAGGGTCTGGATTTTTCTGTGGATGGACGGTACGTTTTCAAAGAAGGTCAGTGCCTCCTCCACTGTCATATCCAGTACATCATAGATGCTCTTTCCTTTATATCTTACTTCTAAGGTCTCACGGTTGTAACGTTTGCCACCACAAACCTCACATGGAACATAAACATCCGGCAAAAAGTGCATTTCGATCTTTAAGATTCCATCTCCGGAACACGCCTCGCATCTTCCACCCTTTACATTGAAGCTGAAACGTCCTTTTTTATAACCTCTTGCTTTTGCATCCGGTGTTGCCGCAAAGAGGTCGCGGATCATGTCAAAAACTCCCGTATAAGTCGCCGGATTAGAGCGTGGTGTCCTTCCGATCGGAGACTGGTCAATGTCGATCACCTTATCTAACTGCTCAATCCCTTCGATTTTGTTATGTGCTCCCGGTATCGTTCTGGCACGGTTCAGTTTTTTGGCTAATGTCTTATACAAAATCTCATTGGTCAGTGAACTTTTTCCGGAACCCGATACTCCGGTCACACAGGTCATCACACCGAGCGGCACATCGACATCTATGTTTTTCAGGTTATTTTCTTTTGCCCCTTTGATTGTCAGATATCCGGTTGGTTTTCTACGTTCCTCTGGCACCGGTATCTGTATTCTGCCACTCAGATAGGCTCCTGTAATGGATTTTTCATTCTGCATGATCTCTTCTGCCGTACCGGCGGCAACCACTTCTCCACCGTGCTCGCCTGCTCCCGGTCCGATATCCACGACATAATCTGCCGCAAGCATAGTGTCCTCATCGTGTTCTACCACGATAAGGGTATTGCCTAAATCTTTTAAATTTTTTAAAGTATTTAAAAGTTTGTCATTATCTCTCTGGTGCAGTCCGATACTCGGCTCGTCTAAGATATAGGCAACGCCCACCAGACCGGAGCCGATCTGTGTTGCCAGTCGGATACGCTGTGCTTCTCCACCGGACAAACTTCCGGTTGCACGGGCAAGTGTCAGATAGTCCAGTCCAACATCCATAAGGAATCCCACTCTGGCACGGATTTCTTTTAAGATCTGTTCTCCAATCAACATCTGCTGCTTTGTCAATTCCATATGCTTCATGAACTCCGACAAGTTCTTAATCGACATTGTTGTAATTTCATAGATATTTTTATCACAGACTGTCACTGCCAAAGATTCTTTTTTCAGTCTCTGACCTTTACATACCTTACATGGGGTGATCCGCATAAAGGACTCGTATTCCTGTTTGCTGGTTTCCGAACCGGTCTCACGGTAACGCCGCTCCACATTTTTGATCAGTCCTTCAAAGGCAACGTCGTAGACTCCTTCTCCTCTTTGACCTTTGTAATACACTTTGACGGATCTTCCATTTGTTCCATTTAAGAGCATATCACGGATGTCCTCCGGCAGATCCTGATATGGCGTATCTAAGTCAAACTGATATTCTTTGGACAATGCCTGTAAAATTGCATAGGTATAGCTGGACGGATCTGTGCAGGACTGCCAGCCCATGACCTGTATCGCCCCTTCGGAAATCGCCAGACTCTTATCCGGTATCATCAAATCCTCATCAAACTCCATTTTGTATCCAAGTCCGAAACATTCCGGGCAGGCTCCAAACGGATTGTTGAAGGAAAAACTTCTCGGTTCGATCTCATCAATGCTCACACCGCAGTCGGGACAGGAAAAACTCTGGGAAAAACGCATCGGTTCTCCTCCGATAATATCTACGATCATCAGTCCCTCTGCTAAGTCCATGACATTTTCTATGGAATCCGTCAGACGTTTTTCTATGCCTTCTTTGACGACCAGACGGTCTACGATGATCTCTATATTATGCTTGATGTTTTTATCCAGTGGAATCTCTTCACTTAGTTCATAGACATTCCCATCCACCTGTACACGGACATATCCGCTTCGCTTTGCTTTTTCAAATAATTTCTGATGCATTCCCTTACGGCCGCGGACTACCGGTGCTAATAGCTGTATTTTGGTCCGTTCCGGCAATGACATGATCTGATCCACCATCTGGTCTACGGTCTGTTTTTTGATTTCTTTTCCGCAGACCGGGCAATGTGGGATTCCAATCCTTGCATAGAGCAGACGCATATAATCGTAGATTTCCGTAACCGTTCCGACCGTAGAACGTGGATTCCGGTTTGTGGATTTCTGGTCTATGGAAATTGCCGGAGAAAGTCCCTCGATTTTTTCTACATTTGGTTTTTCCATCTGTCCTAAAAACTGTCTGGCATAGGAGGACAGGGATTCCATATAACGCCGTTGTCCTTCTGCATAGATCGTATCAAATGCCAGTGAGGATTTTCCCGAACCGCTGAGTCCGGTCAGCACTACAAATTCATTTCTCGGTATGTCGATATCCAAATGTTTCAGATTATGCTCATTTGCTCCTCTGATCTTTATATATTTCCGTTCTTTCATGTTCCTTACCCTTTCTTGCCGGAATCCTGCTTGATCTCTTCTACCATACGTCGTAAATCCAGCATTTTGTCTCTCAGTTCTGCCGCTGCCTCGAAATTCAGATCCGCGGCTGCGCGGTCCATCTGTTTTTTCACATCTTTGATGAGTTTTTCTAACTCTTCGCGGCTCATGGACTCCGGATCTTTCTTAAATTCTATCTCTTCTTTTGCGACTTTCTTAGAAATACTGATTAAGTCGCGGACGGATTTTTCTATCGTCTTTGGTGTAATTCCATGTTCTTTGTTGTATGCTTCCTGTATCTGGCGGCGGCGTTTTGTCTCATCGATCGCCATGCGCATAGAATCGGTAATGGTATCTGCATACATGATGACATGACCATCCTGATTTCTCGCCGCTCTTCCGATCGTCTGTATAAGCGATGTATGGGAACGCAGGAAACCTTCTTTATCCGCATCCAAAATTGCTACCAGTGTAATTTCCGGAATATCCAGTCCCTCTCGCAAAAGGTTGATCCCCACCAGCACATCAAAGACATCCAGACGCAGGTCACGGATGATCTCCGCCCGCTCTAACGTATCGATATCCGAATGCAGATATTTTACCCGGATGCCTACTTCCCGCATATAATCGGTCAGATCTTCTGCCATCCGTTTTGTCAATGTCGTAACCAGTACCTTATGATGCCCGGAAATTTCTTTTTTTACTTCTGCTAAGAGATCGTCTATCTGTCCCTCCACTGGACGGACATCCACTTCCGGATCCAACAGTCCTGTCGGACGGATGATCTGCTCTGTCCGCAGCAGCTCATGCTCATCTTCATATACGTTTGGCGTTGCAGATACAAACAGCATCTGATCGATCTTACTCTCAAATTCCTCAAAGTTCAGTGGACGGTTGTCTTTTGCCGATGGCAGACGGAATCCATAGTCCACCAGTGTGGATTTTCTTGCCTGGTCTCCTGCATACATACCACGCACCTGCGGTATTGTGATATGCGACTCATCCACTATGATCAGATAATCATCTGTAAAGTAGTCCATTAAAGTATGTGGTGTTGCTCCTGCCGGACTTCCCGCTAAATGTCTGGAATAGTTCTCGATTCCACTGCAAAATCCGGTCTCTTTTAACATTTCTATATCAAAATTTGTTCTCTCTGCAATCCGCTGTGCCTCTAACAGCTTGTCCTCGCCCTTAAAATATTTTACGCGCTCTTCTAATTCTTTTTCTATATCCACACAGGCACGATTGATCTTTTCCTGCGGCACGACGTAGTGGGATGCCGGGAAGATGGAGATATGCTCTAACCGGCTCTTGATCTCTCCGGTCAGCACATCGATCTCGGTAATTCTGTCTATCTCATCTCCAAAAAATTCCACACGCACTGCCGTATCACTGTTATTTGCCGGAAAAATCTCCAACGTATCTCCATGCACCCGGAAGGTTCCTCTTCCAAAGTCCATCTCATTTCTTGTATACTGTATATCTATCAACGCCCGGATGACATCATCCCTGTCTTTTTCCATTCCCGGACGCAGAGATACCATCATTCCCATATAGTCTTCCGGACTTCCCAAACCGTAAATACAGGAAACGCTAGCTATCACGATGACATCTTTCCGCTCCACCAACGCGGCGGTCGCCGACAGACGCAGTTTATCGATTTCCTCGTTGATTGAGGAATCTTTTGCGATATAAGTATCCGTGGACGGCACATATGCCTCCGGTTGATAATAATCATAATAGGAAACAAAATATTCCACAGCGTTTTCCGGAAAGAATTCTTTGAACTCCCCATACAACTGTGCCGCCAATGTCTTATTATGCGAGATAATCAGTGTCGGCTTATTCAGTGCAGCTATGACATTTGCCATCGTAAATGTTTTTCCCGAACCCGTAACTCCCAGCAGGGTCTGGAACTGGTTGCCCTCCTGAAAGCCCTTCACCAGTGCCTCAATCGCCTGTGGCTGGTCACCGGTTGGCTGATATTTTGATACTAATTTGAAATGCTCCATAAAAAATTTCTCCTGATCATATCCTGTTATCTATCTGTAATGCTTGCAATTTTTTGCAATATGAATGTTTTGGATCTGTTCTTATTATTGTTACCTGTTTAGTATATCATTCAATATAAAAAAAGTACAGAACAAAATCGAATGTTTGTTCTGTACTTTTTATTTTCCATTATCTTTCCGAATTTCATCAATGTTCCGACCGATATTACAGGTAAGCTGCCCTTTGCACTGATGAATGTCTGATGTCCATCTTTTTGGTTCTTGATAATCTGTTCTGCATTTGGTTCAATATCATCTTATCCTGTTCCTTATCAAACGATATTTCCGGATTTTCTTTCTGATCCTCTGCAAACTCGATCAAACGTCTTGGAAATGAAATATCTCTGTCACTCTCCGTTTTTTCAAGCAGACGTATATCAATTGATGGACCATAATTTAATTATCTATAAATGATATTTATATAGTACATCCTCTCTTTTATACTGACTAATATCTTCAATTATTTCGTATGCAATGTTTTCTTTCCCAACATTATAAACACGATATATTCTATATAAAGATTTTTCCCACTTTCTGTAAACGACAACATATCAAAACCATTTCTATGATCTAATGCAACCGAAGGATCAACAAGTTCTGCCAGTTTCTCTTTTCCTGCATTGAGCAGCTTTTGTACCTCTATTGAATAAACAAATTTTTCTTATGCTTCAATCATTTTCCTTGTTAACTACACTTCTACTTTATACCCAGTAAATTGAACCCTCTTTTCCACAGCTTTAACCTTTAAGATATTTTTCTATTTCCCGATCAAACTCAGAAACATACTCTCTATCCTGCCTTACTCTAAACACTTCATACTCTTTTTCTGCTTTTTGCATTGCTATATCATGTGATATTTTTCCTTTTCCGTCTAATACCTTACGCCTGTTATTCATCAAAAACTGATTTGTCTGCTCAACCCAATCCTGCATACTCATTAAAATTTCATCTTCAGCCATTAATTCTGCGTAATCAATAAACATTGTTACTAGTCTGTTCAGACGAGATAATTCTTTCTCGTTTAAATAATTTTTCGCAATTCCAATATCACGTTTTAAAACCTTACCATTAGGGGCTTCTTTCCATGTGGTTAACCCCATCGCCGGTTTCTCAGAATCAGCACGTTCATATATAAGTTCTGCCGCTGTCTTTCCTGTAACCGCAAAATGCAATTTATTCTGAACAAAGGCATAAAAATTCTTTGTGATTTCACTGTTTTTATCGTAATCATAACTACACTGTTCAAAAACATCTGTAATTTTCTGATAGGCTCTCCGTTCACTTGCTCTAATTTCACGGATACGCTCTAATAATTCCTCAAAATAATCTTTCCCAAAAGGCTTTCCATTTTTTAGCATATCATCATTCAATACAAACCCTTTAGTAATATATTCTTTTAATGTTATTGTAGCCCACTGTCGGAAACGCGTAGCCTTCTTAGAATTAACTCGATATCCAACAGCTATAATTGCATCCAAATTATAACATTTTACTTTTCTTGTAACATTACGTTGTCCTTCATTTTGAACTATCGAGAATAACTCGGTAGTTGCTTCTTCTTCTAATTCCTCCTCCTTATAAATATTTTTTAAATGTAAAGAGATATTATCAGTTGTGCAATCAAATAAATTTGCCATTGCCTTTTGTGTCATCCAAAAAGTCTCTTCCTTAAACATTACATTCACGCAAATATTTGTACCTTCAATCTGATATAAAACAACCTCATGTTCCTGATTCATTTCTATTTGTTTCCTCATTTTTAATATTTATAAAATACGTTACTTTATCACAAAAATTTTAGATATAACCAATACTTTTTATTTTTACATTCATTATAGTTCTTTCATTGCACCAATATCAGTCATAAACCATCCATTGATACTTTGATAGCGATTTGAAATGCTCCATAAATTTCTCCTGTTCATATCCTGTTATCTATCTGTGATGCTTGCAATTTTTTTTGCAATATGAATGTTTTTGATCTGTACTTATTATTGTTACCTGTTTAGTATATCATTCAATATAAAAAAAGTACAGAACAAACTCAAACATTTGTTCTGTACCATATTCCTTATACTCTCACTCTACCTCTTCTCTTCCCCTCTACTCAAATCCCCGGATTCGTTCCACAACCGAATGCCGCCCTGCCAGCAATCGGTAAGCCAGTACCGGAACCGCCACACAGACCGCCAGAACCAGAAGGACTGCTGCCGACACTGGAAGTATCGGAACTGAAAATGCAATGCCACGGTAATTCATCGACTGGTAACACAGATAGGTGATCAGAAGTCCTACGGTCCCTGTCAGGAGTATGGAGCCGCCCGCATAAAAAAGTCCCTCATAGACTAACATCCGATAAACCTGCCGGTCGGTCATGCCCACACTCTCCATGACCGACAGTTCGACCTGTCGGTTCTGAATACTGCCGGAAACCGTATTGATATAATTCATCAGACCGATAAATGCCAAGATCAAAGTAATTCCGATTCCGACACCCTTCATATTTCCCTGTGCCTTTTTCACATTTTCCATTTCTTCTATTTTAGATTCATAAGAAACATCTCTGCTGTCGGAAAGTGACTGAATAGCTTTTATTACTGCCTGTTCCGTCTGAGTGTCATACTCTTCATCATAGAGAACCGTCATATCCTGAACAAACGGATTTTTTACCACTTGCTCTAGCCACTTTTCACTGACGATCAGATTCGGTCCCAGTCCGATCCCTGCATAACGGTTATCATCTGTAACGCCTGCTATCTGAAATGTACATTTTCCCTGCGAAACCGAATTTTCCGGCAGGAGGCAGGTAAGCTCTTTTCCTAAAATCTCCTTTTCCTTTAACTGCACACCGTTTCGATAGAGAATACACACCCTGCCTTCCATAAAATCCTTTTTGTTCACCTTTTTCTGAAACATACTGTTCAGATTTTCAAATTCCGCTTCATCGATTCCTTTCAAATAAGAATAATATTTTTCCGGATGTGCCTTGTAGTCCTCTACCGACTGCTCATACGGTTCAGACATCCACATTTCATATACCGCCCGCATCCATGTGTTGGCAAAATCAGCCTCCCATGGAACCAAGATTTTGGTACTGGTCATCTGGTGCACTTCTTTCACGCCGGAAATATTTTCGATCTTTTTCGTAAAATTGCTATCTAAAATCGGCTTCCAGTCCTTTGTATCCTCTTTCATCAGTGTATCATTGACAATCTCCATATCTGCATCCATGTAATTCGATACAATGGTCCTTGCTCCCTGACTTTCGATCAATGTGATCAGCACTAAAAATACCGAAAGACCGGTTGCTAACGATAAAAATACAACGGCTGTTTTCTTCTTATCCTTTTTCAACTGTCTGCAAGCCATATTTTTTAACACATGACCTCTTTTCGTCCGGTGCGATTTCCGGTTTGATGTGACGGTACGGTATCCAAGTGCCTCCATCGGTGTGACGGCACAGGCAATTGTGACCGGCTTTCTGCTTCCAAGCAGCAGGGTAATGACCGCAATCAGGATCGTCAAAAGGATAATTCCCGGATGAAATGCCACTACGACTTTTTCACGGATGCCAAGGGAACGCACCACCTCCGGGATAATGAAAAACGAAGTCAGCACTCCCGCAAAAAGTCCACCGCCAATTCCAAATATCCCGATCCAGCACATCTGACGTTTCATCAGATTTTTTACCTGCGTTCCGGTCATTCCGACTGTCTGGAGTAAGCCGTAATAGCGGATATTTCCGGAAACCGATAAATAGAGAATATTGTAGATCAAAAGGTATGCACTCAAGCAAGTGATGAATGCCAGTCCCACCATTCCCCTTAAGATCCGTACGGAATTGGAGGTTTCGGCTGTAAAAAACAGTGCCTGCTGCACTCCTAGATCCATCTGCTCCCGAAACTCTTCCTGTTTTTTTGTCGTCAGGATTTTACTTTTGAACTGCAGATACATTCTTCCGGAACGAACATCCGACAACTGATAACCGGACTGCTGATAAAATTTTTTAGAAACAAAAAATACTTTTTTCGTACCGTATCCGTCCCAGATCCCACAGATTTTAAAGGTTTTCTCCTTCGGTTCTGTTCCGTTATCATCACCGTAGGTCAGTGTAAACGTGTCACCGATCCCCAGTCCCGAAAGCCCGCAGTCCTCCAATGCGGTCTGCGTGACCATCACTTCATTTTCCTGTTTCGGATAATGCCCCTTTGTTTCTTTTCTTGCCGGAGCCATGATCTCGTCCCAGTAAGTTTTATCGCTGTAGATCAGCCCCGTATGCAGGGTATCATCCCATTGGGTGCTGATCGCATAACCCGCCACGCCGACTTTTCCTATCTTCGATACCTCACTGCTGTTTTCACACTTTTTTACCTGTTCTTTCGTCATTCCATACATGATAGCATCCATGTCCCCACCACTCAAGCGGATGTTCTGACGTTTTTCCATTTTTACATAGGTAAGTCCTACCGTAAAAATCGAAAAGAGCATAAAAACTGCCAGAAAGACAGCACACACCAGTACCAGATTTTTGCCCTTATTCCGAAAAAAGGAAGTCTTTGCCATCCTTTTGATGACCTGCTGATTATTATTTTTCAGCATCTTCATCACTTCCCTTCCGTATTTTTCCGTCCTCAATACAGACGATCCGGTCTGCGAGCTGCGCAATATCCATATCGTGAGTAATCAGTATCAGTGTCTGCGAAAAACGTTTTGCCGCAACGCGCAAAAGTCCCAACACCTCATGACCTGTTCCGGAGTCCAGGTTTCCTGTCGGCTCATCTGCAAGAATGATCGCCGGTTTCGATGCAAGTGCCCTCGCGATCGCCACGCGTTGCTGCTGGCCGCCGGACAACGTCCCCGGAAGTGCCTCTGCCTTTTCCTGTAAATGCAGCATATCCAAAAGTTCCCCGATAAATTTTTCATCCACATAACCGCCGTCTAACTCGATCGGCAGTACAATATTTTCATAGACATTCAGATCCGGTACCAGATTATAATTCTGGAATACAAATCCCACTTTTCTTCTGCGAAAAATGGCAAGCTGTTCTTTTTTCAATTCCGACAGCTTCTTTCCGTCTACAAAGACCTCTCCCGAAGTCGGGGTGTCGAGTCCGCCCAGCATATGGAGCAGGGTGCTCTTTCCGCTTCCCGATTTTCCGATCATTGCGACAAATTCTCCACGCTCTACCGTAAGATCCACGCCGTCCAATGCTTTTACCGTATTTTCTCCAAGCCGGTAATATTTTTTCAATGCCTGTGTTTCTACCATCCATGTCTTCATCTTTCTTTCCTCCTTATAACACAAGCATAATGGTAAAAAATCTCAAACCTGTCACAATCTTTAACTATCACAAAATTGTGATAATCTGTTCCTGTAAAGCGACGCTCTTTCACAAGGAACTCATTCGCATGTATCTGTTATTTTTCAACCAGTTTTTATCCATTTGGCAGGAAAATCCGAATTTCTGCTCCCGCTCCTGCTTCTGATACCACTTCGATATAACCTTCCTGCATCGAAATGATCTCTCTTGCTAAATAGAGACCCACGCCGATCCCTTCTTCGTCATGCACCTCCGGTTCCCGATAAAACCTTTGAAAAATCTCTGCCTGCCGTTCTTTTGCAATCCCCTTTCCCGTATCTTTGACACTGATCCTTGTAAAAAATTCCTCTTTCTTTGTCGATATCCATATCTTTCCACCGGCATCCGTATACTTAACCGCATTTTCTAACAGATTAAAAACTGCCTCCTCCGTCCATTTGCTGTCGTGAGAAACCGTTAAATCCTCTTCACAGTCCACATAGATTTCCATCTGTTTCTTTCCTGCCCTTGGAACGATCGCCGAAACCGCACGATACAAAGTATCGTATACCGATACATCCTTTTTCCGTATTTCAATAATACCGGTTTCTAAACGCGACATTTTAACCATGCTCTGTATCAGAAAATCCAGTTTTTTAGTCTGCTGCTCCATCCGGTTTAAAAATTCTGCCGTCTCTTTTTCGTCCAAATCCCCTGCCTGCAACAGTTCTAAATAAACTTTCAGATTTGCGATCGGTGTTTTTGTCTGATGTGAAATATCGGAGATCAGCTCCTTCATCTGCTGTTTATCCTTTTTGCTTTCTTCCTCTTTTTCACTCCAGATTTCCTGCAATCTCTTGAAGCGGACCGATATTTTTCCCCACAGGCTGTCATCCATTTCTTCTTCCACGGAAATCTCTGCTCCTGTCGCCAGTGCATCCAATGCCTGCTCCAATTTTTCCGAAAATTGATCTATTTCTTTCTTTTTCCGTCCTAATCTCATGCTTCTGCCCACTGATAACCCATTCCATAAACGTTCAAAATATAGCGATGCTCTTCATCTTCAATCTTTTTACGCAGCCGGTTGACATTGACCGCTAAAGTATGCTTGTCCACATAAGCGCCCGTGGAATCCCACAGTTTTTCTAACAATACGGAATACGTCAAAAGAACTCCTGCATTTTCCGTAAAATAACGAAGCATCCGAAATTCTGTCGGTGTCAGAACACATTCTTTTCCACCGACCCACGCTCTTGCCGCATCAAAATCCACGCGCAAAAATCCATCCTCAAAACATCTGTGTTCCTGTCTCGAACCGTTTCTGCACAAAACATCGATCTTTTTCAAAAGGATTTTCATGGAAAAAGGCTTGGTCACATAGTCCTCTGCCCCCGCTTCATAGCCGCACAGCGCATCCTCTTCTAAATCTCTTGCCGTCAGAAAAAGCACCGGAACCGGTGTGCGTTCCTTCACCCATTTGCAAAAATCAAACCCTTCGCCATCCGGCAGATTGACATCTAAAAGGATCACATCCGCACCTTCTTTTAAAAACAGTGTTTTTGCATTCTGGACAGAATCCGCACTTTCTGTCAGATAGCCTGCTTTTTGCAGTGTATAACAGATTCCTTCTTTTAATTCTCTATCATCCTCAACGATCAGTATTTTTTTCATGATTTTTCTTTATCTTTTCCTCCCACTCATGCAGACGTTTTGCTGCCTCCGGATTCTGTTTTTCCAATCTGTGCTCTAAGCGGACACGGCTTGCCTCTAAACGTTCTAAGACCTCCGGATGTTCCTTTTGTACCTGTTCCATGATCCTGCGTCGTCTCTTTTCGATCAGTTCGAGGATCACGGCACGGTTATCCTGTGCACTCAGATTCTTAGAAAGCTCATCCATGTGCAACTCCATACGTCTTAGGAACTCGTCCTCGTCAATCACACCAAGGCTGTGCCAGGTTTCCATATATTTTTCTAAGCCCTGCTCTACTAAATTCTCTAAATCCGGCATCTTTTGAATATTTTCTAAGACAAGGTGTACCCGCTTTTCAATCTCTTCTACCGTATCTTCGCCAAACGCCCAGGTGAACTCTTCCAACGTATTTTCCGCTTCTGCCGGAATACTCATTAAGAATTTCTGTTTTCTCTCATCCAGCCCGCTCAGTACATACGGCTCCTGCAGTCCTGCATCGTAAAGTGCCGCCGTAATGGTACGCCGCACGTGTCCTTCCTCGATCAGATGACCAATGCCTAACTTTCGCATCTGTACATTGACGGTATCCATGTGCTCTGTCAGATAAAAACGGATGCCGCGTTTTTGCAGATTTTCCGCTAACAGCTCTAAGCGGTCTGCTGCTGTAATGTCGATTCCCGTGACCGCTCCCGCATCCACGATCACTACTTTGGTATCGTCCTTGATATGACTTTCAATATCCTCCTGAAAAATCTTTATGTTTGCAAAAAAGAGACTTTCGCTGAACTGATAGATCAGCACATGTTCGATCTCATAGGCATAGCGGTTTTTCTTTCTGTCATAAAAACCCTCCCTGCCCGGAATGACTCCCAAAAACGCTCTTGGAGGATTCGTTGCCCGAAGGATCACAGCCACAAAAGAGAGTAACATTCCGATAATGACTCCGTAAATGGTTCCAAGTAACAGCACGCCTAAAAAAGCCGCCACAAAAATATAAAATTCATTTTTGCTGACCTCATAGAGGCGCTTTGCTAAATCAAACTCCACCACCTTCATCAGTGCAGAAATGACGATCGCCGTCAGCACCGGAACCGGAAGATAGCCGATAAAACCGGTTCCAAACAGCAGTAACAGTATCATGGACAATCCTGCCGTAATGGATACCACCTGTGTTTTTCCACCATACTGCTCATTCATAGAAGTTCTTGATATGCTTCCGTTGACCGGACAGCAGCCCACAAATGCCGCTGCTAAGTTGCTGACACCACAGGCAAGGATTTCCCGGTTGTCATCAATTTTATAGCCATTCTTAAATGCAAAATTATTTTCCGACAAAAGTGTTTCCGCCATGATGACTACCGCCACCATCAATCCGCGTCCCGCTGCCTGTGTCAGATTGACCTTTCCCAGTTCCGGGAAGAAAAAGGAAGGCATTCCCGGCTCTACTTCCGCTAACAGCCGTACCCCATACTCATCAATATGACAGACACAGGTCAAAAAGACTCCGGCAGCCATGACGACCACCGCCATCGGAAACTTCGGAGCAAATTTTCTCACTACCACGATTGCCACTAAGGAAGATACCCCAAGAATAACCGAAACTATGTTAATATTTTCACATGCTTTGATGATATGGCGTATCAGTTCTACCAACTCTCCCGAACCGGAACTGTTTCCTAAGATTTTCGGGATCTGCATGAGGATGATCGTCACGGCGATTCCGCTGATGAAGCCTCCCATGACAGGCGTAGAAATAAAATCCACTATTTTCCCCGCATGGAATAAATAAAAGACCAGCAGCCACACACCCGCAAACAGCGCCACCATCGGCACAAACTGCATTGCCTCTTCCGATGCCGGTGCAATGCCAAGCGTCGCTAATGCCGCACCTACGATCGCCGCCGGTGCTGCATCGACTCCCATGATAAACTGTGGCGACGTAGAAAAGATCGCAAATAACAAAATCGGAAATACCGAACCGTAAAGTCCGTAAACTGCCGGAAGTCCTGCCACTTCCGCGTATCCCATCGCAATCGGTATGGACACTGCCGCCATGATGATGCCCGAAAGGATATCTTTTGGCAGATACTGTACTTTATAATTTTTGCATGTGTGAAATAGTCCTGTCTTCATTCCAATCTCTCCCTGAATTTCTTTCATCATTTTATTGATAAATTTCTTATTAATAAATTTCCAATGAATCCTTTCCTCTTATATGGTATACAGCGCTCTCCGACAATGTCGGACTTTAAGAGCCTGTCCATAGAATCGAAACAGGGAATGCCTCGTCTTCCGATGCACTCCCTGTTATTTTTACCTGATTTTCTTTAGCGTCTTCCGCAACACTGTTTGTATTTCTTTCCACTGCCACATGGACATGGATCATTCGGATATACCTTTGCTGTCTCACGGCGCTTTGGAGTCGCTGCCACAGAATCATCTTTATTCGTTCCGGTTACTTTTGCAACCTGTTCTCTCTCTACCTTCTGCTCAATGCGGACATGGAAGAGAAGTCTTACGGTATCTTCCTGAATGTTCGCGATCATATCATCGAACATATCAAATCCGCTCATCTTGTATTCTACTAACGGATCTTTCTGTCCATATGCCTGCAACCCGATACCCTGACGGAGCTGGTCCATATCATCAATATGATCCATCCATTTTCTGTCGATAACCTTTAATAAGATCACACGCTCTAATTCACGCAGTGCTTCCGGTTCCGGGAACTCTGCTTCTTTTGCTTCGTACAGCTTCACTGCCTGTTCTTTCAGCTTATGCTTTAACTCTTTGACATCTTTTACTTCATCTGTCAGTGCTGCCGTGATCGGTTTTAACGGAATGATCGGAAGTAACAGCTCATTCAGTTCTGTTAAATTCCAGTCCTCTTTTGGAATATCGGAGGAAATACAGATATCGATCGTATTTTCCACACGATCCGTGATCATCTTATAGATCACATCCCGCATACTTTCGCCGTTTAATACGCGGCGGCGCTCTTCGTAGATGATCTCTCTCTGATCGTTCATAACCTGATCATATTCTAACAGATTTTTACGGATACCAAAGTTGTTACCCTCGATCTTCATCTGTGCTTTTTCAATCGCATTGGTCAGCATCTTATGCTGAATCTGTTCATTTTCCGGAACACCAAGCGTATTGAATACTTCCATCAGCTTCTCAGAACCGAACAGACGCATCAGATCGTCCTCTAAGGAAATGAAGAACTGGGATTCACCCGGATCTCCCTGACGGCCTGAACGTCCACGCAACTGGTTATCAATACGTCTGGATTCGTGACGCTCTGTACCGATGATCTTCAGACCGCCCGCAGCGCGTGCTTCATCGTCTAACTTAATATCGGTACCACGGCCTGCCATGTTGGTTGCGATCGTAACTGCTCCGTGCAATCCGGCATCTGCTACGATTTCTGCTTCCATTTCATGGAACTTCGCATTTAAGACCTTATGCTGAATTCCTGCTTTTTTCAAAAGCCGGCTGATTTCCTCGGAAATATCAATGGTAATGGTTCCGACCAATACCGGCTGACCTTTTTCATGTGCCTTAATCACTTCCTCAACTACTGCATGATATTTTTCTTTTTTCGTCTTATAAACGGCATCCTGTAAGTCCTCACGGATAACCGGTTTATTCGTAGGAATGACGATAACGTCCATTCCGTAAATATCACGAAACTCTTTTTCCTCTGTTAAAGCGGTACCTGTCATACCTGCTTTTTTATCATATTTATTAAAGAAGTTCTGGAAAGTAATGGTTGCTAATGTCTTACTTTCTCTCTTAACCTTTACATGCTCTTTTGCCTCAATTGCCTGATGCAGTCCGTCAGAATAACGGCGGCCCGGCATGATACGTCCGGTAAACTCATCTACGATCAATACCTGATCATCCTGAACGACATAGTCCTGATCGCGGAACATCAGATTGTGTGCACGGAGTGCTAAAATAATGTTGTGCTGGATTTCTAAGTTGTCCGGATCTGCAAGGTTGTCAATCTTAAAGAACTGCTCTACCTTCTTCACACCATCCTGTGTCAGGTTTACGACTTTATCTTTTTCATTTACGATAAAATCTCCGCTCTCTTCCACTTCAATTCCCATGATGGCATCCATCTTGGAAAACTCCTGGCTCTCTTCGCCTCGTACCAATTGTCTTGCTAAAATATCGCAGGCTTCATAAAGACTGGTAGATTTTCCACTCTGACCGGAAATAATAAGCGGTGTTCTCGCTTCGTCGATCAATACGGAGTCAACCTCGTCGATAATTGCATAATGAAGGCCTCTTTGTACCAGCTGCTCCTTGTAAATGACCATGTTATCTCTCAGGTAGTCAAATCCAAGTTCATTATTCGTAATATAAGTAATATCACAGTTATATGCCTCGCGGCGCTCATCGTTGTCCATACTATTTAAAACCACACCTACGGTCAGTCCTAAAAATTCATGAACTTTTCCCATCCACTCAGCATCACGTTTTGCCAGATAATCATTGACGGTAACGATGTGTACACCTTTTCCTTCCAATGCATTCAGATATGCCGGAAGTGTGGATACCAAGGTCTTACCTTCACCGGTTTTCATCTCCGCAATACGTCCCTGGTGCAGTACCACACCACCCATAAGCTGTACACGGTAGTGCTCCATGCCAAGAACACGTCTTGCTGCCTCTCTTACTGTTGCAAATGCCTCCGGAAGCAGATCGTCTAATGTCTCGCCTTCTTCTAAACGTTTCTTATACTCTTTTGTTTTATCTCTCAGTTCTTCATCAGACAATGCCATCATGGAGTCCCGCATTGCCTCAATCTTGTCTACGATTGGATTTACAATTTTAAGTTCCCTGTCACTATGCGTGCCAAACAATTTTTCTGCTATCTTCATATTCGATCTCCTATCGTCTCTGCCATCTTTCCCATAGCAGTCTTTCCTAAAATAAAAAATACTTGCATATAGAGAATATTTTATCACGATTTCCCCAGTGAAACAATACATAATCCCCCATAAAGCTATGAACGAATTATTAAATTTTTGTAAAAATGACTTCCTATTATAAACTTCATGCTATAATATCAAAGGATTCGGGTTTCAACATGGTATTTTTGATGTTATATACCAGATTACACAAATGAGACATTTCATGTTTCCTTGTGCAGACCATTCCAATGAACCTCATAAAACAGAAATCATGTTCGCTAAGGAGCTCCATGATTTCTAGAGTTTCATTTCCATTGCACAAAAAGAAACCTTCCATATCTCATTTGTGCAATTAATAAAAGTATCGTTAAAATATCATGTTGAAGCCCGAATCCGGCAATCAAAATCGTTTTTTACAAATTTTATAAAACGCAAAGGAGGAACATTTATGTATACTTATCAGACGAAAGGAACCTGTTCAAAACAGATCGATATTGAATTAGATGGCAACATCATCAAACATGTAAAATTCTACGGTGGCTGTGACGGAAACCTGCAGGCGATCCCAAAACTGGTAGAGGGCATGACGATTGACGAAGTAGAGAAAAGGCTGAGCGGCATCTCCTGTAACGGCCGTCCGACTTCCTGTGGTGATCAGTTAGCAAGAGCCTGTCGCGAGGCATACGAAGCATCCAAATAATTCGTTTTTGTTGTACTAATTGTTTGTTTTATTCTCAACTTTCAGATAATTTATTATTTATTTAAAAATTTTAAAATTTCTTGTTGACAAACCTCATTCTATCTGTTAATATAAAATCAACAAAAGAACAGAAGACAAATAAAAAACAAGGAGGTACAGTCCAATGGGAACATAAGACTACAACGAAAAAGCATTTAAGAATGGCAGTTTTCATAATCTGAAATTCAAAGAAGGATAAAAGGATAAAGTCGAATACCAATCGAACAAAGAACTTAACAGGAAGAGTTCATAAGCCGGAAAGAATAAAGATTTTGGAATCCGATTTCAAAAATGAAAAAAGAACTTCAGCACCTCGTGAAAAAGCTGAATTCAAAAAATCTCCAACACAATCGCGATTGGATGATTTATAAAAAATAAAAACAAGGAGGTACGGTCCACCAAAAACGTAAGCTAAACCCAAAAAGAAACACAAGAAGAAAGTGAGGACAGTCCATTGGATTATGAAGTTTAAAGGCATCATCTTTGAAGAACTTATTCAGAGGTGGTGCTTTTTTTGTGTGATTTTTTATGTCTGCTTTTAGCGGCAACTGCTACCCTGCATATCTGACGGATACATTCTGACTCCATGCATACGATCCACGCATAAGCTGAGAGGTATCAGCCAGGGATGCACACCTTGACATTCTCCCTGCGGATTGCTATAGTAGCAACGTTAACGTATAACTACATAAGATTATAGGACACAGGAGGTTTTATTATGTCCAATTTTTTTGCTTTTGCAACAAAAAACAGCTGGGATGAAGATGTCTTTCAGCTTACTACCGGTGGTATTCTCACCATTGTTGCACTAATCGTCATCTTAATCGCAGCTGCTCTTTTTATTCATAGTCGTAAGGGCTCCCACAAGCTTTCCACAAAGCAGTTAGTATTTTCTGCTGTTGCTATGGCCCTTGGAACCGTAACATCTATGATTAAGCTGTTTCACCTTCCAATGGGCGGCTCCATTACGCTGTTCAGTATGCTGTTCATTGTATTGATCGGTTACTGGTACGGTCCGGAAGTCGGTATTATGACTTCTGTTGCTTACGGACTTTTACAGTTCGTCATCGATCCGGTCTTCTATTCCATTCCACAGTTGCTGGTAGATTATCCTCTGGCTTTTGGTGCATTGGGATTATCCGGTTTCTTCCATGACTCCAAACACGGACTGATCAAAGGCTACATCGTCGGTGTGCTCGGGCGATATGTCTTTGCATTTTTATCAGGACTCTTATTCTTTGCTGCATACGCAGAGGGAAGCGGAATGAGCGCTCCGGTTTATTCCTTAGTTTATAACGGATTCTATTTAATACCGGAAGCCATCATCACTTTAGTGATCATTGCAATCCCTGCTGTCAGCAAAGCATTGCAGCACATCCAGCAGCTCGCCCGTGAATAATCTACAGATCATCCTTTAACTGCTGGTATACTTCGGATGTCTTCTCGTCTTTATCGGCTGAGAAGATATAACATCCGTCTTCCGTCTGAATCAGGATAAATGCCTGATTCTGCGGATTGACATTCATTCGGCATTCGCCAAATCCTTCCACATTATAGATTCCTCTTTGTAAATTATCCATACCGGTTCCAAATACTTTACTGTTGCTTGGAAGTTTATCTAAGAACATAATAAACTGCATTGTATCGACATCTATCGTGTAATTCGTTCTTGTCTGTCCCGATTCCAGGACTCCGTCTTTATAAGTAAGTGTCAACGGAAGTGATTGTGCACGGACTAAATATACTCCAAATACCAATAACAGAGCGATCAGTACCCAGGCTAACACGCTCAGGAATTTTCCCATTGGTTTTGCATGGTTGATACAGGTTCCGACTCCGATCTTTTTTTCGCCATTCAGACGCGTATCACCCGGATTATAATAAAAAATTCCATGTCTCCACTGCTC
Organism: Lachnospiraceae bacterium; assembly: GCA_003507655.1. GTDB lineage: Bacteria > Bacillota > Clostridia > Lachnospirales > Lachnospiraceae > Maccoyibacter > Maccoyibacter intestinihominis. The sequence continues at coordinate 92,209 of DNUZ01000024.1, read as the reverse complement.
ATCGATCTGTGGAAGGGAACATCCATCCATATAATGATGTTCTGCTTTCAATGTTTTTACTCTGGCATTCGCAACCCAATATGGCAGATAGCTGCATACGACCAACAGTAAAAATAGGATCATCCAGAGCAATACCTGTACGGTTCCATTGTCTGTTCCAAACATCACTGCCGGCGCAGCCACAAAGATCACTGTGAAAATTCCCAGCATCGTCATATATTTTTTCTGAACCCCTTTGATCTCCTCGTTTTCTAATTTTTCATTTGGAACCGTAATTGAAAAAATCTCATTTTCTCCCGGATTCTTTGCTTTCCACATAATTCCAAACTGAGCGATTAATACGATATAATAACAAACTGCAATGATAATGCTGACGTTCATGCCAACTGCTCCTTTCTACTACCTACTCTGCTTTTTATGATCAGCGTCCCTTCATGGCCGCCTTACATTCATACATCTTCTGATCTGCCCGCTTGATCGTATCGTGAATATCATGATCGGACTTCTTATCATACGCTGCATAACCGGATGCTACAGACATTTTATTTTCAAAAAATCTTCCATTCAATGCCTCGATCCTGTCGTTCATTCCTCTTCGCAACTCCATGAATTCTTCTTCGGTAACACCTTCTGTTACTGCACAGAATTCATCTCCACCGATCCGATAGACTTTTCCATACATACCGAAAATATCCTGAATGATCTCACTGCATACAATAATGTAATAATCTCCGGTCGCATGACCATGTGTATCGTTAAAATATTTCAGATTGTTCAGATCGAACATAACTGCTGCCGACTTCTGTGTTGCTTCATATGACATCAAATCATGTTCAAATGCCGTACGGTTAGAAAGTTTTGTCAGTGCATCGATTCTTGCTTCCTTCGAGATATTTTCAAACTGCTCACCTAAACGCATCAGGTGAATGGAATTCTGAAATACAATGCAAAGCATGATCACGATATAGGCCAGTAGGGCATATCGGCTCAATCTTGCAGAATCCACCGTCTCACACTGCAGATAACGTACCATATCATATCCCACAAAAAACAGAAGTTCACCCAGACACAGCCCCTGTATGATCATTCTTCTTCGTTCTTTTTTCTTACCCTGTACAATCCGTTTTCCAACGATCCAGAGCATCCAGAGGAATCCGATACCGTAGACAACGTATGCCATCCATATGGTTTCCCTATAATCTCTGATCCCCAAAAACTGCAGAACCGTTGTCACTACAAGTATCACCACATTGGCAACACAGATTCCATCATATATCTTACTTTCTTCTACTTCACAGAAATTTTTCACAAATGAAACCAGTGGAATTAAAAGCATCTGGAATACGATAAATGCCACCTGATTTCCCCTCACATTCTGGGCATAGATCAGAGAGATGATCTGTGTCTGAATACCGGACCAGAATGCCACAACAATAGAAAACACTCCCAGCCAGTATAAATAATCCGGCACATGGAGTTCCCGCTGGAAATACATCAATCCGATAATAATTGCCAGTCCAATGGCAAACATCAATATTGATGCAAATAGAGCCAAAGAACGGTCTGTAATAATATCAACGACAATCTTTGCACTGTCGCCATATATAATATCCGGAAGAGTCTCTGCTTTATCTTCGTAGACCGGTTCTAACTCAATGGTTAGTGTCTTTCCTGCATACTCCGACGAAAGATTGATAAAAGTCCAGGTTGTTCCCGGTGTCTTACTGGTTTTTTCATAGTCCTTTGGAATATTAAAAGAATAGACCATTTCATTATCCACATAAGCATGTATCACATTATGTCCCATATAAAATGCTACCGTGTCACCATGTGCAATCTCCTGCGGAAGCTGTTTTTTTAATATGAATTTTGTCTCATTATTTTTTCTTGGAAGTGTATCGGGGAGCTCCTTATAAAACTTTTCCTGTTTTCCTATCTGAACTGTCCAGTTGTCATCGTAACTTCTCTGCTTCGCATTCGTAAGGGTATTTCCTTCATCTTTTGCGCTTACAATCAAAACAACGGCCAGTAGCAATCCGACAATGGCCGTTATAATATATTCTTTAAAAAACTTCATATGCTCACCTGCTCCTGTGTCGCATATAGCTTCCTATATGTAACTGTAAATTTATATATATTGTACCATAGACCCCCTGTAGATTCAATGAAATAATGCCCTTTCCGGCAGTTTCCCCGCATTTACAATCCGTCGGTTTTCCTATATTTACGTTCATTATTGCGCGACTTTTTATTGTTTTTTTATTTAATATTTATCTTTTTATTGTTTTCACATAAATTTCACAATTTTATTAGCACTCATCTATTGACAGTGCTAATAATCAGTGCTATAGTTCTACTTGAACAAAGGAAATAGAGAAATAAGAAAATCGAAACCGAGTTCAAACATAACTTCAACACTTCGGATTCTCCGACAGTGCTTAAATATCAACAACGTCATAGAAAGGAGACATGACTTATGATGATGCCTAGTATTTTTGGAGAAAACTTATTTGATAACTGGATGGACTTCCCATTTGAAGATGAATTCTTTGGTAAGAAGAATCCTCTGTATGGAAAACATGAAAAGAACCTTATGAAGACAGATGTCCGCGAAACCAAAGACGGCTATGAAGTAGACATTGACCTGCCGGGATTTAAGAAAGACAATATCTCAGCACAGCTTCAGGATGGTTACCTTACCATTTCTGCCAGCAAAGGTCTCGATAAGGATGAACAGGAAAAAGACGGAACCTACATCCGCAAAGAGCGCTACAGCGGCAGCATGAGCCGTAGCTTCTATGTAGGCGAAGGCGTTACCCAGGACGATGTTCATGCAAAATTTGAGGACGGAATCCTCAGACTGAGCCTTCCTAAGAAAGATGTAAAATCTCTTCCAAAGGACAACTACATTGCAATTGAAGGATAATTCTCCTTTAATAAGTTCCTTTCAGAAACATAATCTCTAGTGAAAAATCCGGATGCCGACTGGCACCCGGATTTTTTTATCAATCTTTCTTATAACGCCACATAATGATTGCCGTTACCAGCATTAAAATGCTGATCTGTATTCTCCGCAGACCGGCTTCTGCAAAATAACAGGTAATGTATGATTTTTCCGTTAGCACTCCCCCCGGGAATACGGCGATACCGGATGCGACTTCTATCAGCACATTCAATCTGCCAATGCACCGGACGGCACATATCCTAATCCGTTCATACCGCACTCTCCTTTCATTTCATTCTGATCTTTATCGTTTTTAGATTAACACCTTTCGAAAAATCCCGTCAACATTTTTCACGCATCTGATAACGGAAGGTCAGATAGAAGATGATTCCTTTCGCTACGGAGGTCAGCGTCAATGCCCACCAGATTCCATCCAGACCTAATGAGGTACGACTTAAAACCATTGCTAACGGAATACGCATAGAAGTTGCTGTAATACTGATCACGCTGCACAATTTTGTCTTGCCAAGTCCGGACAACGCTCCGATCGTCATCAGTTCCACGCACATGAAGGCTTCACTGAATCCGATGATGATCAGATAACTGATGGCTATTTCCATGGCTTTTTCTTCATGGAAAAATACCCCGGCTATCGGCCTCGGAAAAATAATAAATGCCAGCATGATCAAAGCTCCCCAGATGGCTACCGTCCAAAAGGAGATCCGGTAGCCTTTCTGCACACGGTCCATTTTTTTCGCACCATAGTTCTGACCGACGAAGGCATTTAATGCCGCCGCAAATCCGTCTGCCGTATTCCAAGAAACGGATTCTATCTGTCCGCCCACCCGCTGGGTTGCGATTGCTTCTGCACCAAACGCTGCCACCATTCTGGTCAGCACCATGGAGATCATACAGTATACCATTCCCTGTATTGCCGTAGGACCTCCGATCTTACAGATGTTTCCAAGTTCTTCTTTGGAAAACGGTTCAAAAAGGCGGATTCCTTTGAGTACATTTTCTTCTTTTTTCGAGCGGAATACTCCGACCATCATCACAAGCATAACGACGAGCTGTGCGCTGACCGTCGCAACTGCTGCTCCCGCCACTTCAATCCTCGGGAAAGGCCCTACTCCTAAGATCAAAAGAGGATCTAATAACAGGTTGATGAGCAGTCCGATAAAGTTCGCCACAAACGGTGTCTTAGAATCTCCCTGCGCCGTATACAATCCGGTCAGTGTCAGGTTTAAAAAGGAAAACAGGATCAGACCGCAGGTGATGCGCATATATATTTTTGCATCTAGGATTGTTTTTACACCCTCTAATTTAAAAAATCCGACCAGCGAATCTGTAAACAACAGACTGACTGCCGCAAAGGCAAGTCCTAAAAGGATTGAAAGCTGCACGGCTGTCTTAGCATACCGATGTGCCTGCTCTTTATCTCCGCGTCCAAGGCACTGTGCCACATGCACCTGTCCACCCATGCGGGCAAGTGAAGCAAGTCCCTGTGACAGCCAAACATACATGCCGCCGACTCCCACCGCTGCCACTGCCTTAGAGCCTAACAGTCCGATCCACGCCATATCCGTGATATTATAAAGTGTTCCTAAAAAGGAAGAGATCATGATCGGCACCGCCAGTCCGGTCAGTGATTTTAAGATCGGCCCCTCTGTAAGCGGAACCTGCTTTTGTATCTTCATTTGTATTGCTCCTTCTATATGATCAAAATTTCTCGTTTTTTCATTTCAGCCACGGAATAGCTTAAATCATTTTTTCCAATCTTTCAATATCATTTTACTTCCTTTTTTTATAAAAAGGGTATGACTAACTGTTCTTTGGCTCTTGATGTTGCCACATTAATCAGTTCTTTATTATTTTTTAACCAGTCATAGGTGCCCTGCCCGGTCTGCTCTGTCAATGCAAGTGAAAAAAGTACAACATCCTTTTCGTCCCCCTGAAAGGCATGGACTGTGCCACATGGTACATCTTTCATACCGTTTTCCTGCAACATGGCATGAATCAGCTCTTTTTGATTGGTAAACGGTGTGATCACACCGATACTTTTATCGGGATTATCTTTGATAAACTCTATGATCTCTTCCGCTTCCCTTGGTGCGGTATTTTTGTAATTCGTGGTATTCCCTGCAATATTTTTAAATATCAGCGGTGTATCTGCCTGACTCTGACTGTTGATCACCAGTTTGTTGTTATAATATTTCTGATTGTTAAATGCAATGATCTTTTCATTACAGCGGTAATGGTGGCTGAGTAAAATTTCCTCACTGACCGCATCACAGGCTAAATACGTTTTATAGATGGAATTTTTGATATAGTCGTATTCTTCCGTTACGCTATATATTTTTTTCAATCTTTCATTATCTGCCGGATGCAGCAAAATGACCGGACTCAATTGCTGCGGATCGCCGACTAACATCAGACTCCACCCTCTTATGATCGGCACTAAAGACATCGCAATGTTTCCCTGGCTTGCCTCATCCATTATGACCATGTCAAAGTAGGTTCCCGGCTCTCCGAGTTTATGTGCCGATATGGATGTTGTCGCAATGATCGGAAAGATCTTTTGGAATTTTTTTAAGTTTTCCGCTTTTCGTATATAAGCATTGAACTGCTGCACTTTTTTCTTTTCGTCTGCACAGTTTATGATTTCCATCAATTCCTGATTCTTTGGTTCTTTGAGCCGCTGGATGTATTTTGCCGAAGTATAATACAGATATTTTTTAAACATTTCTTCATCTTCTACAACCAGCTTTAATGCCTCTTCATCGGTAATGTCTCCGATCTGCGCCAGCTTTTCACGGACTTCGGCTAACTGCACGCCCTGTAAGTCCGTCTGAAACATCAGATGTTGATTGGAATCTGCCATTTTTAAGATGGCTTCTTCTCTTTCTTTCAGTTCGATTTTTTCTTCATGTCTTTGCAGAAGTTTTGTCAGCTTTTCGGTTCGCTTTGTCTTATCATCTTTATTTCTTTCTAAGGTACTGTCGAAAATAGCGAGGTCTTTCGTCCTTTCGTACAAATCCCTCATGTCATTGAGTGCCTGCAACACGCAGTTGTCATTTCCCAGACGGATGATCGGAAATGGGATTGCACCTTTGTTTCGATATGGTATGGATTTTAATTTTTCACACACGCTATCGATCGGATGATTGTTATAGGACGCAAACAAGACTGTCTTCTCGTTAAAGAAAGCAGTCACCATTGTATTTACGATCGTATTTGTTTTGCCCGTTCCGGGAGGCCCTTGGATGTATGCCAATGGATACTTCATCGCATTGTGAATCGCAAGGAGCTGATCCAGATTGATTCTTTTATCTAAAAGTGTGATCGGATAGTTCTTACGCCGATCCACCTGTTTTAAGAGTTCTCCAAAAAATGCCTTGATCGGTATCGTCACGTTGTCCGTTTCATACATTTTATGAATGGCTTCATACTCCTGATGCAGATCGACCATGACATCCCTGCCAACGGCAATGAGATATGGCATATCATCCACACCGTTGATCTGAGGATTCGATCTTGTTATTTTGTCTTTGATCAACTCCTGATTTTCTTCAAAGTGATTTAACAGTTCATAATCATCTGCATCTAAAAATTTTCGGATGCTAAATTTCGCTTCCGGTCTGTTTTTTTCTAAGGCAAACTCCATGCATACCGTAATCTCATCATCCTGCCTTAAGGTACGCTTTACCACATCCAACCGTAATTTTCTATATGCCAGCACATAGATCCCTTTTTGTGTATGAATGCTCATGACGTTAATGGCAAGCTGTTTGATGGTCTTCTTCGACGCTGCATTTTTTACGCCATATTGAAATTTTCTTACACTCTGTTGAAACTGTTCCCTGCTCAGATGATAATTGCCATGCCACTCGCTGTCTAAATGTTCTATCAACACATATTCTGTTTTATATGGAACGGAATCCATCTTGTTACAGTCCACTAAATAGTTTAAAATCTTCAAATTTGCAACGTGATCAAACACTCTCCGATACTTCACCGGATTACCGTTAATATCGTCTAAAAGTTTCTGATCCGTTTCAAAATAAGACCCTTCAATGACTTCTGATGACAAGATGGATTCTATATAAATGTATAACTCTGTAGTTGTGTAATGTTTCAGATGAAGTCCCATGACCTTCATCGTTTTTTTTACCGGATTGATATCTATGATACCAATCCAGTATTTTGTGATTTCTTCTTTTCCGTTCTTATATTCTATGCTCAGCCATTTTCTTTCATGGATGGCCCGGAAGATATTTCTATTCGCCATGATAATTCTGATTTACATAGTCATAAATAGCTTTGTTATCCTCTAACATACGACAGCCGACAATGTAAGTTCCCTCATTATCTGTGATACGGATGACATGTCCTCTTAACGGCATATCCTCTAAGAAAGTAAAGCCTTTGGTATGAACTGTGATCATCGTATCCTTTGTATCTAAGATTGCTTTATCCTGTGTCTGGATCGCATATCCGTTTGCACTGATGTTTAACATCTGTCCTTCACAAACATGATCTGAACCACTCAGTCTGATCTCACATGCTGCCTTCAATGGCATACGAGGATATTTTCTACGATTGACTACTTTCGGATTGCCATTGACTGCAATGCTGTATTTGCTATCTCTGTATACAACCTCGGTATCATCCCAACCATAGACATTGTTATCTACAATGATCTGTACCGTATACTTCTGTTTCCGGTCATAGCTTAACTCTTCACCTTCGCACTTCAGGCTATCCACCTGCAGAGCTCCTTTTTCATCCACATTGGAAATAATACCCTTGTACTCTTTCTTAGGCATTGCACCTTCTTCATATACACTCAGGTACATACCCGCTTTCAGGTCTTCCTTGCCCATGAATCCACCGGAGCCAAGGTCTTCGATCAATGTTCCAACAGTTCCTTCGATCAGGATGATGTTTGAAGATGTTTCATCATATTTACTACGCATTACCTTTACAGTTTCGTCTGCTACGGAAATGTTCTGCGTCATCAGTTCTACTACTTCATTTACCTGATTCATGTTGTCAACCATGTTCTGGTTTGAATCCTCTACCTCGCCCATCGCATCATTGACAATTCGGATGTTTTCACCTAACTGTATGGAGTCCGTTGTGATGGAGTTGACACTCTTATCTACGATCATTACATTTTCTAAGTTGGTTGCAACAAGCTGTAATGTCTCTGTAATGGACTTCGTCATTCTGTCACTGGTCTGCTCTAATTTCTGCAGCGCACTACGGATACTGCCGGAGGATACCTGTGTCTCCTCACTCAGCTTACGGATCTCTTCTGCCACAACCGCAAAACCTTTTCCTGCTTCGCCTGCTCTGGCTGCTTCAATAGATGCATTTAACGCCAGTAAGTTGGTCTGGCTGTTGATCTCCTCTATCGTACCTGTTTCCTCTTTTACCATTGTAAACTCAGTACTGAATTCTTTCAGATTTTCTTCAACTTCTTTGGACAGGTTCGCCATTGCATTGGTACACTGAACTACTTCTGACAACTGTCCAGAACTGGTTTTTGCATTTTCTACGGACTGCTCCATAAGCTGCACCATTTCTTTGATGAGGGCAGCTACATTTTCTACCTGTTCACTGATCTTATCCGTTGCTAAAATGGATGACTGCGTCCGCTCATTCAGCACTTCATTATTAGATATCAGTGATTCCATATTTCTTACAACATCGGTAGCACCTTCCTGGTTCTCATCGGAAAGTTCACGCACTACATTCATTCCGTCTACAATGGAATTACTTGCTACTTTTACTTTTTCAATACTATGTACTACACGCTCTAAATTGCCCTTTACTGCATCGAGCATTGCGCCGTCTGACTCTGCCAAATGCTTGATTGCCCATGTATAACTGAGATAGACCAGTATGACGCAACCGAACATGATCTCATAGGATACGATATCATCATGCGTAAATCCCGTTGTTAACCAGTCTTTTATAAAAGTTACCACAACGTCAAACAAATTCATGATTCCACATCGGATCATCAAACTTCGATCTTTATAAAGCACCAGCATGCTGACTACAGGAAATGAGTATGCAAATGCAATATGATAATATGATGTAAACAATAGGAAGAAATAGAATATAAAATACCCTACTGCAACCATATGCTTACAGTTGTCATAATCCCAACCTTTAATCTTTATAAAAATATAGGTAAATACTAATGGCACCCAGCAGATAAAACAGAACAGAACTGTATATGGTACTGTTCTTGCACCTTTGACACATTCGGCTATATACGCTCCCGTCAGTGCCAGCCCTATGATTACCCACATTCGCAGTGCCTTTTTGTTGGCACTGATCTTAAAATACTTCTCATCGTAATCCATAAATCTCCTCCTAAGTTCTTTTTCTTTGCGTATACTTTTTCTCGCTACGTCCGTTTCCTTTGTCATGCATCGGAATGCCGACATGCCTTTCCTTTATTTTACTATAATTATGCGGAATATGCTATCTTTTTTTGGAAGAGATTGGAATTCACTTTTTGCTTCTTAACTTAATTTTTCCGCCCACTCTGCTTCTTTGAATCCAATAAGGACCATATCACCATTTACGACCAGTGGTCTCTTTACTAACATTCCATTCGTTGCAAGTAATTTTAGCTGTTCTTCTTCATTCATCGTTGGCAGCTTGTCCTTAAGCTGCATTTCTTTATAAAGAAGACCACTGGTATTAAAAAACCGCTTAAGTGGAAGTCCACTCTTATTATACCATTCCTTTAATTCTTCATAAGATGGATTGTTATCTACAATGTGTCGTTCTGTATATTTTATCTCCTGTTCATCTAACCACTTTTTAGCATTCTGGCAGGTTGAGCATTTGGGGTAACATATAAAAATCATTGATGATTCCTCCTTTTTCTTATTAACTATATGAATATTATTTATTAGGCAGCTATTTCCATTTTCATCACAAACTCTGATAAAAGAAATGGTATGCTATTGTTCCATCCGTTTATCAAGCATTTCGATAATCTTTTCTTTTTCTCCACTACAATTGGTCATAAATCTCAATAACGGGATTTCATATGACTCCATGATTCGATTTTTCAGCAAATCTCTTGAAGCCTGCACAGTATGTTTTTTGTGGTATTCATATCCATCTACTTCAATCGCTAATACCGGTTTTTTACTAATTCTGTTATATATCAGAAAATCTAAATGTGTTGCCGGATTCATCGCATACCTACATTCTTCTTCACTTAAAAATTCCGGATTTTTGATCAACATATTCAAAGGAAAATGGCAAACAACATCCAGACTTGAATACTTGCTATCAGAGAGAATGTCCTCGATCAACGAATACATCAGATTTTCTGAATCATACGCTGATATCTTTTTGTGTTTCTGCAAATATGCTTTTCTTGCCTCTGTATACTGCTTATAAAGATAATCAAAAACAGAATATATTTTACTTTCTACCACCTCAAAATTGTTATATTCAATATAATCTATCAAATCTGTTATATTGCGTTCTTTTGATTGCTTATTTCCAGTTACCACCAACATTAATTTCTTTTTTGCTCTTGATACCGCAACATTGATCAAATATGGGTCATCTGTGAAATCAGATATCTCATCATCTACTGTAGATATGATAATGCATTCCATCTCTTTACCCTGAAACTTATGTACGGTAGCAGCATCAATATCTGTTATCTCCCGCCCCAATGCCTTTACCTGATTTCTATATGGTGTAATAATCCCCGTCTCCTTTGGATTTAAATCATATTTAGGTATAATTTCATTTTTAATAACATCGATCTGGCGTTGACTATAATGGTCACGTTCATGATTTCCCTCTACTGTTTTTACTACTGACAATACATCTTCTTCACCATGATCTGTTGTCATTATGATCAATTCGCCATGATAGAATTTCTGGTTACAAAAATTAATTATTTTAGGGTGGCATCTATAATGTTCCCGTAACAATGTTTGTGTTACATTTGGCATAACATCTAACATTGATTGTAAAAAGCTCTTTGTATACTGATATCCTTCACTTATATTAAAACGATCAAATATCTCTTCTGCTTTGAGTTTTATCTTCCTCCCAACAATATTCGGAAGTTGCTTTGTATCCCCTACGATCACAACATTTCTCGCACAGGAAAGTGCCAATGCACCGGTTGCAACATCTACCTGTGATGCTTCATCCATGATAAGATAATCATATATGACATCCATATTCAGGCTATTCCTTGAGGAAAATGTTGTGCTTAATATAACTGGATACTCCTTCAAAACATCGTATGGTTCTTTCCACAAATCATCTTCATTAAATATTTTTCGGTTATTGTTTTTTTCATATTTTCTTGCCAGCTTGTCTTTTAACACAATCATTGACTGATTGCATAAATCATCCAGCAAATTCTTATTCACATCGTTTAGATACTTCTCAACACCTGTAATCTCTGCGGATAACTCCGAACGCTTTGCACGATAGTACATAGCCTGAAAGGTTGTAATTATCTTTGAAATATCCTGTCTATAGAAACTCCAATCTGCTACTCCATATTTAAAAAAGTTCTTGATCTTAAGCCAAAATCTTATTAACTTTTTCTCTTCCGAAATCAACTGGTACTCCTGCCACAATACCATCCAATCTTTAGAAGATAATTTTTTCTTAAACTCTATACGATCTATATTAACATCTGACTCTTCAACATATTGATCAAAATATTCCTGCTCTGTAACTAACTGTGAAAGTTCCTGCTTTAAACATGCCAGTTTCTCCTGCTTATCAAAAACATTTTTTAACTGTTCAGATTGCTCTGCTATCCTCTTTTGCAGATCATTCGAATTTTCATCTGTTTTCCAAGTGGAAAAATCCGGATAATTTGTATCCTGCTGCTCAATAAATATCTTTTTGTTCTCAGAATTGCCTAATATCGCTGCAACAAAACCTAGATCATATTGGGGTAAAGATAATTTTTCATATACATTTTCCGTTGCTGAATTATTATTAGATACTATCTGTACCGTTTTCCCTTGCATCAATATATTGGCAATAATATTTAATATCGTCTGTGTCTTTCCTGTTCCAGGCGGTCCCTGTATAACACTGATCTGATTTTCTAAGGCATTTTTCACAGCCCTATACTGACTGTTATTGCATCCAAATGGAAAAATTGGTGTACATTCACGCCTTCTTTTTTCACCTTGCACTAAAGATGGATTTAAATACTTTGCTAATGCTACATCATTACCCACAAAAGAAATCTTATCAAATCTCTTAGACAATAATTTTTCATTAGCATTTTCATCATCAAAAGTAATTAAATCTGCAATTTGTTTTATATATTCAAATACATTTGCAGACTGACTTTGCATAAGACAGGATTCCGTAATATCCAAGTCACTCTTCGGATAATCTCCTTCTCTTCCATTGCCAAAGCAAATATGCCAATACAATCCCTGGCTACTTTTAAATACATATATTTCTTTAATATCAAAGAATTTCCGTCCTTCTCTGCTAATACGATACATATTAGGATTTAAACTTTCCGGTTCAGTTAGCTTTTCTACATTCTCATTCGCATACGAGTATGTTTTCCCATTATTAAATGTTACATCCCATTTCTGAGTCTTATTATTATACTCACATGACATTATTTCAGATGTCTTTACTTCGCCCTTGATAAGGATCAGATTATGTTTTGTGTTCATTTGTTCCCCGTTATTTCTTGTTAACTCACTGTTTTTTCTGGAATATTTGTTCTTTCTACTAATAAAAATACTGGCTTCTAATATTTTTAAAGATAAATACCTTACAAGTGTCTCATATCGTTACACTTATCCCTATATCTTTAGCATCATTTTCAAAAAAAACCGGCATACTTTTGTATAGATTATACACTCTCAGTTCCTCTCCAGATTGAACATCTACTAAACCATATGCATTTTTTCTTTTTAACGCATAATTAACAAAAGTATTAAATTTACCTTTTCCAACTGTATCTGCTAATATATATTTTAAATTTTTCATATCAATTATCCATGCATCAAATTCCGGACATATATGTTCAATATTTGTTTCAATTCCTAAATATTCTTCATACATTACTATTATCTGTATGCATTCATTTATTTTTGAATTTCTCAAATCCAGCACAATATTATTTTTCTTCTTTGTACTATCATAAAAAACAGCTGTACCATCGATAACCTTCTGCTTTACTTCCAAACTTTGATCATATGCTTTTCTAATACATTCTTCACATTTGGATTTTATATCATCAATACTATTCACTCCGTCTAAATTGGGTTCTGGCAATAAATTTGATTTTGCCTCAAATGACACTACTTTATTTTCATACAAAACCACAAAATCTTTTTCAGCATATTGACGTCCTGCCCTCTTCAATTGCACATTCGCATAAACATTGTTTTCTCCAAAGTATCGCTTTAATAACTTCAAAAGCTCTCTCTCATGCATCTCACTTTTTATTGTTTTTCCATAATCTGTTTTTTGCGAAATGTTTGTACTTCTCCATATTTGATCATACAATGTGTACATCCAAAAATAATTTCTTGGAAAGAAAATAGATTTAGATGTCTTTAATATAAAGCGTTTATCTTTTTGCTTAGTCAATATATCCATCATTCTTACTGCTGTCACATTACGATTTTCCAAATCAACTGCATATTTTTTTATAAATTTTTCAAAATTAATTCTTTTACAACAACATATTCTCTTTACCACCTTTACAGGATAAAGAAGCCATAAGCATTCAGCATTAATCATTCTTTTTATATCTTTGCTAAATAATAAGTTCAACAAAATTTTTTCTTGCTTTAAGTTTCTTTCAATTTTTTGCAAATAAAGCATTAAATCCAATGACTCTTTAAAATTATCATCTTCCAAAACTTCTCCACACAATTTTGTGTTAATTTCAAAAAAACTCTTAAACTCTTCAAACTCTATCTCTGGATAGTCGAAATAATATGACTTAAAATAATTCATGTAAAATTGCGTTTCACTATTAAATCTAAAATCCTTTTGATTTCTATATGGATAATAGTAGTATATGCATTGAAGTTCAACTATTATTTGTATTAATTCATTCCTAACAATATCATAGTTTATTATATGATTATTTTTGTGCACGGATATATTTTCATAATAGTATTGTGGCAATGATAATAATATCCTCAATGACATATGTTTATTTCTTTGGTATTTAGAATAATCATTTTCTTTACAATCTATATTATAATTGTGAAATATAATAACCCTATTTATTAAAGCTAAAATGTCTTCCACCGCATAGCTTGAAAACAATTTCTTTAATTTTAATTCTGTCTTATCCAGAAGTTCATCATATATACCCTTATGTATCGCATCTTCTATTTTCTCAAATAATTCTATTTCATTCATAATTTTCCCCTTAAAAGCACTAATTTTTATTTATATTCTGTATTCAAATTTTATAAAAAAATATATTAACACTTAGCAACAACCAGCTGTATAAGGTCGGTGCTTCTGTTCGTAATACATGGATGGCATTCCTAAAATAAATTACCATATAAATTCTTACTCATACAACTATCAAGTAATCTATTATTAAATTCATGATCATCAGAAACCTCACAACCTATATTCTAATATCCCGAAGGAGGAAAGGCAACATCAAATGCCTGCTCCATCTCCGCCACACTATGATATCTTTCATTTAAATTAGCTGATATACCCTTTAACACAAAATCCTTTACTTTTTGATTTTTAATATTTTCCAAATTATATCTACCAGTCATTACATAATAGATAAGTCTTGTAAGTGCAAAAGTTTCATATTCCATATTATATTTTCCAAACCCCACAATTTGAAGGTTACTATCATTTAGTGACCCCTTTATTTCGCTACCGAAACTTGTCAAATCACTTTGTTCTATTTTAACTAATCCAAAATCAGAAATTTTTACTACAGTCAACTCATTCTCGTAATGTTGCAACAATACATTTGTAAAACTAATGTCTCTATGTAGATACCCTTTTGAATGAATATAAGCGAATCCCCTGAAAATCTGCATTGCAATTCCTCGTCGTTTTTTTATAGTTAAGGTGCTATTATTTCTTTCTACAAATTTTTTTAATGTTTCATCTGCATATTCCATATAATATTCATTTTTATCTTCCTCATATCTGTAAACCTCTAATACATATGGAGATTTCAATTTATTCATCACATCGAATTCTCTTTTAAATCTCTTCAACTCTTTATCATTGAGTTCATCTTTTGCTCTTTTCAACACAAAATATTTATTATAAAATTCATCCTTATATTTAAAAACTTTTGCATATGAACCTTCGCCTATCATTTTAAGAGTAAAATTATAATCCTTAGTCACTGAAGAAACTTGTATCATTTCAGACATATAAAAAATAGGGTCATATTCTACCACTTTAAACTCTGGTAAATCATTTGGTATCGCACTTCCACCACTTTCTTGTAAAAATCCATTACATAATTTTAACATTTCAACATACTTTTCATCTAATCTAAATGCTAAAGGCGTAGATTTCAATACATATTCCATATCTTCATACAACCTAATCATTCTTAATAACGCTCTACTTTCATCAGCATTATAATGTCCATTACCATTCTTTTTTGCTTGCATAAAGCTAAGCAAACCATTGATATTTTGATGCATAACCGCAAAGAGTTGCTTTAAATAAATGTTGCTTATATTTTTATATAGTTCCTCTGTTCTTAATACACCTTCTACTTGATTTTCTTCACATTTAGTTCTCAAAAAATAATCAATATCCATAACGACTTCCTCCCATGCAATTTCTAACTCATTAAATATTTTTCAAAAAATTCTCGACTCTCTAACAATCCTTCATATAAAGCAGCTCGCCAATTATTTTTAGTCACTCTCCTACGTTCTTCAATTCTGCCTAATAAATCCTCTTTGACTAATTCCTCCCCACCTCTTTCATATAACTCCTTTGCAGTATATCCATACTCAGAAAATTCCTCTCCACAATGAGCAACATATAACTTGTTTAATTGTAATTTTTTTAAATGATTTTGAGCTCTCTCATACTTTTCTTGTTTCCATGTATCTGGTTTTTCTACATAAAAGCTAAATATTATTTCTTCATCAAATATTATTTTCACTTTTAACCAAACTGCATCATCAAAATCATCATAATATGGGTGTATAAATTCATTTTCCCTCGTTTCACCAATCTCCGATTTTTTCTTTTTATTACATTCTGCACAACATGCAACAAGATTCACTGGAGTCACTGCATATGTTGGGTATTTTGTTTTGGGCAGATAGTGGTCTAGTGTACTCACTCTACCCACACCGCAAAATGGACATTTATTATACTTCGGTATTGATTTTATTTTTTCATAATACTTTCTACCACCATCTGCTACAAATTTATTATCATATAACCAAACCATATCATCTTTAGTTGCTCCACCATAAACCTTCGTATGTGTTTCCAAAGTCCTCAATTGACCTTGTTCTGCAAGTTCATCATATTCTACACTTTTTGATATAATAGTTGTTTTACTTGCATTAATATGAGCCAAAGTCGGTTGTACCGTTATATTCGATATACAATCTTTAATTACCGATTCCATATCTATATCAGGTTTTTCTAATTTAATCATCTGCCTCTTCCTCTAACTGTTCTTTTTCATACATTAATGACCGTAAAATAGCCTTACCTTCATTTCCTAATTTCTCCTGAAAATACCTCAGTGCCCTTTTATATGTTGAATATTTCTCTACAGAATTTTGAATCATTGTATGAAATCCCGAATTAGTAACTTCATACCCAAAAATTTCACTCGTAAGAATCCCTAAATTCTCACCAAAAGTTTCTATTTCCGGTCTTTCTGCGATTAATTCTCCTCCAACTCTCCTTAATATCCAAACGCAATCTTTAGGTACTTCTTGTATTATAACTGGTGAATGCGTGGCAATAATCCCTACTCCATTTCGATATGTAAGCAAATTTGATAATGCTCTAATTAATGCTGAAACAAGCGGTGGATGTAAATGTTCTTCTGGTTCATCCATGATTACCAGTGTTTTTTCTTCTACTAATTCAATCAACCTGACTACAATTAATAAAATAACCTTATGTCCAGAACTTAATTCTTTGAATCTTGGCATTATTTTTTCTATAAAAGATTCTTTTAACTTCCTTTTCCTATATGCCCCTATACTCTCCTTGCTATATCGTGAAAACAATCCATCTACATTATCTTCACATTCTTTATGCCATTTTTTTATATTTAAATCAATGAATGTATTATCTGATTCCAAGATATCTATTATTTCTTCCCAAAGTTTCTTTTTGCTTCCTCTTGATATTTCAAATAAACTTGCCGCAAAATCCTTTGCTAACACATCGATATTTTTCATCCCATCTTTTGTTGCCAATCCAATATATGAATATTGCACAACTTCCTCTTCTATATCAAGAAATCCATCAAAAGCACTAAAAGAAACATAAACTACATTAGCAAAACCTTTTCTTCCCCAAGTTTGAAATTTTCCATGATTTTCTCCGTTTTCTTCCAATGCATTTATCATATCCTTTAATAAAGTTGTTTTACCTACTCCATTTTTTCCAATTAATACATGTATATTGGATGGTGGCATTTTCTCATGTTCTACTTCAAATTCTAATTCTGTTACATTTTCATCGAAAACATCCACATCTCCACTAGGAAAATAACTAAATCTGTATGGCGTTAGCCATGCCCCTCCCATTGTCATCCTATGAAACTGATTTCTTATAATACTAGCTGTATAATCTCTCATTAACGATGTTTGAACCACATCTAATTCCTTCACTCTATCAAACAAATCTAAGTCAAATGCGATATCATTTAATGCACAAAATATCTCTTCTCTTTGATAATCCTCTGGAAAATTATCTTTTATTGAATCATAGTAATCTTCACATACACCCAATGAAAAAAAATCATTCGGGAGTGTACTAAATTTAGGAGGCAACTGCGGACTTCTTCCTTGTCCTTTTTGTCCAATTTTCACTCCTGACATTTTATGTTTTATCCCACTTTTATCAATATATCTCACCTTAAACAATGTCGAATATGTAAACCAATCATCCCAATTGTCCAAAATCAAATAAATAGTATCTTTATTTCTACAATCATTTACTGAAGATACAACTTCAAATTGCATATTTTCCTCCTTAAAATACTACTTGCTCGCTATATCTTTCTGCAACTTAAACTCTCTGTTGATTATCCCTTGAGTAATCTTATTATCATATACCCAATAATACCTATTCGGAGTAAAAAAGCAGGCACATCACTTTACCATCACGAAGCAAAATAAAAGAGCTACAATGCCTGTAAAACAAGGCTTTGTAGCTCAAATGTCCGTTACTCAAACTCTATCGTTCCTGGCGGTTTACTCGTCAGATCATACATAACCCTGTTCACACCCCGAACCTCATTAATAATGCGGTTCATTACTTTATTCAGCACCTCATACGGAATCTCCGCAGATTCGGCTGTCATAAAGTCAATCGTTGTCACGGCACGAAGTGCCACTGCATAGTCATAGGTTCTCTCGTCACCCATGACACCGACAGAACGCATATTGGTCAATGCCGCAAAATACTGGTTCGGCATCCACGGCGCGTCCTTGCCATGCTCGTTCTTGTACTCCTGCGCTGCACCGTCAACCTCTTCGCGGTAAATGGCATCTGCATCCTGTACGATGCGTACCTTGTCCGCCGTAACATCACCGATAATACGGATTCCAAGACCCGGTCCCGGGAATGGCTGACGGAAGACTAAGTAATCCGGAATACCAAGCTCTAAGCCGACCTTTCGTACCTCGTCCTTGAACAGATCACGAAGTGGCTCAATGATATCCTTAAAATCTACATGGTCAGGAAGTCCACCGACGTTGTGGTGAGACTTGATGACAGCAGATTCACCGCCGAGACCACTTTCCACTACGTCCGGATAAATCGTACCCTGAACTAAGAAATCCACCGCACCGATCTTCTTTGCCTCTTCCTCAAAGACACGGATAAATTCCTCGCCGATAATCTTACGTTTCTGCTCCGGCTCTGTCACACCTGCCAACTTTCCGTAAAAACGCTCCTGCGCATTGACACGGATAAAGTTCAGGTTATAATTGCCGTTTGGTCCAAACACTTCCTCGACCTCGTCGCCTTCATTTTTACGGAGTAAGCCGTGATCCACAAAGACACAGGTTAACTGGTCGCCGACAGCCTTAGAAAGTAACACTGCTGCAACGGAAGAATCCACGCCACCGGAAAGAGCACAGAGCACCTTGCCGTTTCCGACTTTTTTGCGGATTTCCTGAATGGAATGCTCCACAAAAGAATCCATCTTCCAGTCGCCACTGCAACCGCACACATTGTAAACGAAATTCGATAACATTTTCGTTCCTTCCTGTGTGTGAAGAACCTCCGGATGGAACTGGATCGCATACAGGTTTTTCTCACGGTTTTCTGCTGCTGCAACCGGACAGTCTGACGTATGCGCACAGATTTCAAATCCCGGTGCTGTTTTGGAAATATAGTCAAAGTGACTCATCCAGCAAACCGTTTTTTCCGAAACATCTGTAAATAAAGGAGAATCCGTCTTTACGAAAACATCCGTCTTACCGTACTCACGAACCGGTGCCTTTTCTACCTTTCCTCCTAAAATATGCATCATAAGCTGAGCGCCATAGCAAAGGCCTAACACCGGAATGCCAAGCTCAAACAGTTCCTTCGTATAGGTTGGAGAATTTTCCTCATAACAACTGTTTGGTCCTCCGGTCAGAATGATCCCCTTCGGGTTCATTGCTTTGATCTGCTCAATATCTGTTTTATAAGAATAGATTTCACAGTAAACGCTGCACTCACGCACCCGGCGTGCCACAAGCTGGTTGTACTGCCCTCCGAAATCTATCACGATGACGGTTTCTCGCTTCAAAACACACGTCCTCCTTCTTAAGTAATCCTACAATAAGTTTTATTATACGTTCTTGCAAAAGGCTTGTCAAAATTATTTTTTACAGCCTCTCACGCACTGCCTGCCATGCCGCCTCCAGACGTTCTAACGAAAACGCAGCATTTGCCGGACTGGTGGACGGCAGTTTTACCGCATGGATGCCACAGACCGGATACACATATTTTTCATACAGGCTGTGCGCCTTTCCTCCATTGGTAAAAATGGTTTTGATCTGTGTTTTTTCTAAGATCATGGAAATATCATTCGGCACCACATCCCGGATTGAACTGTCGCTCGATCCTTCGATCGTACAACTGTGGATGACATCCCAGACGGCAATCCGATGCCTCAGTAAAAAATCTTTTTTCTCTGGGATCGTATCCGGTATTTCATCCTCCATCAGCAATGCTAACAGTTTCCAGAAACGGTTCTGCGGATGCCCGTAATAAAACTGCTGTTCTCTGGATTTTACCGACGGAAATGTTCCTAAGATCAAAACTTTTGATTCATTATTAAAAATTGGCTCAAATGTATGCGTCACGCTGTCTGCTTTCGCCATGTTATCTCCTTTTTGACGCTGTATCGTTAAAGTCCTTTCGCTAAAAATTCCTTCCGTTCCAGCCCCAGTCGCTGATACCGCTGTAGGTCACATACACTGCATCCTGCGGAATGCCAAGCTCCGTTTCATAGATGTCGCAGATTTTTGCTGTCATCTGGCTATAGGCATCCGGTGAAGCGTTTCCAAACAGGCTGACTGCCACAAACGCACCTTTTTCTAACTTCTTTCCACCCATGTAGAGTGTGTAGTCGTCATCAAATCCTACCATTAAAAACCCTTCTGATTTGTTTAATGTGGTAATCGCCTGTCCAAGCTTTGCCTTAATCGTTTCCTTTTTGTCCTCTGTCATTGATAATGTTACTTTTGAATCAATAAATGGCATTTTTCTACCTCCTGTATTTTCATATCTGATGATATTTTTCTCATAATTTTTTACTGATCAATCGCGTAAACACGCTGATCCTTTTCCTCTATGAGAGCTCACTTCATCATTTACACCTATCTAGTGATGTCCCATATGTAAATATTTTTCTCTTGTGGCAAGTCCACCGCGGATATGGCGCTCCTGCTTATTGATATCCAAAACCTGTCTGGCTTCTTTTGCCAAAGACGGATTGATCTGCTGCAGACGCTCTGTCACATCTTTATGTACCGTAGACTTACTGATCCCAAACTCCTTTGCAGTCTGCCTTACCGTGGCATTATGTTCAATGATATATTTTGCGATCTCGATCGCTCTTTCCTCGATATAACTTTTCAAGTGTCTTCCTCTGCGATATTTGTTTTTACAATCTATGCAGAGTTTTACACAATTATTCTATCTCATTTCCACGGTCCATGCATCTTCATTTTTGTTATAGCCCGTTACACTTAAGTACTGCTGCGGACTGTTTCTCTTTAAGGCATCATATGCTGTCTGCAATGGGATCCATTCACGGTTCCTCGACGGTCCGCTGGAATCCGCCAAAAAGACCTCATCTTTAGCCTCATCGTACAGCCACAGGGTGACATAATGTCCCGGCATATCCTTCCAGAAAGTATCGTCACTATTGCTGCTGATCAATACCAGCAGACCTTTGCTGTCTTTTGCAAGCTGCTGAAATTCCTCATAAGAAGATGGTTTTCTTCCCATCTCACACTCTATTCCCATCGTTTGCAGGGTTTCTCGCATCGCATCCCAGCCAATCGCTCCGAGACCGCTGTGTGGATTGTAATTCGATACCTCCTGTGCATATTCGTACATCTGCAGCGGTGTGCACTTGTTGCCGCTGACGGTACTGTATACATTTGCCATACTGCACAGACCACAGCCAAACTGGCTGAACTGCTGTCCGCCTGCCTCTTCATAGCACCAGGCACCGGACCACTCTTTTTCCTTCTCATAGGACTTCGTACCTTGCAGATAAGAAAATACGGCATCCTCCGGCTTTGCTTTTTCTTCCTGATCCGGCTCCTGCTGTGCCACATCCTTTTCCTTGTCTGCTGTCTGTGTTTCATTTTCTCCGTGGGCTTCCATGATTTTTAACTGCCCGACAGAAATTTCCTGACATGCACCAAGAAATCCGGCAAGGCAGACCACTACCAGACCGGATATCCATTTCTTCAGTGTCTTATGTTTACTCCTCATATTCCATTGTTCCTATCTGTCATGTTATAACCACAGGTAACTTCCTAGCCTCCCAAAGTAACATCCTGCCGGTTGTACCACTCCAATGCCTGTTCAAAATCGTCATCGGAATAATCCGGCCACAGGTGCTCCTCTACATAAAAATCCGCATAGACCGACTGCATCGGAAGAAAACCTGACAGCCTGCGCATACCTCCCCAGCGGATAATCATATCGATTCTTGAAATATCACAGGAATAGGGCTGTCCACCTTCTGCAATATGTGACAAATCCCATTCCCATCCGTAGTTCACTAAAAAATTCACCTTCATTCCACCGCCATGGACCGGCGTTCTCACCCGAAAGTGTTCCAGTTCTTTTGGAAAACATTTGGATTTCTCATTGCCAATTACCAACAAATCCGCACCTTCCCGTGTCAGCATCTTCACAGCCTCTACACAGGCACTTTGGAAAGCCTCAAACTGCTCCTTGGGTCTTTTACAGTTATCCGTTGTAAACCCATAGTAGGTCAATTCCTCCACGCCATACTCTTTCGCTTTTTTTAACAGCTTCATTCCCGGCTCTAAGCCGTACTGATAACCGTCTTTTTTCTCCATCTGCTGCGACAATGCCCAGCGGCGGTTTCCGTCCGGAATCACTCCGATATGTCTTGGTATCCTCATACGCTCACCTGTCCTTTTTTTCCAGTATTCCCTTTTTTCGGAAAAAAATTCTTTTGAACCGGACAGCTAACGTATTCCAAAATCTGCAAACGGCGTATCCCACTGATATTTTTCCATCACTACATGACCGTCCTCAAATTCCACACCATCGGCTGCCAACAGCTCCATCTGGCGGTTCTCACCTCCAAATGCAAACGCCTTCGACACACGTCCGTCCTTGGTAACGACACGATAGCAGGGAATTTCCTGCTCATTGGGATTTGCATGCAGTGCATAACCGACTACTCTTGCCCAGCGGCGGTTTCCTGCCAGAGCTGCCACCTGACCATAGGTAGCAACCTTTCCTTTCGGAATCTGTTTCACTACTTCATAAATTTTTTCAAATGTATTCTGCTCACTCATATTTAATAGGAAATAATCTCATAACCGTCTTCGGTCACTAAGACCATGACTTCCCACTGTGCACTCGGCTGTCCGTCTGCCGTATAGACCGTCCAGTCGTTTTCTTCATCGACAAAAATATCTGCCTGACCCATATTGACCATCGGTTCAATCGTAAATACCATTCCCGGAACCATCAGCATTTCTGTACCGGCTTTGGAATTGTATCCAACCCATGGCTCCTCATGGAACTCCAAACCTATGCCATGGCCGCCGATTTCCCGTACAACGGTGTAACCGTTTGCATAGGCATGGTCATGAACTGCCTGACCCATATCTCCAAGGAATCCCCACGGTTTTACCTGCTCTAAACCTTTTTGTATACATTCCTTTGTGACATCCACCAGACGTTTTTTCTCCGCTGAAACTTCGCCGATACAAAACATTCTTGAAGAGTCTGAAAAATATCCGTTCAGGATCGTAGAGCAGTCCACATTGACAATGTCGCCCTCTTTTAAAATATCCTCTTCGGATGGAATGCCGTGGCAGACCTGTTCATTAATGGACGTACATACGCTCTTTGGAAAACCCTGATAGTGCAGTGGTGCCGGGATTCCGCCCATTGCCGTGGTTCTCTCATAGACCATCTTATCGATCTCTTCCGTGCTCATTCCCGCATGGATATGCTCGCCCACATAGTCTAAGACCGCAATGTTAATTGCTGCACTGGCTTTCATGCCGGCGATCTGATCTTTATTTTTAATGATCTTGTGCGGTGGAACCCGGTGTCCCTCACTGCGAAACAGTTCTATTTTTTCATCAAATGCCTGATGGCAGGCTTTATATTTTCTTCCACTGCCACACCAGCAGGGATCATTTCTTCCTATTTTCAACTTTCATCCTCCTGATCCTCAAATTTATGGTTCAATGTCACATTTCCAAACGGTACCTTGTCCCAGAATTTCTTTTTGACTTTCAGCTTATGCTCTTCTAACATTTTTTCATAGGCTTTCCCATTGTAGTCATAGGCGCCAAAATTCTCGCCTTCTTTGTCTGCTAAAATCTTCTGGTACTTCTCAGCAAGCGCTGCCTTATCTGTCATTTCATAGATCTCTTCATCGGTCAGTCCCGCCCGCTCTTTCTGCTCATCCGATAAGTCATAGCAGAGATCGGATGCGGAATCCCTAGCATACTGCTGCTCTTTTTCATCCAGTTCCATGCCCTCTTTCTTTGCCGCTTCATAAAACATCATATCATGGACGACTCTGTCTAACACGGCTCTTTTTGCCTCTAGCCGTATAAATTTTCCATTGGTATGCAGTCCCCAATAGGCATTTGTATCATCCGGATCATAGACCATTGCCTGCTTTTCGATCTCCATCTCCTGCCTTGCAATGTAATAAGTCATGTCACGCAGTTGATAATCGGTTCCGTCTAAGGTAAATACGGTCTTATCCAGATCCTTTAAATAGTCAAACCGGTTCCGGTTTCCGTACAGTGCCGCAAGACAGATTATGATGGCTGTAGCTGCGAGAATCCCTACGATCGCAACAACCTGTTTTTTCATATAATGCTCCTCTTATGATAACGCTTCTCTTATGACTCGCAGAGCTTTGCAACAACCTGATTGATCAGTTTTCCATCTGCTTTGCCTTTTAACTCCGGCATCACATTTTTCATGATCATTCCTTTGTTCTTCTGTGCTACAATATCTGCAAATTTTTCCATGATAAAATTCCTGATCTCTTCTTCGCTCATCAGTGATGGCGCATATTCCTGAATCACATCATAACGGAACTGATACTCTGCTTTTAAATCTTCACGCTCTGCCGGGCAGGTATCAATCTGTTCTTTTACGGTTTTTAATTCCTTTAAGATCACCTGATCTACCATATCTTCTTTGATATCATCACGGCATCCTGCATCGATCGCTGCCTTTTTTACGGCTGACACTAAGGATGAGATTGCCTCTTTTCTCGGTTTATCCTTTGCTTTCATTGCTGCTATCATATCTTTTTGTAACTGTTCCATCTGCATATCTGTTTCCTCCTTATACAACTCACACTGCTACCATTATAACACTCTCCCTTTTTACTGACAATTCCTATCTCACAGCAAAAAACCTAAGAAATAAACTCTGTTATTCCTTAGGTTTCTTGTATTGATTATTTTTCTATGATTTTGCAGATACTGCTACAACAGTCGTCTTACCGTAATAATGGTCTTATAAGTTGCGTTATCGTTTCCGACGATTCCATAGGCTGTTCCCTTGGCATGGACGATCTTGCCACCGCCCATGTAGATTGCCACATGACCTGCATAACAGATCAGGTCACCTGCCTGTGCATTCGCATAGCTGACTTCCTGACCGCAGCTTCTCTGGGCACCGGAAAAACTTGGGATGCTGATTCCGAAGTGTGCATAGACATAGCTGGTAAATCCACTACAGTCTGCACCGGTATTCGGGTCTTTTCCACCCCAGACATATGGTTTTCCGACAAACTGCATGGCATAGTTCACGACATCCGAACCGCTGACATTCGTAGTCTTTGGTGGATTTAAGTTTCCTCCCGGTACGCTTGCATTGGAATTTGGCTTAGAAGTTCCTCCGCTGCCCCCGGAGCTTCCACCGGATGACCGGCTGGCTGCCGCCGCTGCCTGCTGCTGTTGGATGATCTTATTCTGCTCTGTGATCGTCTTCTGATACTCACTGGCAAGGTTCTTTGCGTTAGCAATCTGCGTATCCGCATTTGCCTGCTGGCTTCTTAAGTTTGCCATGGCTGTCTCAAGCTGCTTTTGCTGCTGCTTTAGATCATCCTTGGCTGTTTCTAATTCTTTCTTTTCATCCTCTACCTGTGCTTTTAAATCCTCAACCTGCTTTCTGGTCTTTTCATAATTATCTAACAGGTTTCTGTCATAATCATAGACTTCATTAAAATACTCCACACGGTTGAGCATATCCGCCATACTTTTGGATTCTAACAGAGAAGAAATTACGGCACTGTCGCCACGCTCATACATGAACTTAATACGCTTTTTCATTGCCTGATACTGCTTCTTCTCATTCTTCTGTGCCGTCTTTAAGTCTTTTTTGACCTGTTTTAACTGCTTTTCATTCTGATCGATCTCTTTTTCTAAGATTCCGACATCTACCATGAGGTTGACAAGTTCTTCGTTCTTTGTGTCTAACTCGCCTTCAATCTCTTCTTTCTTATTCTCAAGATTATCAATCTTTTTATTTACATCATTCAGATTCTTTTCTGCTTCTGACTTCTTATTCTGTGCCGATGTCGCATACACTACCTGCGAACTTCCAATTGTGAGTGACACTACGAGTACCAATGCCAGAACTGCTTTTGCCCGTCTCTGTAGTTTTCTCATCTGTTTTTTCTCCCTTATGATTGCTGTTTTTGACTAACAATCTAAGTATAGCATCGTTAAAAATCCTTTTCAACCGATTCCAGTTTTTTCATAAGAGATTTGGTAAGATTATGCACCCATATTTTTTACGATAAGCAGTTTATCCCCCTTGCCCACACGGTCGGAGGACAATTCATTGGTCTCCATGATCTCGCGTACCGTGGTGTGATTTTCTTTTGCAATATTCCAGATGTCATCCCCATCTTTTACAATATAGCCTACCAGTCCCGGAATTTTCTGCAGGCTCTCATAGTCCGCTTCCTGACAGTTTACTTCCTGTACCCGTTTTCTGTTTCCGATGGAAAATGCGATCAGATTCAGGTTGATGACTGCCTTGATCTCCACCTGTGTATTGTCGATCAGAATGGTCGTAAGCTGCTCTAAACCACTTTCGATCTCATATCGGCTGTTCTTTTCAATGCCCGGTACTTCAATGGTCTGATGGAATGGCAGGAATCCTTTTAAGGAACCGATCGGCATTTCATCATCCGTTGTGATATAGAGAAGCTCCACGGCAACCGTTCCCTCTACATAGACCCCGTTTCCGGAAATTTCATGCGTATCGATCTGCACACTTCCCTCGGCACAGCAGATCTGCAGCATATTTTCCTGCGTTGCCTCTAATTGAAGCTGCTCGGAAGCACGGCATTTTGCATTGTTTTTCATCAGTAATTTTTCAAATGTAATATCTTCAAAAACCGGACGGATATCTTCCTTTAGGGAATACACATCCTGCAGCATTTCAAACTGTTCCTCTTCCCACAGCTTGATATCCAAATCTGCCACGGCATCCACAACCAGCATGCGTTCTTCCCCATCATAGTCCGGCTTGACTTCCACATCGAAAGAGACATCGTCCACGCTCACATAGGAGACTAACTGCTCCCGGCATCCGCTGCAATCCACTTCTCCCTGAAGCGGCACCGTGGTCTCTAACCATTGCAGCCGCTCATCCTCTTCATTGCCCTGATAGAGAATATAAATAAGAAGTTCTCCGTTAAACTGGATGACATCCTCACCAATGCGGGACTCCAACCCACGAAGCTGCACATTTTTCCAAAGCAGTTCATGAATGTTCGGTTTATTCGATGGCAGAATAATCTCATTTTTAAAACGGCAGGTATCTTTTTTTGCCGTCACAAGCTGCAATGCCTCTATGTTTTCCTTGCGTATCTCATAGTCTTCTTCATTTTCCATCGCATAGCTGATCTCTTCATCACGCACCTCATCCATCTGCACATGAAAAACGATCAGAGAACGGATGCTCAATTTTCTCGAATTGATGATCCCGATATTTAAATCCTCAATATCCCATGTCGCCTTAACCGGGTCAAATTCCTCCGCACCGTCTAAATTTACCGTCTCTGAAAACGGGATTTCGCCCTCTAAATACGCAATGTCGTTTTCCTCGCCATCGCTGCGGTATAACACCTGAAATCCGAGATTTCCTCTTAACAGCACATGCCCGGTCTCTGCTTTGGCTTCTTCTAAGTGAATTGCTCCTTTTGTTGTAATAATTCTTACAATATCCGGCTTGCTCTCCGGAACGTTATAGTCATCATCAAGGGTGACCTGGCTCATCGCCCGTCCCTTTTCATGGCTCATATGTATATACTTCTTCTTTAATTCCATAAAAAACTCCTTTGCTTGGGACTTTTTACATTCTATTCCAAGCAAAGAAGTTTTATACTTTTTTAGCATAATTTCATGCGAATATCTCTCGTAATAATGTCGGTGTAACTAAAAGACAGTAACTGCGGTGGATTCTCATCCCTCTCATCATCTATCAGGATGGTAAATACACTTGGGTATGCATTCTGAATCACGCCTTCCTGGATATCAACTTTATTTCTGCCACGGTCTAACTGTATCTTTACCTTGCTTCCACACTGTTGAAGAACCGATGCTCTGACTTTGTTTAAATCCTTCTGCTGCATTCTTTATTCCTCCTAACCCACAATTGACTCACTGTATCTGCTTTAGTTTATCACAGTAATAAAATATTTGCAAGGTCTAAACACGTTTTTTTTACTCAAAAACCACAATATCTTCCGTTTTTTCTGTCGAGACAACTATATATGGGTAACTTTCGACTTTTTCCGACACGTCATTTTCTCCCGGTCCGATCAGCTCCGATTTGAAATAAACTGCATTTTTAGCCTGATATAAATCCTTCACCTGTATGCTGTAACCTCCTGTTTTCTGCACTCCATATCCGCGGACAATGTACAGTTTGTCACCGGACATATATGTAAGTTTCATCTCCTTTTGCTTTTTCTCCTCAATAATCTTTTTCAGCTCATCGGGAAGCTCTTTTTCAGAGATCACGGTAAATTTCATATCACTGACTTTGGCATCATTTTTTTCTTCCACCTTGCATCCGCCCACTGTCATCGCCAACAGCATCAGCAGGATTCCTAAGCACATCATTGTTTTTAGCCGCCTCATAGATTCCCTCTTCACATTCTTCTATTCTATATAAATAATATGCATTTGATATTGTAATTGTTCCACCATATTTGTATAATAAATTTTATGTAATAAATTTTAAAGAGGTAGCATGCGTATGATTCGATTGATTCTGGTAATTATTTTTTTACTTTTATATTTTATCTTAGGACTGCCCGTTCTCGGAGTCCTCTGGCTGATCGGGAAGCGGAATAAACCCGCAGCAGACATTGCAAGCCTGCGGATCGTGCAGTGGGCATTCAAAGTGATTCTCTTTCTCTGCGGAACAAAATTAACCGTGATCGGGGAAGAAAATGTACCAAAAGACCAGCCGGTACTCTATATCGCAAACCACCAGAGCTATTTTGACATCGTGGTTTCCTATTCCCGTTGTCCGGGACTGACCGGTTACATTGCAAAAGACGGCTTAGAAAAAGTTCCGATCCTTTCGATCTGGATGAAACGGCTCTACTGTCTGTTTTTGAACCGTCAGGATATCAAAGAGGGAATGAAAACGATCTTAAAGGGAATTGACCAGATCAAACATGGGATTTCGATGTGTATTTTTCCGGAAGGTACCAGAAATGATAACCCGAAAGAACTGCTTCCGTTTAAAGAGGGAAGTTTTAAACTGGCATTAAAGACCGGATGTCCGATCATTCCGATCGCCATGACGAATACACCTAAGATCTATGAAGCACAGGCTCCTTTATTAAAAAAGACACACGTTGTGCTTCATTACGGCAAACCAATCCTTCCAAACGAACTGGATGCCGATACAAAAAAGCACATCGGTGTCTATACAAAATGCGTTATTGAACAGATGCTTGAAGAGAACGAACAATATCTGGAAACTCCATAAAGTGAGATGCTTTTACTAAAATGGTATCCCCTTTTTTCAGATAAGATTTCAAATGTAACAGCAGTTCTTCTTTCGTAGCAAAATAGAATATTTCCATGGTTTCGCTATGTTCTTTTGCACCTTTGGCTAATTCCTTAGAGAGTTCGCCGCAGCAGAACAGAGCATCCAGACCACGGCTTGCTGCATAGGCTCCCACTTCATAGTGGAGCCTTTTTTCATCCGCTCCTAATTCTCCCATATCGCCAAGCACTGCGATCATTCTGCCTTTTGCCTGTGTCAGTACGTCGATGGATGCCCGCATGGACACCGGGTTGGCATTGTAACAGTCATCAATGATCAGCATATCATTTGCATGGATCAGGTTCGTGCGACCTCCGATGGTCTGTGCTTTTTTAATGCCTGCACAGATCTGTTCTACATCCAGTCCTAGCTCCATGCCAACGCAGGCTCCGGCTAAAGCATTTAAGACATTATGCTCACCCGGTATCGGTATCTCCACCTCTCTCGTACATTCCGGAAAATGAAATACCGCTTTCATTCCGTCTAAACCGAGATTCTGAATCCCTGTGGCATAAATCCGATTCTCTTTGCCGCACTGGTTTTTCTCGCTTTTCCCATAAAAAACAGGAGCTTTTCCGTTTACGTTTTCTACCATAGAGAGCTTATCATCCTCCCCATTTAAGATCACGGTTCCCGTTCCATTTAAATGCTCAAAAATCTCTGTCTTTGCCTTTAAGATTCCATCCCGGCTTCCTAAGTTCTCCAGATGACAGAGCCCGATGTTTGTAATCACACAGATATCCGGTCTTGCGATTGCTCCCAAACGATGCATTTCATTAAAATCCGAAATTCCCATCTCAAGAACTGCTACCTCATCCTCTTCGCTCAGCCGAAAAATCGTCAGCGGCAGACCGATTTCATTGTTAAAATTACCTGCCGTCTTTAAGACACGATATTTTTCCGAAAGCACCGATGCTATCATTTCTTTTGTACTTGTTTTTCCTACACTTCCGGTAATTCCAACCACTTTAATATCCAGACTTTTTCTGTAAAATGCCGCAATATCTTTCAATGCCTGTGCTGTGGATTCCACTAAAATGTAAGGTCCTTTCGGAACTTCTAACCGTTGTTCCGATACTACGGCTGCCGCTCCCTGTCCATATACTGCATCAATAAAGGTATGACCGTCTACCCGCTCGCCCTTAATTGCCACAAACAGATTGCCTGCTTCCGCTTTACGACTGTCAATCACCACTCCCGTTACCTCAAAATTCCGTTGTTCCTCCGGTCCGATATAGGTTCCATGACAGCAGTCTGCAATATGTTCTAATGTCAGATTCTTCATTTTGATCTCTGTCCTCGTTTCCTAACATTTTTCTGATTTTTGTGCCTGCTTTTCCTGCCAATAAATGTTATGCATATTTTTTTAATGATAACTCGATCAGTTTCTCACAAAGCTGCTCAAAGCTGACTCCTACTGCCTGTGCCTCCTGTGGCAGCAGACTGGTCGGTGTCATACCGGGAAGGGTATTTGCCTCTAAACAATACATTTTTTCATCGCTGTCTAAGAGGAAATCCATTCTGGAATACGCGCCCAGTCCCAATGCTTTTGTAACCTCTACGGCATACTGCTGCATCTGTTTTGTAACAGCTTCTGACAACTGTGCCGGACAGGTCTCTACCGCGCTGCCTGCTTTATATTTATTTTTGTAGTCATAAAATCCTTCGACCGGAGCAATCTCAATGATTGGAAGTGCCTTACCTTCTAACACTCCAACAGAAAACTCTCTGCCCTCGATATAATCTTCGATCAGGATTTCTTCCTCCCAACGGAAGGCTTCTTCTAAAGCTGCTTCATATTCCTCAATGGTCCGTACAATGGACACGCCGATACTGGAACCACCACAGCATGGTTTTACAACACAAGGAAGGTTCAGTCCTGTTTTTGAAAACTCGCGAATCTGCTCTCCACGTTTCATACGAATCCCACCCGGTGTCGGAATACCGTTTGCCACAAAGAACTGTTTTGCAATGTTTTTATCCATCGCTAATGCACTTCCTAAATAGCCGGTTCCCGTATAACGGATGCCAAACAGATCAAAAGCTGCCTGTATCTTACCGTTTTCTCCATTCTCTCCATGAAGTGCCATAAATACCACATCTGCCTTCTGACAGATTTCAATAACATTCGGCCCGAAAAAATTATCGGACTGGTCTGCTCTGGATGCCTTTACTGCCGCTAGATCCGGTGCCACGGTCGGTATTTCTTCTACCTGAACGCTGACCTCTTCGGTATGTTCAAAAATATCACTGATATCTTCTTTCTTATCACTATATCCCATAAACACATCTAAAAGAATGACACGATGACCATTCTTTCTCAATGCCTTGCTTACCATATTTCCTGTCACAAAAGATACATCACGCTCTGTACTGAGTCCACCTGCTAATACTACAATGTCCATGTTCCTGTCTCCTTTTCCTATCTTATAACCTATTGTTTTTTTATCATACAAATACTTATTAATAGTAAAACATTTTCATGTCTATGACAAGCGGTCTGTGGAGAAGAAACACTTTTTTCAGGATATGAGCAGTTTTTTCAGGGTATTGACCGCCTGCCCCCTCCATTATTCCAGGGTTCCTTGTGCAGACCATTCCGATGAGCCTCTAAGACGGCAATTGTGTCACCAGTGGGTTCCACAATCGCCAGAGTCTCATCTCCATTGCACAAAAGGAAGCCTTCCATAATGGAGGGGCAGGTGGATCACACTCTTTGAATAACCTTGTAAAAGTTTCGGAAGACATCTACCCAATAGGCAAAAAGAAAGGACAGGCGTTATACTTTTTTGTAGTACACTACCTATCCTATCACTTCTTTATAACGTTTTAAGTATTCTGATTCTGTTCTGAGAACCTTGTCGGTGCCTGCACAAATGAGACATGTAAAGTTTCTTTTTGTGCAATGGAAATGAAACTCAAGGAATCGTGAAGCCCTCTGGCGCACACGATTTCTGCTTTCAGAGGTTCATTGGAATGGTCTGCACAAGGAAACTTGGAATGTCTCATTTGTGCACCCCTTGCCAACCACCTTCCTAACAAATTCCCACCTAGCTCATAATATCCTGACCTTTTAGAACTCCGGCTCGATCAATCCATAAGTATTGCCTTTTCTCTTATACACCACATTGACCTCTTCCGTCTCCGCATTACGGAATACGAAGAAATTATGTCCTAACAATTCCATCTGTACACAGGCATCTTCCGGATACATCGGTTTCATGCCGAAACGTTTGGTACGGATAATCTGGATCTCATCGTCTGTGCTGACTTCTTTCTCTATAAATTCTTTACGGAAGCTTGCAGCATTCTGTTGTTTGGAAACCAATTTATTTTTGTACTTTTTAAGCTGACGCTCGATGACCTCTTCTACCAGATCGATGGAAACATACATATCGTTGCTAACCTGCTCTGAACGGATGATATTTCCTTTTACCGGTATGGTGACCTCGATTTTCTGTCTCTCTTTTTCTACACTTAAGGTTACAAAAACATCGGTGTCGGGAGTAAAATACTTTTCGAGTTTTGATAACTTGTCCTCTACTGCTGATCTTAATCCATCTGTAATGTCAATATTTCTGCCCGTAATTGTTATACGCATATTGCCCAACCCCTTTGCTAGTTATTTGATATCGTTCTTTGATATCTAAATTTATTATACCACATTTCACCTTTATCTCAAGTAATATTCAGAATATTTTTAAATTTTTACGTTCAAGTTGACATTTTTCCGGTGACATGATACATATAGAAGAAAAACGGAGGATTTCCTATGAATCAGCGTGTTCTTATTACCGGTGCATCCCACGGGATTGGAAAAGCCGCTGCCGAACGGTTCGCAAAAGAAGGCTGCACTTTAATACTCAATTGCCGACAGTCCGTAGAAGAATTGTCTGCATTAGAATTTTATTTGAAAAAAAATTATTCCGTTGGCTGCATCTCATTGATCGGCGATGTCAGCTCGCCGGACTTTGTAAAAGAAATGTTTGAAAAAACAATGGAGCGTTTCGGTGGCATCGACATTTTGATCAACAATGCCGGCATTTCGCACATCGGATTGCTTGGCGATATGAGCAACGAAGAGTGGCACCGTGTGATGGGTATCAATCTGGACTCTGTCTTTTACTGCTGCCGGGAGGCAATTCCTTATATGTTATCAAAAAAATCCGGCAGCATCATCAATGTCTCTTCTGTCTGGGGGAACATCGGTGCTTCAATGGAAGTTGCCTATTCCGCTTCCAAAGGGGCTGTGAATTCTTTCACAAAAGCACTGGCAAAAGAACTTGCCCCAAGCAATATCCGGGTAAATGCCGCTGCATTTGGTACGATCGACACCCGTATGAATTCCTGTTTTTCTGCGGAAGAACGGACTGCTTTAGAAGAGGAGATCCCGATCGGACGTTACGGCACACCTCAAGAAGCAGCCGAATGTATTTACCGCCTTGCAACTGCCCCGGCTTATCTGACCGGACAGATCCTAACCATGGATGGCGGATGGTGCTAAAAACATCTCATTTTTTAAGTCTGAGAATAAGCGAAAAAGGAAGCCGTTGACTTACCCCTGTCAACGGCTTCCTTCTTTTATTTGTACCCTCTTGCTTCTCTGCACTTTTTCGTTCTAAAACATTCTACAAGTTTACCCTATTGTGTGCAGATGAAGTATTACTGTCTTATTTTCCCTAAAATCTTAGCTCCATGGGCTCATGTCGATTCTTGGAAGATCTTTTAATAATGGAATGATGTATGCGCCATAGGACTCAATGTCATTCTCATCAATGATGATCTTAGCACTTCCGCCTTTGAATCCAAGTACATCGTAGTCACCCCATACATCTGTACGAAGGTAGCTTCTCATGTGTGCTTCTGCGAAATCTTTCTTTGCATATCCACCGTCTTCTCTGTTCAGTCCTGCGATCTGATGTACCGGACGAACGAATGACTGTGCACTCATGTATGGTACGATATCGGATGTATCACCAAGACGCTGTACTTTTCCTTCTCTTCCAATCGGGTTGATCAGTGGTGAACCAAAGGAAATTGTATTGATGATGTTATAGCGATGTTTTAATGTTCTATCGCCTGCTGCCTGCTGTGCAACCATTCCACCTAAGCTGTGTCCTGTGAAGATTACGTTTGCTCCTTTTGGAACTACTTTGCAAACAACTTTTCTGATCTCTCTGATATAGAAGTTATCCTGCTCGAAACCTACCTGTAAGTCTGTGATGACTCCGCGTGGCTCGTTAAACATGAACTCAGTTCCTGCAAGACCTACGATGTAAACATCTTTTGTAACTTTTTTTCCGAAAACATTTTTGTTTTCCAGTTTCGCTTTGGAAATAGCAATCGGTCCGTTTGAATTAGGATTTACACCTGTATCACAGTGGTAATATCCCTGATAGATGAACTTTGCCATATCACAAGATGTTGTGTATACCTTTTCTGTTCCCTCTGCCTCTGCTGCGTTAGCTGTCATTGCCGGTAAAAATGTTGTTCCAGCAACTGCTACCGTCAGTGCTAAGCTAGCAACCCATTTCAAAATTCTTTTCATTTTTGCTTCTCCTCCTTAAATCTCTTTCCTGCATCCTTACGGCTTGTAGATTGTTTTTCTTTACAACTATAATTTATCATCCTGCAACTATTTCGTCAATAGCATTTTTTAAACACTTTGTTGCATTTGTATAATTTTTTTGCATTTTGTTACTATTTTTCATCGCATTGTATATTATCGTTTCAAGTTTTTTCGTTTTTATTCGTAAATATCACGAATAACAGCGTCAGAATCGCCTGAGTTGTGCTATTTTTCACTTATTTTTAGAATATTTGCTCTATTGATACTTTTTCACAATTTCTTCCCTTGGCTGCCTTTCCGCTGACGGTTCCCATCTTTGCGGGTTTCTGGTTTTTAGGATTGACTTATGGGATTTATATGAATGTTTCCGGTTTCAGTTTCTGGTATCCGATGCTTATGAGCATCACCATTTTTGCCGGATCCATGGAATTTGTTACAGTGACTCTTCTGCTTGGAGCATTTAACCCGCTGCAGGCATTCGTAATGGCACTGATGATCAATGCCAGACATCTGTTCTATGGTATTTCCATGTTAGATAAATATCGTGGCACCGGATGGAAACAGTGCTATCTGATCTTTGGCATGTGCGACGAGAGTTTTTCCATTAACTATACAGCGGACATTCCCGAGGGCGTGGACAAGGGTTGGTTTATGTTCTTTGTAACGCTTTTGAATCAGTTCTACTGGTTCTTCGGTTCTACCTTGGGTGGTGTCTTAGGCTCGTTTATTCATTTTAATACAGAAGGTCTGGATTTTGTTCTGACTGCCCTGTTCGTTGTGATCTTTTTAGAACAATGGCTGAAAGATAAGGATCATACCAGTTCTATTCTTGGCATTGTGCTTTCGCTACTCTGCCTGATCGCCTTTGGCGCAGATGACTTTATGATCCCTTCCATGATCGCAATCGCAGGAGTGCTGACACTCTTACGAAAACCTTTAGAGAAAAGCGGTGAAACCGCATGATGACGTTGACACAACAAATAATTACCATCGCAGCGGTTGTTCTTGCCACGATGGTAACACGTTTTCTTCCATTTTTAATTTTTCCATCGGGAAAACCGACCCCAAAGTATATCCGGTATCTTGGAAAAGTTCTCCCTGCTGCAGTGTTTGGACTGCTGATCGCTTACTGCTTAAAAAATGCAAGTATTTTTTCCAGCAGCCACGGAATCCCTGAAGCGATCGCCATTGCGGTAGTTGTTCTTCTGCACCTGTGGAAACGCCAGATGCTTTTATCTATCGCCGGCGGCACGATCTGCTATATACTTCTCGTTCAATTAGTATTTTAAGTTCCAGAATACCCTTATCTTTCCTCACGGAAATAGGATTCTCCAAGGCTTGCCGGTGGCTGGTTCTCGCGTTTCTTTCTGAAACTTGTAATGATCAGCACAACGATCGTTACGACATACGGAAGCATCTTGAAGATCTCCTGGGAACTTCTCGTCAATCCCGGAATGTAAAGGTAGAGAATATAAAGTGCTCCAAATAAGAAGGAACCCCAGATAGCATTGACCGGTTTCCACAATGCGAAGATAACCAGTGCGATCGCTAACCATCCTCTGTCACCAAATCCATTGTTTGTCCATGTTCCTCCAAGGTATTCCATAACAAAGTAAAGACCGCCTAAACCTGCAATACCTCCACCGATACATGTAGCAAGGTATTTGTATCTTGTAACATTGATTCCTGCTGCATCTGCGGTTGCCGGACTTTCACCGACCGCTCTTAAGTTCAGACCCTGTCTGGTCTTATTCAGGTACCATGATGCCAAAATCGCAAGGATAACAGAGAGATAGGTTAAAAATCCATAGGAGAATAAAATCTTTCCGACTACCGGTATCTCACTTAACACCGGGATGCTCTTGCGATAAGCATCTGCAGTTGTTGCTACGGATATCTGACCAACACCACCTGCAAGTTTTGAAATAGAACCTCCGAAGAAGTTACCAAAACCTACACCAAAGGTTGTCAGTGCCAGACCTGCTACGTTCTGGTTTGCCCGCAGGGTAATGGTCAGTACACTGTAGATCAGTCCACCAAAAGCTGCACACAGAACTGCACAGACAAAAGAGATCAGCAGTCCTACCAGACCGTTTGGGTTCTGCGCCGTTTTTTCATAGAAGAAGGCTCCCATCAGACCTGCAATTCCGCCCATATACATCATACCCGGAATTCCAAGATTCAGGTTTCCGGACTTCTCAGTGATAATCTCTCCGGTTGCTCCAAAGAGCATTCCCACTGCCTGTCCGATCGCTTTTTGAATAAAGGTAATCAGCACTGTCATTTATTTTGCCTCCTTTCTGTTTTTACGGAACTCTACTTTATAATTGATAAAAAATTCACATCCGATCAGGAAGAATAAAATAATTCCGGTGATAACTTCCGATGCATTCTCGTTCAGATTGAACTGGGATGCGATCTGGATCGCTCCTTTTTCCATAAATACCAAGAAGAAGGATACTAAGATCATTGCAAAGGTATTGAATTTTGACATCCATGCAACGATGATCGCCGTAAATCCTCTTCCGCCTGCCGTACTCGTCGAAATCGTATGGCTTGCACCGCTGACCAGTACAAAGCCGGCTATTCCGCAGATTGCTCCTGAGATTGCCATGGTACGCATGATAACTTTCTTTACACTGATTCCCGCATAAAGTGCCGTATTCTCGCTCTCTCCGACTACTGCAATTTCATATCCCTGCTTACTATATTTTAAGTAAAAATACATCAACAGTGTAATCGCCATAATGATGACCACATTCCAGCCATAAGTCCATTCGCCCAATGCCGGAAGCCATCCTGCCTGTGTCGGTGCATTGATAATGCCGACCGTATTAGAACCCTCCGGGTTCTCCCAGAATACGATGCAGAAGGTTACAATCTGCATTGCCACATAGTTCATCATCAGGGTAAACAGTGTTTCATTTGTATTTAAAAATGCTTTGAAAATTGCCGGTATCAGACCCCAGACCAGACCTGCGGCAAGTCCTGCCAAAAACATGACTACCAGCAGAACGCCGTTACTCATCGAATCTCCGCCATAGATCATAACGGCTGCAGCTGCGGCTGCTCCCGCTAAGATCTGACCTTCGGCTCCGATATTCCAAAACCGCATCTTGAATGCCGGTGTCAGTCCGACTGCGATACACAGTAGGATCATCGTATCACGGATCGTCACCCACAAACGTCTTTCCGTTCCGACTGCTCCATCTGCGATCGAACGGTATACTTCTAAAGGATTTAACTTTGTCAGTGCAAAGATGACCAATGCACATACTACTAAAGAAATTAATACTGCAATAATTCGGATTCCCCATGCTTTTCCAAAAGAGATCCTGTCTCTTTTCGAGATATGAACCAACGGTTCTTTTTTTGAAACTGAATGTTCACTTGTCATGCCTCGGATTCCTCCTCTTCCTTCGTCATCAACAGACCAATTTCCTCTTTCGTGGTCTTTCTTGCATCTACAACACCTGTAATCTTTCCACCACAAAGCACTAATATTTTATCACAAAGTTCTAATAATACATCCAGATCTTCACCAACACAGATTACGGCAACACCGCGTTTTTTCTGCTCATTTAACAGATCGTAAATCGTCAGTGAAGAGTTGATATCCAGTCCACGCACCGGATATGCCACCATCAGTACCGTAGGATCTGCGGAAATCTCACGTCCTACCAGTACTTTCTGCACGTTTCCACCGGAAAGACGACTGACCGGAGTGTTGACGCTCGGTGTGGATACCTGAAGCTGGTCTACGATCTTTTCTGCTAATTCCTTTGGCTCTTTGCGGTTTGCAAAAATTCCACGTCCTTCATTATAACCACGGAGCATCATATTGCCTGTCATTCCCATGGAACCAACCAGTCCCATTCCCAGACGGTCCTCCGGCACGAAGGATAATGCAACTCCCAGTTTTTTAATATCTGCCGGTTTCATGCTCAGCAGTTCTTTTTCTTCACCATCTTCTGTAATATAACGTACACTTCCCGATTCCGTCATCTGAAGTCCCGCAACTGCCTCAAGCAATTCTTTCTGTCCGCTTCCGGCAATTCCCGCAATACCGAGGATCTCTCCTCCATAAGCTTCCATCGACGCATTCTTTAATGTCTTTACGCCCTCCTTGTTCACACAGGAAAGATTCTCGATCACCAGACGTTTTACAGGGTTCACCGGATCCGGGCGTTCTATATTCAGATCTATTTTTTCACCGACCATCATCTCTGTTAAAGATTCTGCCGTTGCATTTTTCGTTTCTACCGTACCGATATATTTTCCTTTTCTTAAAACCGATACACGGTCAGACAGTGCAAGTACCTCATTCAGCTTATGTGTAATGATGATAATGGATTTTCCCTGGTCTCTCATATTACGCAGCACTGTAAACAATTTTTCCGTTTCCTGTGGTGTCAATACCGCCGTAGGCTCGTCAAGTATCAGAATGTTCGCACCACGATAAAGCATTTTTACAATCTCTACGGTCTGCTTCTGTGAAACCGACATATCATAAATCTTCTGATTCGGATCCAGTTCAAAACCGTAACGCTCGGTCACTTCCTGAATGTCTTGAACTACCTTTTTCATATCCAGAACACTTTTTCCCTCTAAACCGAGAATAATGTTCTCTGCCGCGGTCAGAACATCTACCAGTTTAAAATGCTGATGGATCATTCCGATTCCCAATGCAAAAGAATCCTTCGGTGAACAGATGGACACCTCTTCGCCGTCCACAAAAATCTGCCCCTCATCCGGGAAATAAATGCCTGATATCATATTCATCAGAGTTGTCTTACCGCTTCCGTTTTCTCCAAGGACGGATAAAATCTCTCCATGCTTTACGGATAAGTCCACACTGTCGTTTGCAACAACCTCCCCGAAGCGTTTCGTAATATTTTTTAACTCGATCGCATTCGCCTGTTCCAAAACCAAACCTCCTTAACCTTGAAAGGGATTGCTGCAAAATATCATTTCGCAGCAACCCCTTTGATGCTTTCAAATAGATTGCACTCTATTTATTTCTCTACGCTCTCAATACCATCAATGTTGATAGCAAATGCAGGTGCAGAGTGTAACTCTGACTCGTGGAAGTAACCATCTTTGATGTACTCGTTTCCGTTGTCATCTTTCCATGAATCAAGCTCTTTTCCATCTACTGTAAATGTAGAAGTATCAAATACATGTAAAGAACCATCTTTGATCGCGTCCTCTACTTCTTTTACTTTTTCTTTTGTTCCCTTTGCAATTGCTTTGTCGTTCAGCTCTGTGATCTTATCAGCGCCATCGTCATAGCCTTTGCACCAGTCTGTATCGATCTTTGTACCATCAATTACGCTCTTTACTGCATATGTGTAGTATGGGCCCCAGTCGATGGATGCAGATGTTAATGCCTGTGTTGGAGCAGTTGCGATCATGGATACGTTGTATCCTACAATCGGAACACCTGCTTTTTCACAAGCGGTAGAAGCTCCTGTTGTATCTGCATGCTGAGAAATTAATACGCATCCGTCTGCGATTAAGGACTCTGCTGCTTCTTTCTCAAGGTCAATGCTTGCCCAGCTGTTTGTGTAGATAACTTTCATGGTTGCGGATGGGCATACGCTTCTTACTCCTAAGAAGAATGCTGTATAACCGGATTTTACCTCTGCGTATGGGTAAGCTCCAACATAACCGATCTTTGTCTGGTCTTCTTTGATATCACCATTTTCGATCATCTCGTTTAATTTTAAACCAGCTACAACACCGGATACATAACGAGATTCATAAACTGCTGTAAAGTAGTTGTGCATATTGTCAAGTCCGCTGCTTGCTGCCTGATATCCTGTTGCGTGACAGAACTGTACATCCGGATATTCTGCTGCTGCCTGAAGCAGATAGGACTCATGTCCAAAACTTGTTCCAAAGATAATGTTGCATCCCTGCTCAGCTAAATCCACTGCTGCATCATAGCATGTCTCATCTTCAGGGATCAGAGTCTTCTCGATGATCTGATCATCAGATAATCCTAACTCTTTTTTCATCTCTTGGATACCCTTCATGTGTGCCTCTGTGTAACCTTCGTTCTCATCGCCGATGTAAATTACTCCGACTTTGATATCTGACGCTGACGTGCTCTTTGCAGACTCTGTCTTTTTGCTGTCAGATGATTTGTCGTCTGCTTTCTTGTCACTGCTGCTTCCGCATGCCATCATGGAAAATGCCATAGCCCCTGCAAGCAGTAATGCTGCAAATTTCTTCATTTCTTTCCCTCCATGTTTTGAGTAAGCAAAAGGCATAGCTTTGCTCTATGCCTCTTTGCATCACCGGTACTTCCGGCTAAGTTTCGTTTATAACACATTGTTTAGTATATCATTAATTTGAAGGTTGTCAATGCTTACGTTCACACTTTTTTTACATTTTTCTACATTCTCTGTCTTTTCCATATTAATATGGCGACGATTGCCGTCAGCGTTTCGGCGATCACGAATGCACTCCAGACTCCCGTTACTCCTAAGAAATGACTTCCGATATAGGCTGCCGGTAATATGATCACTACATACCTTAAAAGTGTAATGACTAACGAGGACATTCCTTTTCCAAGTGCCTCTAATGCTCCTGCACAGACTACTGATACCGCGGAGATCACAAATCCAAGGCTGATGATGCGGAGCGCTTTTGCACCTTCTGCAATAGTCTGGCTGTTGTTTGTAAACATTCCCATCAGTTCCTGCGGCAGACACAGGCATACCAACATTCCGATGCACATAATTCCTGCGATCAGTTCCAGACAGATCCTGAAAATTTTCCGTACGCGCTCTTTTTCCCCAGCTCCGTAGTTATAACTTAGCAGCGGACGCATGCCCTGTACAATTCCGTTTGCCGGAAGATAGATAAAACTCTGTAGTTTAAAATAAATACCTAAAATAACCACATACATCTGGGAATATAC
Source organism: Lachnospiraceae bacterium (assembly GCA_003507655.1). Lineage (GTDB taxonomy): Bacteria > Bacillota > Clostridia > Lachnospirales > Lachnospiraceae > Maccoyibacter > Maccoyibacter intestinihominis. The sequence continues at coordinate 49,717 of DNUZ01000024.1, read as the reverse complement.
GGCTAACATTCCGTTCAATGCAGAGATCAGCAGGGATGGCAGTGCCATATTTAAGGTTGCCGGGATTCCCACCTGGTACATTCTGACACTGATCTCTTTTGTCGGCCGCATCTCTTTCATGCGTATCTTTAACGTCACCCTGCCGCTGAAGTAGTACCACAGATAATAGCCCAATGTTACGACCCAGCCAAGTCCGGTTGCGACGGCTGCTCCCTGCACACCCATCTTCGGGAAGAATCCGATCCCAAAGATCATCAACGGATCTAAGATAATGTTGGCAATGCAGCCCGCCATCATGCCGGTCATGGTCGTAACCATTTTTCCTTCTGCCTGATATACTTTTTCAAACGTTACACCGACAACTAACAGTGCCGACATTCCAAAGATGATATTAGCATATGCAATACTCCATGAAAGTACACGCTCATCCTGTGTATACATTCTTAAATATACCGGTGCAAAGAAAAGTCCCGCGATCGTGACTAATATTCCATGCACGGTTCCTAAGAAAATTCCCTGTGAGGTTGCCGTATCTGCTTTTTCTTTTTCTCCTGCTCCTAAATAAAATGCAATCCTTGCATTCATTCCTACTCCGAATCCTACCGTCAGTGCCGTAATCAGATTTTGAAGCGGATAAACTAACGATACTGCCGCTAAAGCATCCTCTCCAATCTTTGCCACAAAAATACTGTCAATAATATTATAAAGTGACTGTACGAGCATAGACAGCATCATCGGTGTTGACATGGAGAGGATCAATGGCAACACCGGTTTCTCTTTCATGTATTCCTGGTTCATGTTTCCTCCTGATCTTTTCGCCTAATATCATTCGGGTGTCAAAACTGTATTTTTTGAGATTGAAATTCAAGCTGCACAAATGAAGTATGGAAGGTTTCTTTTTGTGCAATGGAAATGAAACTCAAGAAATCATGGAGCCCTCTGGCGAACATGATTTCTGCTTTCGGAGGTTCATTGGAATGTTCTGCACAAGGAAACCTGAAATATTTCACTTGTGCAGCTTGTTCGACCAATCTATCTCGAAAATACAATTTTGGCAGCCGGAACGTAATAGGAAATAATATCAAAAAATCTCCCGTTACATAAAAAGGACTATAAATCTACTGTTTAATATCAGAAACAGCAAAATCTATAGTCCTCTTTTTGAGACAAGTTTATTCCGATGTCTATTCTAAGACATTTTCACGTTTTTAGCAAGCCTCTATTTCTTTTATATTGCACCCGTTCCCCTCTAGGAGATATGTGTCATAGCTTTCACAATGCGGGCACTGTTTTCCGTATTTTACGGTTTGATAGGTTTTTCCGCAATTCTCACAAATGGTGACTGCCGGTGTAATCTCTATCTTTAGTTCAGAGTTTTTCATGATATCTTCTTTTTTCCGGTAATATGCCCAGCAATCGGTCATATACTCCGGCACGATACCACTGACCTCACCGACTTCGAGGGTAATCCCCCCGATTTCGGTAAGCTGATTCTCTTCTGCAAGAGATTTCAAGGTCTTTGCCATATGAACTAAAATTCCAAGTTCGTGCATACTGTACCTCTATTTCTTCTTGTTACCACTAAAAGTAATCTTAATCTTACGTTTCAGAGCATATGGAAGAACCGCTTTCATCTTATCTTCGGATTTCCACATGTTGCTGCACTCAGGTAATTCACGGTTTAAGTGGATTGCATCAAATTCACACTGTACGGTACACAGACCACATCCGATACACTTATTCGGATCTACTACAGATGCTCCACAGCCTAAGCAACGTGCTGCCTCTGTCTTGATCTGCTCCTCAGTGAAAGTGCTTCTAAGGTCACGGAAAGTCTCTTTGGAAACTCCTGATTTCTTGCCCGGTACCTGACGTTTTGCATTGTCGAATGTCTCAACTTTGATGTTATCTTTGTCAAGTTCGATGAACTGGCGTCTGTCACGGGAAAGTGTCAGGCTGTGTCCCTTATGTACGAAACGATGCATGGACACACTTGCTTCTTTTCCTGCTGCGATTGCATCAATAGCAAAACGAGGTCCTGTGTATACGTCTCCACCTACGAAGATATCCTCTTCGCCAGTCTGTAAAGTTACGGCATCTGCAACGGCTGTATTGTTTCTGTTTAACTCTACCTTGCTACCTTCTAATAATCCGCCCCACTCGATAGACTGTCCGATGGAAAGGATCACGTTCTCACACTCTACAGTGATTGTATCGTTCTCATCGTACTGTGGGTTGAAACGGTGTTCTTCATCAAATACGGAGAGACATTTCTTGAATACAACTGCTTTTACTTTTCCATTCTCGGTTAAGATTTCTTTCGGTCCCCAGCCGCATCCGATCGTGATTCCTTCTTCTTCTGCCTCTTCTACCTCGTCTGCTGCTGCCGGCATGATATCGCGGGACTCTAAGCAGTACTGGGATACTTTTGTGGAACCGGAACGAAGTGCCATTCTGGATACGTCGATCGCTACGTTTCCACCACCGATTACTACCGTATCTCCGGAAAGTGCATGTGCATCTTCACTGATATTTGCTTTTCTTAAGAATTCTACTCCGGTTACAACACCTTCTGCATCTTCACCCGGAACTCCTGTCTTACGTCCGCCCTGTGCTCCGATTGCAACATAGAATGCTTTATATCCCTGCTCGCGTAACTGCTGGATTGTAACGTCTTTTCCAACTTCCACGCCAAACTTGAACTCTACGCCCATCTGACGTAATACATCAATTTCTGCTTCAATGACGCTCTTCTCAAGACGGAAAGATGGGATTCCGTTCATCAGCATACCGCCGGCTCTCTGCTCTTTTTCAAAGATCGTTACCGGATATCCTTTTTCTCTTAAATAGTAAGCTGCTGACATACCGGAAGGACCTGCTCCGATGATTGCCATTTTCTCTGTAAATTCTTTTCCTTCATGGTTCTCAACCTTTGGTACGAATCTGTTCGCACTGTTGATTTCCTGCTCTGCAATGAACTTCTTGATTTCATCGATTGCAACTGCCTGGTCGATCGTTCCACGAGTACATGCGTCCTCACAACGTCTGTTACAGATTGCTCCGCAGACTGCCGGGAATGGATTCTCATGTTTGATGAGTTTTAATGCATCCATGTATCTTCCCTGTGCTGCCATCTTCACATATCCCTGAACCGGAACGTGTGCAGGACATGCTGTCTTACATGGTGCTGTACCTGTATCATAGCAGTTGATACGGATATTATCTCTATAGTTCTTATCCCATTTCTCCGGTCCCCATTTGGTGTTGTCCGGAAGTTCATGTTTCGGATATTCAATCTTTCCACCGTCTTTTGTGCAGAGCTTCTGACCAAGTTTTGCTGCACCTGCCGGACAGACTTCTACACAACGTCCACATGCTACACAATCCTGAGGATTTACGCTTGCGCGGTAAGCGGAACGTGACATATTCGGTGTGTTAAATAACTGGGAAGTACGAAGTGCGTTACATACGCCAACTGCACAGTTACAGATAGCAAAAATCTTGTTCTGTCCATCGATGTTTGTAATCTGATGTACATAACCGTTCTTCTCTGCACGCTCTAAAATCTCCATTACTTCATCATATGTAATGTAACGACCTCTGTTGGTCTCTACTAAGTAATCTGCCATATCGCCGACACCGATACAAAGTTCTCCTTCGATATCGCCTGTTCCCTCGCCTCTGACACGCTGCTGTGTACGGCAGGAACACTGACCTACGGCATATTTGTCCTGATATTTCTTTAACCAGTGAGAGATATGCTCTACGCTGGCTGATTTCTGCTCTGTTGGGATTGCTTTTTCTACCGGGATAACATGCATACCGATTCCTGCACCCCCCGGAGGTACCATTGGTGTTACTTTCTCAAGTGGAAGACGTGCCATCTGCTCGAAGAAATCTGCAATTTCCGGATGCTCCTCGACCTGTTTTGTATTCATAACCATGAACTCTGCACAGCCAGGTACAAACATTGGAAGTATGTACTGTTTCTCATGCTTTGCATTTTCCCAGTTATACTCGATCAGTCCGATCACACTCATCTCTTTTAATAATTCTTCTGTACGTTCTAAGCTCTTACCGCATTTTTTAGAAATCTCTTCTGCTGTTGCCGGAACACGCACTTTCATAGAAAGGGCAACCTCTGCCATCTCATCTGTAACAACTCCTGCAAGTCCCCAGTACTCCGGATCATCTACCGTAACGGTATGTCCGATTCGGTCTGTAATCTTCTGACCTAATTTTAAAATCAATTCTCTTTGTTCTGCCATCTCTTTTCCTTTCTCTATGCATTCCAATTTTTAACTTCTGTACGAAGCCAGTCAGCCCACTTATCGATTCCCTCTCCGGTCTTAGCAGAGATCGGGATAATTGTAATATTCGGATTTAACTTCTTTACCCGTTCTTCACAAGCTTTCATGTCAAAATCGAAGTAATCCATTGCATCTATCTTATTGATTAAAAGCACATCCACAATACTGAACATCAGCGGGTATTTCAAAGGCTTATCATCACCTTCCGGAACACTCAGTATCATGGCGTTCTTAGAAGCACCTGTGTCAAATTCTGCCGGGCAAACCAGATTGCCGACATTTTCAAGGATTGCCAAGTCTACATCTTTACATCCAAGACCTTCGATTCCCTGCTTTGTCATACCTGCATCTAAATGACACATTCCTCCGGTATGAAGCTGGATCACCTTTGCCCCGGTCTTAGAAATCGTATCTGCATCCACATCGGAATCAATGTCTGCTTCCATAACACCGATACGCATTTCATCTTTCAACGCCTCAATTGTCCGTCCAAGAGTTGTTGTCTTACCTGACCCCGGTGAGGACATCAGGTTTAAAAGGAATGTCTTTTCCTTTTTCAGATCTTCTCTTAAAAGGTCCGCTTCATGATCATTATCTTCAAAGATACTCTTCTTAATCTCGAGAACGCGGAACTTATCCATTCTCTATTCCTCCTTCATCTATGGTACCATCTTCCTGTTTTTCTCTGGTCATACCAGAATGACAGTTTGCTCTTTGCCAAAAGTTTAACACGAATGCTTGAAGTTCGTCAAGGTTAACATGTCACATTTCCGGTATTTTTTTCATATTTTTGCTTGATTTTTTTCTTGATTTCCGTCATAATTTACAATATAATGGTATCTGGAATGTGGTCATACCACAATCAGAAAAGGAAGTGATTTTTACAAATGGAATTTTCAAAACTGAATGCACCTTCATTAAAGGAATTATTTATACAGGAATTAGAGACGATGATCCTGTCCGGAAGACTGATGGTTGGAGAAAAACTTCCACCGGAACGTGAACTGGCAGAATCCATGCAGGTCAGCCGTGCTGTCGTTAATTCCGGCATTACGGAACTTGCCAGAAAAGGCTTTTTGATCATCAAACCGCGTGTCGGCACCTTTGTTGCTGATTACCGCAGAGACGGTACGATGGATACCCTGATGTCGATCATGAATTATAATGGCGGGATTCTCCGTGAAGCGGAAGTCCGCTCCATCTTAGAGCTTCGTATTGCTTTAGACTCCCTTGCGATCCGGCTCTGGCTGCCGGAAGCTAAAGATGAAGAAATCCATCTGCTAAGAAGTTATGTAGAGGCACTGAAAACCGCAAAAACCACTTCTGAAGCAGCAGAATTTGCTTTCCGTTTTCAGCATGAACTGGCATTTTTATCAGGAAATACCCTGATTCCTTTGATCTTTACTTCATTTAAAGTACCGGTTATTTCACTGTGGGAGCGTTTCTGCCGGATGTATGGCATTGAACAGCTCTACACTAACAGCGATACGTTATGCAATTATTGTGAAGCAAGAGACGTAGATAAAGCCACCGAATGGATCTCATCCTCTCTGAACGAGTCCATCGATGGCAAATATACGATTTATTATTAATAATCTGCAAACCGATTGCCCTATAATGTATCGATCAGTTTTTCAAGTACCTGAAGGACTCCGTCCTCTTTCATTGGCGGTGCCGTAAAACGTGCACTGTCGATGACTTCCTGTCTGGCATCTCCCACCGCATAGCTGTAATAAGCGTTTTCAAACATCTGTAAGTCATTGATATTATCTCCGAATGTCATCGTTTCTTCCGGTGAAATACCATAGTAGTCCTGTATCATTTTTAAGGAATTTCCCTTATTCGTTCCCTTATTCATCACATCGACATAAGTAAAACCGGAGCATGCAAGCTGCAGGCGGTCCTCCCATTTGGGAACAAAGGTCTTTGCAGTCACTCCTTCTGCATCTGTCGGATGAAAAACCGTCAGTTTGATACAGGGCTCTTTAAGTTCTTCTAACGAATCCACCATACGACACTCATAGAGCATGTTGTCTTTCATAATCTGATAGACCGTCTGATCTAACGGTGAAAAATATGCGATTCCTGCAACGCAGTATGCACATTCACATCCGTTTCCAAGTGCACGCACATCCCGGACTAACTCGTGGGAAGTCTCTAAATCCATTTTTGAAACATATAAGTCTTTATTTTCCACCCGCACATGTGCCCCGTTATCAGCTATATAAAGCAGTTCCTCATGTACCGGATCAAAAAGACGTGCCAGTGCCGGGTACTGGCGGCCGCTTGCTGCCACAAACTTTACTCCCTTATCCAAAAGTGTCCGTGCTGCTGCATAATATCCCTCATGGATCTTCGGTGTACTGATTCTGCAAAGCGTTCCATCTACATCAGTTGCGATTAATTTGATCATACAATCATCCCTTTTTTATAGTGTCCTTTTGTATTTCTATTATACCACAATCCACTGCATACTCCCCACCATTTTTTCATAAACTAATAGAAAATTCTTTTTTTCAGGAGTGACTATGTGCAGTATTTCAGGTTTTTTTAACCCTTATGCTGACTACTCTGCGAATCAGGCAGAATATCAGCAGATCCTTAAACAGATGACAACCGTTCTCTTTCACAGAGGTCCTGATGAATGTGGCTTTACCCTCTCAAAACGCTGTGGTCTTGCCCACACCAGATTGTCCATTATCGACTTAAAGACCGGCTCCCAGCCGATGGTATATGAAACAGGCGGATTTTTGTATCAGATGATCTTCAATGGTGAGATTTATAATCTGCCGGACCTAAAACAGCAGCTTGCTTCTTTGGGCTATACTTTCCGTACTACCTCGGATACGGAAGTTCTGCTGTTGTCTTTTTTAGAATACGGTCCTGACTTTGTAAAACAGGTAGACGGTATCTTTTCATTTGCCGTATATGATGAACGTCACGAAACGATTTATCTCTTTCGTGACTATTTTGGTGTCAAACCGCTGTTTTATACCTTTTTAAATGACACCTTGATCTTTTCTTCGGAAATCAAGGGATTGTTCTGCTATCCGGATGTCGAGGCTGCCGTCGATTCTGATGGTTTAAACGAGATTTTTTCCCTGGGGCCTGCAAGAAGTCCCGGCAGTGCAGTCTTTCGCAATATTCACGAATTAAAACCGGGCTTTTATCTGTCGCATAACCGCTATGGCACGCAGTTTACAAATTACTGGCGGCTCTCTTCGATGCCGCATCGCGATTCCTATGAAGATACGATCGAAAAGACGCGTTTTCTTCTGACCGATGCCATCCGCCGTCAGCTTGTCTCGGATGTTCCGGTCTGCACGTTCCTTTCCGGCGGCGTGGATTCGAGTGTTGTTTCGGCGGTATGTGCCGCCGAACTTAGAAAAAAAGGGGTACAGCTGACTACATTTTCTTTTGATTTTAAAGACAATGACAAATATTTTAAGTCCAACAGCTTCCAGCCGTCCCAGGATGCTCCTTTTGTGAAAAAAATGGTGGATTTCCTAAAGAGCAACCATCACTATCTGACCTGTGACAACCAGACGCAGGCGGATCTGCTCTATGAATCGGTCGATGCCCATGACCTCCCATGCATGGCAGATATTGACTCTTCCCTTCTCTATTTTTGCAGGGAGGTCAGCAAGAGCCACAAGGTCGTGTTGACCGGCGAATGTGCGGATGAAGTCTTTGGCGGCTATCCATGGTTCCACCGTGAAGAATTCTTAAAGAGCAATACGTTTCCGTGGACTCCGTCGCTTACCCCAAGACAGTCCCTGTTATCCGGTTCACTTCTTGATGCCTTACAGATGGAAAAATATGTGCAAAAAATCTATGATACTTCGGTATCTGAAATTGCGGTTTTGCCGACCGAAGATGAAATCGAATCGAACCGCCGCAGGATCGGTTACTTAAATATCCGTTATTTTATGCAGACTCTTTTAAACCGCATGGACCGCACCAGTATGCATTCCGGCTTAGAAGCCCGTGTTCCGTTTGCCGACCGTGCTCTTGTAGAATATATTTTTAATGTTCCGTGGGAAATGAAAGCTAAAGACGGTACTGTCAAAAATGTACTTCGACAGGCTTCTAAGGGACTGCTGCCGGATGAGATCCTTTTCCGCAAAAAAAGTCCTTATCCGAAGACTTACCACCCTGCTTATGAAGCACTGCTTTGTGAACGCTTAAAAGATGTCCTGTCCTCCGCAAACGAACCGATCTTACAGCTTGTGGACAAAGAAACAGTGCTGCTTTTCTTAGATCATCCAAAGGACTACGGTGCTCCATGGTACGGTCAGCTTATGGCAGGACCGCAGATGACTGCTTATCTGTTGCAGATCAACTATTGGTTAAAAAAGTATCAGGTTGCAATCCTTTTATAAATGCTTCCTATAGAGCAAAAAATCCCCACCATTCTCAAATGGTGGGGGTATTTTCTGTTCTGATTTCTAGTCTTCTTTCTCAGATTTGCTCTTGGACTCTTCCATCTTATCAATAACTGTAGTCAGATTCTTTAATGATTCTTTGATAGACTTATTGATCGTTCCTGAACTTGTTGCTAAGTCTCCAACTTCTTTTGCTACTACACTGAATCCTTTTCCGAATTCTCCGGCTCTTGCAGCTTCAATGGATGCATTCAATCCGAGGATTCTCTGACGGCCTTCAATCTTATCCAGTTCACAGGACTTGCCGTTGATCTCACGGATCAGGTCGGATGCCTTATCAATCTCCTGATCAAAGATTAAGATTAAGTCTTCGTCTTTTTTCCGTACATACTGGGAGTTCACAACGATATTGACTACCTCGTCTAACAGTTTTGCTGAAGCACGGATCTCTTCCTCGGTTCTAACGGTAATATCCTGCAATGCTTCGATATACTCATCCGGGTCGATTCCAAGCTCTACAGCAAGATTACGGAAATGCTCTTCATCAGGTGGCTGTGGTAATACCTGTCCTCCGACTAATTTTCCGATAAAATGATCACCAATCTTGATGTCTGCCGTAAAATCTATCAGTCCTGCATGACAGAAATATACTCCCTGACCTTCCTGATCACATTTTACACATCGGCGTAATCCTTCCTTTGTTCCTCTTGTGTATTTCATACAGAAATCTTTCCAGCCAATCGGGTCCATCATATATTCGCCCTTTTCATCAACAGCGATAATTCCAATTCCCGTTGCAGTGGACCAGTCTGTCAAAATCTGAATCAATACATCCATGTCAAAAAAATCTGAGATATTCATGCCCATGCTTCATCCTCCGTTCCATAACTTTCTATTGATTCTATTATACTACGATATCGTAGGAATTTCAAAAATATTTTCTGCTTTTTCTTCTTTATGTCATTATGTCATATTTTTTCCTTCTTTTTTGTCTATTCTATCTATATTTCCAATGTTTTTACGTCAAAAAGGCGAGCGTACCATCGGTTGAAGCTGTCTGCCCTGCAACGCTTCTTTGATTGTGTCCGGTATCAGCTCTACATGTGCGATCATGGACTTGGGTTTTTTTTCATAATTATCCTGTCCAAACGGCACCAAATAGATGTTTTTCATATTGGCTAACATTCCAAGATTCCGAAAATTAATACCCAGTGCATCATTCGTAGAAACTGCAAGAATCAGCGGTCTTTCATTTCTAAGATGTGCCTTGGCTGCCATCAAAACAGGCGTATCGGTAATACCGCCACATAATTTTGCCATTGTATTTCCGGTACAGGGTGCAATGACCATTGCATCCAGATTTCCGTTCGGTCCGATCGGCTCTGCAGCCTGTATGGAACGTATGCCCATATGCCCTGTCATTTCTTCTATTTGTTCGGTAAATACTTCTGCTTTTCCAAAACGACTGTCTATGGTCTGTACGTTTTCCGAAAAAATCGGGATGATGTCCATACCATCATCAACCATGTCTTGTATGATTTCTTTTATTTTTTCATGGGTACAAAAGGAACCGGTTATTGCAAAACCTATTTTACAGCTTTTTTCCGTCTCCATATGCTCCTCCTATCTGCATTGCTCTGTGATATATTCATGCAAAATTTTTGCCGATGTCTTTGGTGCATATTTTCCCGGAAGCCCCGGACAGAGTTTTGCCCGGATACCGTGGCACTGACAGTAGTCATGATCCACGCCGCCCCCGCCGGATGCGATATCTATGATCGTCATTCCTGCCGGAAGTTCTTTTAACGCAGCTTCCTTCCATATCATTACCGGAATTGTATGGAATAAGAAGCGATACTCTCCTGCCGTGTGTTCTGTCAGGATCTCTTCTATATTTTGAACACTATGGCAGCCGCTGATTTCTGCGATCGCCCTTTTTTCCGGTTCCTGTTCTAATACGGTGACTTCACACCGCATCCCGCAGAGCCGGTCTGCAAGGACTCTTCCGCATCTTCCATATCCTGTTACTAACACTTTTGCACCATACAAGGTCTCCTCCGAAAAACAGATTGCCTCGGCAATTGCTCCTTCTGCCGTTGCAACTGCATTTTTTACTGCAATCGTCTCTTCTTCCATATAATCATAACAGCTTACGCCTTTTTCCATGCAGGCATCCTGAAAAAACTCCGGGAGATTACCGCCAAAAACACGCTGTCCTTTCTGAAGTTGGCATATCATCTGCTTTAAATCTAACTTTGCCGTCACTACCGGAAGCAGTACCAGTTCATATTCGCCAAGTTCCCGGCATTTTTCTTCGCAAAGCGTAACCTGACAACCATCTTCAAGTAACATCTGTGCAAGGTACTGCTGCCTTGCATCCCGGTTTTTGACACATAATACGTTTTTTTCCATATAGAAACGCCTCCCATAGTTTCAGTATATGAAACTATTCAGAAGGCGTTCCTTGTAAGATCTTATCGCGTTTTTCACCAAACCATCCGGTAATGACTCCAAGTACCGAACCGACCAGCACTGCTGCTATGATGGTTCCGACCCCGACTGAGCCAAGCGTTCCCAATGCCACCAGACAGGATATCAGCGAAATAATAACCATAGAAATATCAAATCCGACTTTTACTTTATTAAATGCGATATGCATTGTATCCGATACTGCTTTCATCGCTCCTTCCCCCGCTAACGGCACGATGTCTGCCGGCAGATAAAAAAAGATTCCCACCGCAATCAGTACCGTGCTGCCAAGCATCATCAGCAGCCGCACCGTCATATGCTCCGGCGTTGGCAAAAAGGAAAACAGATAATTTGAAAAGGTGGTAAAGTAACCAAAGATGACTCCGACGACGACCTGCAACAGGTTTTTCATCTGAAAGGCTTTTCTTAAAATGAGTATCTGCATCACGACCAGCACGATATGAAAAAGTATCGTTGCCTTTCCCATTTCAAGCCCTGTGATACAGGTGATGGTATATGGGATAGAGCTGACCGGCGACACGCCCAGATTCGATTTGACCGATAATGAAATTCCCAATGTCATAATAAACAATCCCACGATATAGACAAGGAATCTTATCGCATAGTTTTCTTCTCTGATTTTTTTATGTAGTTCGCTCTTCATTCTTTTGTTCCTCCGATAGAGCCACAAGATTCTGACTTACCCGCTCTAACAAACGTTCCAGTTCTTTGACCTCCGCTTTTGTCAGCCCTTCCACTGCCCGCTTGTCCACGAATGTAAATGTCTCTTCCACCACTTCTGTCATTTGTTCTCCATGTTCTGTCCTTGAAACATACAACGACCTGCGATTTCCGTTTTTTGTTTCCCGTTTTATCAGTTCACGTTTTTCCATTCTTCCTAAAATTCCTGTTACCGATGCTGAATCCAGATTACAGCCTGCCGCAATAACTTTCTGTTCACATGGCTCATGCTCCGCTAAAAATTCCAGGATTTTGGGTTCACCGGGTCTTAAATCGGTTTTGCTCTTGATATCTATAACAATGCTTTTCTGACAGTTCGTATGGCAGATCCGCAGTTTGTAGTGTAGGGAATTTTCCATAGTGGCTCCTTTGTTTTTGTATTGGCATGCTAATTGTTTGTATACTAACTGTTTGTAGACTTATTATAACATAGGGAATGGGGATGTCAAGAGGGGGATTGGACGATTTTATGCATACAAGTTAATAATTCCCGTGTTCCCTAATAATCTGCTTTAATCTGGCATTATTATCAAATATATTTTCCGACAGCTTATTAATTTCTAACAAACTTTTGATACACCACTCCGGATCCTGCGTATGAAACGAATAATAAACATCATTCATTTGTCTGTAATTGAAAAGCTGCATAATGAATTTTGTAGATTGTTCCCTTGTATATGAAATATATCTATACATATACCCTATCCAAAACAGTGCACTTTTAGAGTATTTCACTTTCCCATAATCTGTGTCACCAAATTGTTCTAAAATACTATTGATTCCCTCGCACACATCGAGTGATAAAGACGATGAATTATTGGAATCTAATTTTGATAATAAATCTGAATGTAAAAATCTTCTAATAAATACCGCTGTTGAACAATCCAATTCATTTGATCGTTCAAATAATTTTCCTTGATACTCAGCAAGCATTAATCCGTTATGATCAAATTGTCTCATTTTAATATTTCCTCAATATACAAACCTGTTTTAAATTCTCTTTTTGCCAGTTTTAATTTTGTATCTATTTCATAACTTCGCTCATTTAAGACCTTCCTACAATCTTTACGTTCCGGAACCGATAAATAATACTTTTCGATTGGCACTAAATTCTGCAAAGCTTTTTCTGTTTTAAAAATAAATTGACGTCCCAATTTAGATGCCGACAATGAATGAAGTGCAACATCAGCATTGATTTCACCTTCCGTAAATTGAGCCATAATATAAAACATCTTGTTATCCGCAATCGGTGCTATAACTATATCTGCCTTTTCAATCTCATTCACTATTTCCCTAACCATCGAATTCGAGACATATTCTCCCAATGTTCCTCTATAATAGCAAATAGCAAGCATCCATTCCAAATCACATTCAAATTTCTTTATTTTCAAATCCAAAAGCGAATATCTAAACGAATACACACAAGATTTTTCTTTTTCACATACAAACGACAATGCTTGATTATATGTCTCCCCCAGATAAAATCCTTTTCCAAAGTCACAGTTCTCCCTCGAATCAGAAATTGATATTTCTGACAAACCCTTCTTAGAGCCATGAAATAATACATCTCGGTATTTTTCTTTTATTAATTCTTCCTTAACCGAATTAATCCTATATTTATTATTATATGCGTAAGCATATATTTTTTCGCAGACATCATCTCTGGCTATGCCTTTTTTCACTATTCCTTCCAATGTAGTCCGTGAAACTTTTGCCCTTTCAGCAAACTCTATATTATTTATCTTTTCTGATTCTAATATAAAACCTATGTCCTCTTTGATATTATAATCACATGCAACTTTAATCATTCACATCCACTCCTTTTATAGTTATAGTATACCTCCGAGAACTTGTTTGTTCAAGTTGTGCAAATAAGTTTTGTGAAATAACGGATATTAAGTTCGTTGATTTACACTTGTAGAAACGCGAAAAAAAGGACATTCTCCGGTATTCCTACCGGAAAATGTCCTATACACATCATAATCTTCGTTAACAAATGCTTAACGTTTAGAGAACTGCGGAGCTCTACGAGCTGCTTTGAGACCGTACTTCTTACGCTCTTTCATACGAGGGTCACGAGTTAAGTAACCTGCTGCTTTTAAGGTTGGTCTGTAGTCTGCATCTACCTGAAGTAATGCTCTTGCGATACCGTGGCGGATTGCTCCTGCCTGACCTGTGTAACCGCCGCCTTTTACGTTAACTAAAACGTCGAACTTGTCAACTGTCTCTGTAGCAACTAATGGCTGACGAACGATAACCTTTAAAGTTTCTAATCCTAAATACTCGTCAATGTCTCTTTTATTAATTGTAATCTTACCTGTTCCCGGTACTAAATATACTCTGGCAACAGATGATTTTCTTCTTCCTGTTCCGTAATACTTTGTATTAGCCAATGTCCTTTACCTCCTTATCACCGATTAAAATGTTAATGTCTCAGGTTTCTGAGCTGCATGCTTGTGGTCCGGACCAACGTATACAAATAATTTCTTGTACATCTGTCTTCCTAAAGGTCCTTTTGGAAGCATACCTTTGACTGCATATTCTACAACTCTCTCCGGATGTTTGTTTAACATTTCTTTTAAAGTTGTCTCTTTCATACCGCCAACATAATCGGAATGGTGGTAATAAATTTTCTGATCTAATTTCTTACCTGTTACTTTTACCTTTTCAGCATTTACAACGATCACATAATCACCTGTATCGATGTGTGGTGTGAAAATCGGTTTGTTTTTTCCTCTTAATACGCTTGCAATTTCGGATGCTAAACGTCCTAATGTCTTATCAGTAGCATCTACTACATACCATTTTCTTTCGATTGTAGCAGGGCTTGCCATAAAAGTTTTCATTGGTTGACCTCCTTGAACTTTACCTTTGCGGTATCAATGTCCGAAAATACCACATCCGGTATACACATTTTTATATAGTAAAATGTCCCTCCGGGGCTATGGAGTTACATTTCTTCACTATGTCAGACTTAAATATTATAGTACACACATCCACGCGTGTCAACTCTTTTCTTCTAAATCCTCATATTCAATCCCAATCATGGTCAGTCCGTGTGCCGGAGCAGTCGGTCCCGCCATTTCACGGTCTTTTGCCGCTAAAATCTCCGGTATCTGTTCCGGTTTGTATTCACCGGTTCCAACGCGGATCAGTGTTCCTGCAATAATGCGAACCATATTATATAAAAAACCGTTGCCGGTGATCCGTATCGTAATAATATCCTCTTTTTTATCTACCGTCAGCGCATAAATCCTCCGCACCGTCGTTTCCACCCGGGCATGAATCGAACAAAAACTCTTAAAATCATGTTCTCCGACCAGATAACCCGCCGCCTCACGCATGGCATGTACATCTAAATGACGGTAATAAAAATAAGTGTCCAGCCTCCGGTTCGGATCACGAAATTCCCTGTTTAAAATCCGGTATTCATAGGTCTTTTTGCTCTTGACATGCCTTGGATGAAAATCAGGTGGTACTGTTTGGGAACACTGTACGACGATATCCTCCGGAAGTCTCTGGTTCAGAGCGTAAGATATTTTCTCTGCCGGCATTCTTGCGATAGTATCAAAAACAGCTACGTTCCCACAGGAATGTACGCCTGCATCTGTCCTGCTTGCACCACTGACGATGATTTTTTCTCCAAGCAGCTCACTTAATGCCCGGTTCAGTTCTCCCTCGATCGTGTTGCCATTGGGCTGTATCTGCCACCCGCAGTAATTCGTTCCATCATATGCCACAATAAGCATGACACGTTTTTTCGTATCTTCCATGGTTCTCCCTCTTCTAGAGTGCAAAACGAAGCACCATCATAATGACAA
Source organism: Lachnospiraceae bacterium (assembly GCA_003507655.1). Classification (GTDB taxonomy): domain Bacteria; phylum Bacillota; class Clostridia; order Lachnospirales; family Lachnospiraceae; genus Maccoyibacter; species Maccoyibacter intestinihominis. The sequence continues at coordinate 33,991 of DNUZ01000024.1, read as the reverse complement.
AATATAAAATAACAATCGCATATGCACGATAATCAATATTGGCATACTTCAGTGGTTTCATTTTCGTTCTTCCGGCTCCACCGCGATAGCAGCGGGCTTCCATCGCCATTGCTAAATCATTGGCACGACGAAAAGCAGATACAAAAAGCGGCACTAATAACGGAATCATATTTTTTGCACGCTGGATAATGCCTCCATTTTCAAAATCTGCACCTCTTGCCATCTGCGCCCGCATGATCTTGTCCGTTTCTTCCACAAGAATCGGAATAAAACGCAGTGCGATTGACATCATCATGGCAATCTCATGTACCGGAACATGGATTTTATTCATTGGTGCCAAAGCCTTTTCCAAACCGTCCGTCAATTCGTTTGGTGTTGTGGTCAGTGTCATGACCGATGTGCCAAGAATCAGATAAGTCAGACGGATTGCCATCAGGATTGCATTTCGCAGTCCCTCATAAGTAATGGTAAAAATCCAAAAGGATACCAGCTCTTTTCCACTTGTCAAAAAGAGGTTAAACAACGCTGTAATAATCATCAAAATAACAATGGCTTTCAACCCTTTGACCATGTAGCCAATCGGCACTTTAGAAAGCTCAATAAAGCCAAACATAAAAATTGTCGCAACTAAAAATCCCCATACATTTTTAAATGAAAACAGAGAAATAATGAAAATCAGCGTTGCAAACAGCTTGACTCTCGGATCTAATTTGTGAATGACGGAATCCGCCGGATAATATTGTCCAATCGTAATATCTCGTAACATGTTATCGTCCCAACTTTGCTAAAATCTCTTCTTTTGCTTCTGCTACTGTTGTGGCATCCATAGAAACCGGAATGCCTGCCGCTGCCAGTTCATGCATCAGATAAGTAACCTGTGGAGCAGCCAGTCCGACTGCCTCTAACTCCTTATAGTGTGCAAACACGCTCTTCGGAATATCATCAAACATGACACTTCCCTGATTCATCACAATAATGCGGTCTACATATTTTGCCACATCCTCCATACTGTGTGATACTAAAATAACGGTAATGCCCCGCTCCTTATGGAGTTTTGCCACCTGATCTAAAATCTCATCCCTGCCCTTCGGGTCAAGTCCCGCTGTCGGTTCATCAAGAATCAAAACCTCAGGCTGCATCGCTAAGACTCCGGCGATTGCCACACGGCGTTTCTGACCACCCGACAGATCAAATGGGGAATGATAATACACCTCTTCCGGCAACCCTACACTTTTTAATGCCGCAAAAGCACGAAGCTCTGCCTCTTCTTTGGTAAGTCCCTGATTTTTCGGCCCAAAACAGACATCTTCAAAAATCGTAGTCTCAAACAACTGGTGCTCCGGGTACTGGAAAACCAGTCCTACTTTACTGCGAAGTTCCTTCAGATTGTAACCTTCATCATAAATGTCGGCTCCGTTGTAGTATATTGCACCGGAAGTTGCCCTTGTCAGACCGTTTAAATGCTGGATCAGTGTCGATTTTCCGGAACCGGTATGACCGATGATACCGATAAATTCTCCGTCTTCTATTTTCAGATTAATATTTTTTAAAGCCTGAATCTCATATGCAGTCCCCTGACTGTATACATAATTCACTTTATCTACAATAATTGACATTTCACTCACCTGTGTCCTAATTTGCACAATTCCTGCACCAGTTCTGCTCTTGTCAGGATTCCCGCCGGAATCGGCAGACCGGATTTTCTGAGTTCGTCTGCTAATAGCGTAATCTGCGGAACATCCAGTCTGTGACGTTTTAATTCATCCACCTGTGAAAAAATCTCACGCGGAGTTCCCTGCATCACGACTTTTCCCTTATCCATGACAAATACCCGATCAGCATCCACAACTTCTTCCATATAGTGTGTGATCAGGATCACGGTCACACCTTTTTTCCGGTTGAGCAGATGTGCCGCCTGCAATACTTCTTTTCGTCCGTTCGGGTCAAGCATTGCCGTAGGCTCATCAAAGATAATACATTCCGGCTGCATTGCCATGACTCCCGCAATCGCCACACGCTGTTTCTGTCCTCCCGACAGCTTGTTCGGAGAATGACTGCGGAATTTCAACATTCCTACTGCCTTTAAACTCTCCTCGACACGCTCCCAGATCTCATCTGTCGGAACACCGATATTTTCCGGTCCGAATCCGACATCCTCTTCTACCACGCTGGCAATGATCTGGTTGTCCGGATTCTGAAATACCATGCCGGCAGACTGACGGATATCCCAGAGATGTTTTTCATCGGAGGTGTCCATTCCGTCCACCCACATCTCGCCACCGGAAGGTTCTAAGATCGCATTCATATGCTTTGCCAACGTGGACTTTCCGGAACCGTTGTGACCTAAAATTGCCACAAACTGTCCCTTTTCGATTTCAATATCCACGCCGTCCAATGCAGTCTGAATAGACTCCACCTGATTGTCCTCATCCCGGTGTATATATTCATGTACTAATTTTTCTGCTTTAATAATCTTCATCCTATGCACCAGATTATGCCTTTCCTGCTGATTTATACATTCTCCCAATGAAGTCTGTGTAAATCTCCTTCTAACTTCATGTGGTCAAACTGATTCTGCCTGAGGGCTTCGTACAACACAATTGCTACGGAATTAGAGAGATTCAAAGAACGTGTCTCTCCGATCATCGGAATACGCACGCACTCCTCCGGATGTTCTACCAATATCTCCTCCGGGATTCCCGCACTCTCCTTGCCGAACATAATATAACAGTCCGGTTCGTAAGATGCTTCCGAATAAATCTTCTTGGCCTTCGTCGTTGCCATATATATCTTAGCTCCCGGATTTCTCTGCAAAAAATCCTCGTAGTTTACATAACGTTCCACTTCTAATTGCGACCAGTAATCCATACCGGCACGTTTTAACGCCTTTTCACTTAAAGAAAAACCAAGAGGTTCGATCAGATGCAGTTTTGTTCCTGTTGCCACACAGGTTCTTCCGATGTTTCCGGTATTTGCCGGAATCTCCGGCTCATATAATACGATATTGAGCTTAGCCATTCTTCTTTTCCTCTCGCAAATGTGCAATAAAATGCTCCAAACGCTCTAATGCCATCTTCAGATTGTCCAGTGAATACGCATAGGAGATCCGAAGGAATCCCTCGCCGCAGGCACCGAATGCCGTTCCCGGAACAACCGCAACCTTCTCTTCCCGTAAGAATCGGTTTGCAAACTCTTCCGATGTCATACCGAACTCCTGAATACTTGGGAAAATATAAAATGCTCCAAACGGTTCAAAGCACTGTAAGCCCATCTCCTTAAAACGATGCACTAAATAGCGTCTTCTTTCGTTGTATTCTTCACGCATCTTCATCACATCATCGTCACCGTTACGCAGTGCGGAAATGGCTGCATACTGGCTTGTCGTTGGTGCGCACATAATGGCAAACTGATGAATCTTTAACATCTGCTCTAATATTTCTGCCGGAGCACAGGCATAACCTAAACGCCATCCGGTCATTGCATATGCCTTTGAAAAACCGTTAATCAATACCGTTCTTTCTTTCATTCCCGGAAGGGAAGCGATCGACACATGTTCTCCACAGTAAGTAAGCTCTGCATAGATCTCATCACTTAAAACAAAGATGTCATGCTCTTTGATAACCTCTGCAATCTCTTCTAAATCTTTTCTCTCCATGACTGCTCCGGTCGGATTGTTCGGGAATGGCAGCACTAACAGCTTTGTCTTTGGCGTAATTGCTGCTTCTAATTCTTCCTTTGTCAGACGGAATTCATTCTCTTCCTTTAATTCGATAATGACCGGTGTTCCATTTGCTAAGATGGCACATGGTTCGTAAGATACATAGCTTGGCTGCGGGATCAATACTTCATCTCCCGGATCTAACATGGCACGCATAGCAATATCAATTGCCTCACTGCCTCCTACCGTGACCATGATCTCTTTTTTGTAGTCATAGGTAATATTGCATTTGCGATATATGTATTTTGCAATCTCCTGCTTTAACTCTTTTAAACCTGCATTGGATGTGTAAAAGGTTCTTCCTTTTTCTAAAGAAAAAATTCCCTCATCACGGATATGCCACGGTGTATCAAAATCCGGTTCTCCTACACCGAGAGAAATGGCATCTTCCATCTCATTTACGATGTCAAAAAATTTACGGATACCGGATGGTTCTATTTCAACAATTCTTTTGGATAATGGATTTCTCATGGTATCATCAAAATCCTTTCATCTTTTTTCGGCTCAGCCATAATGGTTCCGTGGTCTTTATATTTTTTCAAAATAAAGTTTGTCTTTGTGCTTAATACGGAATCTAAAGTAGAAAGTTTATCGGATACGAACTGTGCGATCTCACGCAGTGTCTTTCCCTCTAAAATGACCATAAAGTCAAAACCGCCGGAGATCAGATATACTGCATTTACTTCCGGATAATTATAGATTCTCTCTGCTACCTTATCAAATCCCATGTCTCTTTGCGGTGTTACACGCACCTCGATCATGGCTGTTACTTTTTCAATTCCTGTCTTTTCCCAGTTGATCAGCGTATGGTAACCGCAGATGATGTGTTCTGCTTCCATTGCCTCTAACTCATTGACTACATCTACTTCATTTACGCCGAGCATGATTGCTAATTCTTTCAAATCCACACGGCTGTTTTTTTCAATAAACGTTAAAATCTTTTCACGCATGATGGTCCTCCAACCTCTCTATTTACTCAATGCTTTATATAATTCATCCGTTTTCGGCGGCTCTAAAAATCTGCGTTCTTCTTCATTCAAAAGCACACGGTCATTACTGTCTGTCGCTTTTCCAATGACAACTGCCGGAATGCCTGCTTTTTCTAATTCCATGACCAGTCCGTTTCCATCCTCGGCTGCCATCAGCATAGAACCGCTTGAAATCAGTTCATAAGGATTTATGCCGAAAAATTCACAGATTTCTACTGTTTCCTGCTTTAACGGAATCTTCTTTAGATCAATTTCCAGTCCGACGCCGGATGCCTCTGCAATCTCCCAAAGTGCGCCAAATATACCGCCCTCTGTCACATCATGCATAGCAGCAACGCCAGACTTAACGGCGGTCGCGGCCTCCGACAGAACTGATATGTAACGGTCAAGTTCTTTCGCTTTATCGATAAACGGCTGGGAATAACGCTCCCGTAACACCGCCTCTTTTTCCTTTGCTAAAATGGCAGTTCCTTCAATACCGATCCATTTTGTGACAATGATATCCATACCCGGTTTCACACCCGCGGTAGAGATGACTCTGCCTTCTTTCGCTTTTCCGACACCGGTCACGGAGATTACGATCTGGTTGACCACTTTGGTAACTTCTGTGTGTCCACCCATGACCTGAATGTGATTTTTTTCACAGGCTTCTTCTACCTGCGCCATCACTGTCTTTAAATCTTTTTCTTCGGCGTTCTCTGGAAGCAGGACAGTTAACATAATTCCTATCGGTTCTGCTCCGGTGCTCGCTAAATCATTCACGGTGATCTGTACCGCCAAAGCTCCGATATCCTGTGCCGCTCCGGTAATCGGGTCGGTAGAAATGACAAAAACTTCGTCCTCTGCTAATTTCATGGCAGCACAGTCCTCGCCTACACCGGCTCCTAAAAGCACTTCTTCCCGTATGGTATGCAGTTGTTTGAAAACGGAACGCTTTAACACGTTTTCCGGAACTTTTCCAACTTTCATCCTGATCTTCCGCCTGTTCTTATTTATAGTTCAAGGCTGTCTCATTACTGAGGCAGCCTCCGTGGATTCTATAGAGCTGTTTTAATCATTGCTTTCCTGATTATTCTTTTCTTCCTTGGTATTGTCCTGTTTGTCATCTTTTTTATTATCGGAATCCTTCTTGTCATCCTTGTTGCCATCCTCTTCCGGCTGGCTTGGCTGCTCCGGCTGTGCCGGTTCTGCAGGCTGTGCTGCTGCTGCCGCTGCCGCTGCTTCTGCTGCCTGCTGTGCCGCTGCCGCATCACGGGCTGCCGTACAGTTTGCTGCCGCTGCTGCCTGAATGGTTGCCTCATCCTGTGTTCCGATCGCTGCCATAACAGCATTGATCGCATCCTGACTGTCAGAAGCAGTACCTACTCTGACGATCTTCGGTGATGCCTGATAATTAGAAGTGTTAAATACTTCCCTGCTCTCTTCTTTTCCATTTACTTTTACAACTTTCCACAGTTTGGCTTTTTTACCGATATGTGCAGACTGCTGTGTGGAAATGGTACCGATCTGTAAGGTTCCGTCAGCAACATATTTTACACCCGGATCTGTTTCACCGGTGGTCTCGCTGACAAATTCAACCTCACGGTTTGCATCTCTTGTCTCTTTTCCATAGACATTAAAGTGGATGATACCACCGTCGGTATAACCCTCGATATATACCGGATATTTTGTGGAATTCTTAAATTTCAGATCCTTGTATTCACCTGAAATTGCTGCATCCATAGATGGCTCTACATAACTTACGATCATGGAATGCGCAGATCTTTCGGTAATCTCAAGTTCTGCACGGATCACTGCATTATATAAAGTTGTAGACACCTGGCAGATTCCTCCACCATAGGTCTCAACGGTTGTTCCATTCTCATAGGAGCCTGCTAACTCATATCCGTTCTCTGCATTAAACGGAACGACTGCATCATGTACGGAAAATTCTTCGCCCGGATAGATGATGCTTCCATTGATCTTGCTTGCTCCATTACGCACATTTTTTGCACGTCCTGCTGATGAGGAACTGAAGTTTGTGCTGTAACCGCCAAGTAAATCTTTGACTTCTGCTAACTCTTCTTCGGAACCGCGCGGCTCTACGAGTTTTGCACTCAGTTCAATAGAGGCTGCTTTTCCATCCCACTGATTCTGCATATGTGATGCGATCTGTTCAATGGATTTCTCTGCGTTTACTTTAATTCCTTCATGTCCTTTTACAAAGGTAAACTGTCCGTTCTCACGGGTCAGTCCGTTATCCTGTGCTTCCTGATCTAACTCTTTTGCATGCTCTTTTAACAAAGCTGCTGTCTTGCTTTCGTCAATGGCATAGGAAAGTACAAAGACTTTGTCGCCTTTTTCTAAATCTTTCTTTTCTTTATATCTTGCGATCGGATTTCCGGTTCTTCCAAGGTTTACTGCTTTTTCAGCCAACTCCGGGTTTCCCCAGGTAACACCTAAATCCTTTGCTGTTACTTCTATACTGTTCTCACCGGCTTTTAATGTGATTGCCGTATCCTGCAGACTCTCAATGTAATCCTCTACTGCGGCAGTTGCTTCTTCCTCTGTCATTCCTGCCACGGAAACATCTCCGATATAAACACGATCTGCGATGACACGATTCTCATCTTCTTCCGCTTTGACACCCATATGGATTCCTGCTGCTGCCACTAACACAAATGCTGCTACAAACAAAAACCATCTTTTTTTAATATTTCTCATTCTGTTACCCCTTTAATACAGCCGCCTCTGATATCATTTTATCCGAAAGTCGGCTTTCTATGCTGGTTTTCTATGTTCTCAAACGTTCGTTTTCTATTGTATCATAAAAATCTGTTTTTTCAAGATGCAGAACGCCTAATTAATTTGACACCCATCCTCTGTTTTAGTATATTATGTCCTAGAATGCTGCAAGTAATAAAGAAAGAAGCATAGATGCCACTAAAATGATCACGATCACACTGGCGATGATCCGGTTTCTTTTAGAATTACGGTAGTTCATATTTTTCACCTCACTTTATGATATAGAAAGGAGACACACAATGGTCCCTGTTGTTTTAATTGCTTTTATTCTATTTTTAGCGTATTACGCTTATCGGCGTAAACAGATCGACAAAGTCAACACCCAGAAAGAATCTGATTTCTGGAAACGTGAAAACGATGCAAACAGTACCCGCAAGCAGGATATCACAAATTTAGATTACATCCAAATTCCTGTTGATACTTTTCCTATCGGTGCTTATCCAAACGAAGGATACGAGGAAACGGAACAGCAGTTACTTGCTCTTTCCGAACAGAAGATCCTGAATTTAACCGGCATTTCAAACACGGATTTAAAACTGCAGTACGGTGTTTCAAACCTGGCTATTCTTAGCGACTGTGATGAACGCTTTACTACGCTCGTTCGCCTCTTAACAGATTATGCAAAAGGCCTTGCCGAACATGCACACATCGATGATGCTATCCGCATTTTAGAATTTGGTGTCAGCATCAAGAGTGATATTACGGAGAACTATACGCTCTTAGCCGGACTCTATCAGGAAAAAGGCGAAACCGCCAAAATTTCTGATCTTATCGAAAGTGCCGATTCCTTAAACTCGCTTTCGAAAGACACTATCCGGAAAAAATTAAGAGAGATACTGTCTTAAGATTCCCATTTTAGAATTCTATTTATTATTTTAACATCCTGCCATATTGGCTGATGATCCGGTCAACCTGGCGGGATGCTTCATTTCTTGTCAGTGTTTCCCATTCCAGATTAAGGTTTATTTTATGATAATCTGCCAATTCTTTCAAGTGCTTTTTTTGTCTGGCTGTTGCCGGAGTCTGCCGCTTGGCTTTATAAATCAGTGGCTTAGGCTCAAAGACATCTGCCTGCACCGCCCCGAATTCCTTCTCTAACCTTTCATAGAGCAGATAGGTCGCTTTTGCATCGTCTAAGGCACGGTGATGGTGTCCGATCTCGATTCCATAGTATCCGCAAAGAGCATCTAACGTCCTTTTTTCCAACGCCGGCAGACATCTTCTGGCTATCTTTAACGTATCTGCCGCCTTTCGTTCAAAGGACATCTTCCGGTTGATCGCAGCCTGTTTTAAAAAACTATAATCAAAGATCACATTTTGTCCTACTAAAATATCTTCCCCAAGAAATCCAAAAAAGTGATCTAACACCTCATCCTCTTCTTTTGCTCCTGCTAACATCTCCTGATCGATCCCGGTCAGTTCCGTGATCTTTTCCTCTAATAGCTGGTGCTGCCGGATCAGCATGGAGCACTCGCTGACGATTTCTTTTTTTCTGACCCGTACTGCCGCCACTTCCAAAATCTTATGATGTTTTGGATTGAGTCCTGTCATTTCTAAGTCAATGACGCAGTAGTCCTCTAACATCATTTTCCACTTCCCTTACATAAGTCTGACAAAAAACATTCGGTACATTTCGGATTCCGTGCAGTACAGATACTTCTGCCAAGCGTGATGATCTGTATATTGTAGAGGATCCAGTGGTCTTTTGGCAGTACCTTCATCAGATCATATTCAATCTTGACAGGGTCATCCTCTTTGGTAAAGCCCAATTTTTTTGAGATCCGTTTGACGTGGGTATCCACAACCACACTCGGTTCATGGTAGATGTTTCCACGGATGACATTTGCGGTCTTTCTGCCGACTCCCGCTAATGCGGTCAGCTCTTCTAATTCCCTTGGCACTTCTCCGTCGTATTTTTCCACTAAGGTTCTGGCACAGGAAATGATGTTTTTTGCCTTATTGTGATAAAATCCGGTCGAATGGATATCCTGCTCTAACTCTTTTAAATCCGCATTAGCAAAGGCTTCTAACGATGGATATTTCTGAAACAGGTCTTTTGTTACGATATTGACTCTCGCATCGGTACACTGCGCACTTAAGATAACGGCGATCAGAAGCTGCCACGGTGTCTCATGGTTCAGATAACAGACATACTCCGTTCCATATGCTTCATCCAGTCTTTTTAAGATTTCAGCGATTCTCTTTGTCATGGCAATTCTCCCTTCTCTATTACCTGTATTCCTGCCTGATTCGTCAGCGGATTTCTGTGTTCATAATCAAACAGTACAAAATACTCGTTGCAGGACTCCGGCAGTTTTTCAATACTCCGCTCCTGCTCGGTCGGAAATCGATAGGTAAACGGCTCTAAATGGCTCTGTTTGCCTTTTTTGCAGACTTTCCGGCTGATCTCTTTATACGGCTCTAAATCTGTGGCAAATGCCGGACGGCTCTTCATGTTCTCGCGATAATATAGATCAAAGGTCAGGGATTGTTCTAACATTCTCATATCCGTCACATACTCTTTTGCAAACTCTAACAGGATCTCGCAGCGGCGTATCCTTGTATGTTTCAGATGAAAATAACCTTGCATTTCATAAAATTCTCCCATCTTTTGGAACATCTCAAACCCACCGTCAAAAAACTGCTCTAAGATTTTCATTGTAACTTCATACTGGTGGCTGTTATAGTACACCTCTAACATTTCTTCCACCTGTTTGATCTTTAAGACTTCATCAAAACTCAGCCAGTTCGTTTTCATAACCTCATAAGGTGGCTTGGATTGATAGATCAGACCATATTCTCTGGCATGTTCAAACATATAAGAACCCTTTAGTACCTTTAAAAATCCAAGCTGGAGCTGCTCCGGCTTTAAATCGTAAATCTCATCAAATGACTTTTGAAAGGTCTGATAATCCTCATACGGCAGTCCTGCAATTAAATCTAAATGCTGATGGATGTTGCCCGGTGCCTGTATCCGTCTCACGACTGCCTTTAGTTTTTCTAAATCCATGGTCCGGTGTATTTCCTGTATTGTGACATCATTCGTGGACTGCACACCGATCTCTAACTGTATGAGCCCCGGACGCATTCCGGCAATATATTCTAATTCTTCCTCCGTCAGCAGATCTGCCGCCACTTCAAAGTGAAAATTCGTCTTTCCTAAATCTTTTTCTTTGATAAATCTCCAGATTTCCATGGCATGTGTATGACTGCAGTTAAAGGTCCGGTCTACGAATTTGACCTGGGGTACTTCCTGTTCGATAAAAAAGCCGAGTTCTTTTTTTACCAGCTCGATATCACGAAACCGCATTTTTTTATCGATCGAAGAAAGACAATAACTACAGGAGAACGGACAGCCTCTGGAGGATTCATAATAAATGATCTTGTTTTTGAACTGTTCCATATCTTCATAACAGAATGGGATCGTGCTCATATCCACCGGCTCTGCCATTCCGGTAAATGCCACCGTTTTGTCCCGTTTCCGGTATGCAATCCCCGGAACCCGCAAAAGTTCTTCTTCCCGCTCACTTTCCTCTGCTTCTATATAACAGCGGCACACCTTTTTAAACGTATGCTCGCCCTCTCCGATAAATACTCCGTCGATTCCCGGATTTTCTGCTAATAACGTCTCTACCTCATAGGAGACTTCCGGCCCGCCAACCCAGATCGGTGTATTCGGACATAATTTTTTTAATTCTTCTATTAATTCCTTTACATACGCAATATTCCAGATATAGCAGGAAAAACAGATGACATCCGCATGCTCTTTGTAAATGCCTTCTAAAATCTCCTCTACTCTGTTGTTGATCGTATATTCTAACAGTCTGATATGCTCCCGATATTCTTTTGCATATGCCCTTAAGCTGTAAACTGCCAGATTGGAATGGATATATTTTGCGTTGATTGCATTCAGTAATATTTTCATAGTTTCTATCATAGCACAAGGTGCAAACTTTTGCCACTCCCGGCGACGCTTTTCGGAATGCTGTCTGTGGGAAAATACAGGTCCGGGTGACACGCTGCGTTTTCTGTAGTTCTGTTCTCTATTCAGGAATGTAGATTACAGACTGCACCTATCAAATATGGAAGGTTTCTTTTTGTGCAACGGAGATGAAACTCAGGAAATCGTGAAGCCCTTTGGCGAACACGATTTCCGTTTTCAGAGGTTCATCGGAGTGTTCTGCGCAAGGAAACCTGAAATATTTGATAGGTGCAGTCTGTTCATTCACTTACTTAATAAAATTTTACAGAATTAAAGAAGGCGCCCCTCCACCTTTCGGCTTTGGAACACCTTCTTAATTTCTCATTCCCTATTTATCATCTCATCACAATGTAACGGACGATGACATCGATCCCTGCTGCGATCAGAAGTGCTCCGCCTCCGATGTAGGCTTTTGACTTCTGCTCAAATCCCAGCCGGTAGCCCGTATAGAGCCCGATGATGACCATTGCGATCGTGACGCAGATAATCATAATTAATACTGCTTTTATATCTGCCTCTAAGAATGCAAATGCGATTCCTGTCAGGATCGTGAATATCGTTCCTTTTGCGATCGAAAAGAAGGTTTTTTTAATATCCAGACCATCTTCCCGTTTCTCTACGATCCTTTCATTTCTCCATGCTTTGACAAACATCCGAAGACCCATGCCAAACAGGATCAGAATTGCAAGTATCCTTCCTATAAAGGCTTCTCCACTCAGTTGTGTATCATACTGGTTCAGGAGAGTTACCAAAAAGCTGCCGATGAGAAGTGCGATTGTCTGCCACAAGGCGATCACGGTAACTGCCATGGATAAGCGTTTCTTTTCCAGTTTTGCGACTAATGCACCCTGACACTCTACTGCCGCAAAAGTATCCAGCGACATGCCAATGGTAATCAGCACAATTTCTATCCAGCTCATTCCTCCCTCTCCTTTCCGTTTCTGTTAGTCTTCGTCTGTTCCTACGCCCTCAGTACGGATAATGAATTTCACTTCTCCAAGAGTATCCTCAGAAATATCTGAGAATGACTGATAATCTGAACCAGCCTGCATTACTGCTACAACTTTGTTTAACATACCTTTGACATCGCCATTGTAGGTATCTGCTAACTTCTGTATTCCTTCTTCATCGAATTTTACCATTCCCTCATTCAATGTTACGGAACCGTCTGCTAATTTGCCAACACCATCTGTTAATGCCGGTACCTGATCAGCAAGTGCCTGTGTACCATTCTTTAATGCGTCCATTCCTGTTACTAAGCTGTAACCGTTAGACTGTACTGCTTCAATTCCTGCTGCTACTGTTTTCTTTGCTGACTCAGCTCCTGCGATCGCACCCTGTGCTGCTCCACTCTTAGCTCCTGATAATGCTGCTGTCTGAGCTGCCTCGGTTGCTCCTGTTACGGCACCCTGTGCTGCTCCGCTCTTAGCTCCTGTGATTGCTGCCTGCTGTGCTGCTGCTGTTGCTCCGGATACTGCTCCTGCTGCTGCTCCACTCTTAGCTCCTGTTACAGCTGCCTGCTGCGCTGCTGCTGTTGCTCCGGATACTGCTCCTGCTGCTGCTCCCTGTTTTGCTCCTGTTACGGCTGCCTGCTGTGCTGCTAATGTTGCTCCTGCTACCGCACCCTGGGATGCTCCCTGTTTTGCTCCTGCTACCGCACCTTTTTCTGCTCCCTGCTTAGCTCCTGTTACGGCTGCTTTCTGTGCTGCCTGCGTTGCTGCATTCTCACATGCTGCCGCTACATTTGGAGCGGCTCCTTCTCCGATCTGTGCTGCCATAGCATCGATCAACTGATAAGCCTGTGCTGTTGCATCTTCATCACTGATGCTGCCGCCTGCTGCTGCTACATTTGCCTTGATACCTGCTTTTAAGATTGGGAGAAGCTGTGCATTTCCCTTTAATGCTGTAGAAACAGTACTTGTAGTCGTTGCTTTTGCCTGATCTGCAATTGCCTGACGCTGTCCTGCATCAAATTCTGCTTTGACTGCTGCGGCTGCTAATTTCTGGATATTGCCTGCCTCAGCATCTACAAGCTGGTCTGCCTGGCTCTTAATATCTGCTTCCTGTGCTGTTACAAGTGCTTCCGCCTGTTTTGCAATTTCTGCCTGCTGTGCTGCTACGGTATCAGCTGCCTGTTTCTTAATCGCTTCTGCCTGTGCATCTACGGTTGCAGACGCCTGTTTTTCAATGCTTTCTTTCTGAGATGCCACAGTATCGGCTGCCTGTTTCTTAATGGAATCTGCCTGTTTGTCTACGGTATCAGATGCCTGTTTTTCAATGCTCTTCTTCTGGGATGCTACCGTATCGGCTGCCTGCTTCTTAATGGAATCTGCCTGTGCATCTACTGCTGCAGATGCTTTCTTCTCAATATCTTTCTTTTGGGATGCTACCGTATCGGCTGCCTGTTTCTTAATGGAATCTGCCTGTGCATCTACAGTCTCTGATGCCTGCTTAGAAGCGGCTGCTTTTTCTTCTTCTGTCATTGCAGTATTTAAGGTTGCATCTAAGGAAGATACACCATTGCGAAGAGATTCTGTGCTGCTGTTTAAGGTGTTTGCACCATCTGCTAATGCAGGAACTTTACTTCTTAACTGCTCTAAACCTTCACGAAGCTCTTTTGTTCCGTCTGCTAACTGTGAAGAAGAATCAGAAAGTGTATCAATTGCATCATCTAAATCGCTTAAGTCTACGAAATCTTCTACATTGTCGCTGCTTGTAATACCGCTTAACATAACGCTCATGGTCATATCCATGGAGAAATCTTTTACGTCAGCAGTTACTTCTACATATTCCGGGATATCAATATCTTCGGAGAAATCAGAAGAAGTTACTTTTAAGCTGTCCTTTAAGCCCGGCATTGCAACGCCGACCACCATGTTCTTGTCACCGTCAGAAATAACTTTACCATTCTTAACCTTAACGTTTGTAAAGCTGTCGTCTAAGATCATTCCTGTCATAATGGTAAATGGTACATAAACGCTATACTTCTTACCGTCTACAGTTGTAGTAGTTTTCTGGTTGTTCTTGTAATCAAAACGGATCGTAACTTTTCCGCTCTTGCCTGCAATCTCATCCGGATCCATCTTCTCACCGTCTAAGTAGTAAGAAATGGTCTGTTTTACAGGAAGCTCTTTATCTGTTTTTCCCTGATAATAGATGTCTTTTCCTTTTGCTTTCCAGATGATCTTTCCGTCTTTTTCTTCAAACTTCTCTTTACCTTTGACATTCTTGATGTCTTTTAAGTCTGAAACGTCTTCAATTGTCTCATTTCCATCCGGGTTCTTTAACCAGTCACTGACAATGACATCTTTTGCTTTTCCGGAGTTATCTGCAACAACGTAAACAGTCTCTTCTTTTCCGACTTCTTCGTCTGCTGCTTTGCTGATCTTAGAAGAAAGAACTTCTTTTAAGTCTTCTTCATCATCTTTGTTATCTTTTTTGTCTTTCTTATCGGTAGACTCCTGTGTAGTCTCTGCCTTTGTAGATGTCTTTGCTGCATTAACAGTGTATACACCGGCACTTCCGCCTGCAACGGCGATGGTTAATACGCCGGCTGCAATACGGATCACATATTTATTTTTAAATCTTCTTTTTAATTCAGGTAATTTCATCTTGGTTCCTCCTTAATTTTTTTGCACAAATCCTTTACTTGTCTTGCAGATTATCTTATCAAAAATCATAAACATGGACGGCAGTATGAAGATTACTACGAACATACTGATGATCGCACCTCTTGCCATCAGTGAGCAAAGAGAAGCTATCATGTCTACGTTTGAATATAGACCTACACCAAATGTTGCTGCAAAGAAACTCAACGCACTGACAATAACGGACTGCATAGATGCTCCTAAGGCAGATGTAATTGCCTCCTGCTTTTCTACTCCATTGTATCTTGCTTTACGATACTTCGTTGTCATCAGGATTGCATAGTCTACGGTTGCTCCTAACTGGATCGTTCCAATTACGATTCCTGCAATAAACGGAAGTTTCGTTCCTGTAAACGCCGGAATACCCATGTTAATGAAGATAGCAAACTCAATAACCGCTACTAAGATAATTGGTAAGGATATTGATTTGAATACGCATGCAATAATTAAGAAGATCGCACCGATGGATACTGTACTTACAACGTTGAAGTCATGGTTTGTGATCGTGATCAAGTCTTTTGTACAAGGTGCTTCACCGATCAGCATCGCATTTTTATCATACTTCTTCATGATCTTTTCAATCTTATCACACTGATCATTTACTTCATCAGATGCTACTTTGTATTCAGAACTGATCATCAACATCTGATAGTTCTCATCCATAACAACTTCTTTGATGTCTGATGGGATCATCTCTCTTGGTACGGTCGGTCCTACCAGACTGTCTAAACCAAGGGTCGCTTTTACACCATCCACGTCATCAATCTTGCTCATCATCTCGTTCACTTCTTTTGGCTCTAAGGATGAATCACAAAGGATAATGTGTGTAGAGTTCATTGCAAATGTTTCGTCTAACTTGTCATTTGCGATAACACTGTCCAGATTTCCCGGAAGTGTACCGGCTAAATCATAGTATACATCATAATGAGTATAACCCCAAAGTGCAGGAATTAATACGATAATAAATGTTACGATAAATGCTTTGTAGTGTTTTACTACCCATCCGGAAATAACACCTAAATCCGGGATGATCGCTTTATGTCTTGTCTTGTCGATCGCTTTATCAAATACAAGGATCATAGACGGTAATACGGTTACACAGCAGATAACTCCGAATACAACACCTTTTGCCATGGTAACACCAAGGTCAAGACCAAGGGTAAAACTCATGAAGCAGAGTGCTACGAATCCTGCTACGGTTGTGATGGAACTTCCGATAACGGATGTTAAGGTGTTCGAAATTGCATGAGCCATCGCTCTCTTCTTATCATCCGGGAAACGCTCCTGGTTCTCTTCATAAGAATGCCACAGGAAAATGGAATAGTCCATCGTAACACCGAGCTGTAGTACCGCCGCAAGTGCCTGTGTGACATAGGAGATCTCTCCGAAGAACACATTCGAACCTAAGTTGTATATAATTGCCATTCCGATACTTAATAAGAAGAATACCGGGATTAATGCAGAGTCCATAGTCAGTGAAAGTACGATGACTGCAAGGATTACTGCGATGAGTACATAAATCGGTACCTCTTTGTCTGACAGGTTCTTCGTATCTGTAACGACTGCCGACATACCGCTTATGTAACACTGTTTGTCTGCTACGCTTCGCAGCTCTTCGATCGCATCCATTGTTTCATCGGATGACATGGAGCTGTCAAAGAAAATTACCATTAAGGTTGCATCCTTGTCCTCATTGATGAATGCATCCTGTACCTTATCCGGTAACATGGTTTTTGGAATAGATAAATCTGCTAAGGAATCATACCAGAGAATTTTTTTCACATGGTCTACTTTTTCCATGTTCTTTCTCATCTTTGAAATGTCCTGATCTTCCATTCCTTCTACTACGCACATGGAAAATGCTCCTGTGCCAAATTCGTCCAAAAGAATGTCCTGACCCTTCATGGTGTCAATCTCTTTCGGTAAATAAGTTAGGATATCATAGTTTACTCTTGTGTGAAAATATCCTAGTGCTGCTGGGAAGAGCAAAATAATACTCACTATCAAAATCGGAATACGTAATTTTACTACTCCCTTTCCAAAATTAATCATCTTTCCTCATCTCTTTTCTTTAATCTTGAACTTGAGTATAAAAAAAAAGACCGAATAAATAAATATTCAATCTTTTTTTGCTGTCTTTTACGATTATACATTTCGGTGCTTTTGTATTGCGCCCTATACATTTCTATCCATGTGTATATTTTGTTACTACATTTCAGATAATATCTCATCCAAAGAACGTTTTATGACATATTGATAAATATCTGCCACTTCTTTTGGCGGTATCACCATATTGCTCTTGATCCAGCTGATCGCCACAAAACACATGGACTGGCTGTAATACTCTGCTAAATGATCCGGTGTCAGCCAGGCATGTATCGGTTTCTTTCCGGTTACCTTATTCTCAATAACTCCTAAGATGATCTGCTTGATACAGGACTTTACAATACTCTCAAAGGAATTCTGTCCTTCTAACTTACACGCCTTACTATAGAAGTCCCGCTCTTTTTCAATGCTTGTAAACATCAGCACCAATGCCTCATGCACCATACCATTCTGAAGAAGCGGTCCGATTGGTTCTATGATCTGTGACATGATGATCCATTCTAACAGTTCATACTTGTCTTGAAAATGATTATAAAATGTCGGACGGATGACTCCCGCTTTATCTGTAATTTCCTTAATTGTAATCTTTTCTATCGGCTGTTTTAAGGTCAGCTCTTTAAAACTTTCCGCTAACAATGTGTCTACGGCGTTCTTTCCCTGATTTGTCATAAATTTCCTCTCAACTGCAACGGAATGATCCTTCTTCTACGACAGCTATAAAATAGCACGAAACCGTAAATATGTCAAATTTTCCGTCCCCTTTTTGGTCTCTTTGTGTCATTCCTCCTCATCAAATTCCACGGTTACAAAATATCCTTTTTCTGTCTCTTTTACATCTATGACTTTTCCTTCTCTGCTCTGTAAACGTTCGTTATATTTATAGTTTGCAGACATTGCATATGCCCGTCCTAAGGTATAGTAATAGGAATTGGGCAGTTTACCCTCAGTGACCGGCAGGATGTCTCCGACTTCTAAGAGTCCTGTCCGCTCCATTTTAAATTCCATTTTCCGCATTTTGTTTCCTCGATCCTTCTATTATTATTCCTCTATGCTCGGATTCTTCTATACTTTAACCCTTATACCTTCTTTTGGGTCACAAATAATGTTGGCAGTGCCATTTCGCTGTACTGTGTGGAAATGATCTCGCTCTTTGAGATTCTTGAATACACTCCCCTGAATTTTCCACCATAAGTAAATAATCCGGTCAGGTTATACACCGGGAAAAATGTACGCTCGCCCTGTGCTAAATCCACGTTCATGGTCTGATACGGCACACAGAATTCCTGGATCAGATAGGTGCTGTCTGCATCGTTTCTTTCCTTATAGAAGTATTCCTTCCATTCCTCCGCATTGCACTCCACCCCTGCATGGATTCCCTGTGAACCGTAAGAATCCTCCGGCTTTAAGATCCACTTGTCTTTTTCGGTTAAGATTTCTTCTATATTTAAACGTTCATCATGTATGCTATAGGTCATCGGTACATGAGCCTTTACAAATGCGTTTTCTTCCTCTGTTAAAAATGCCTGCGTCTGTGGCAGATGTAATATCTTGTACAGGATTTTATTGTGGGCGATCTGCGTTCTGAAATCTCCGATCAGACATACAGCATTGTCCTTTACTGCTGCAATAAAATCTCCTACCTCTTCATAGTGCTTCATGATATCACTAGTAACGGCACGGCGGTAGATCGCATCCACCTGCATTCCATCCGGTGTATACAGTGTACCATCTCTATATTGCAGATTTCGTATCTCACAAAGCTGTGCCTTGCATCCATGTGCCTTGAAATGCTCTGCAAAAATCTGAAATTCCATCTCTGTCGCATTTTCCATAAAATCCACGATCGCCACATTCGGATGTTCTTTCGGATTCTGACTGCTATGGTAAATCTCTAAAAATGTCTCCACCCAGGAATCAAAAAGCTCGAAACTCTTGAACTCATGGGTTTCTGCCATTTGCTGATAGGCTTTTGTCTTTTGGATCGCGATGTTTAACTCCCTGTCCTCGTTCATTGCCGAAGTTCCGTCGGTGTTAAATTCGCAGAATTTGAAATCACCTGTTTCTTCATTATAAAAGATGTCGATCCTTGCGATCGGAATCGGACTGTCATAGGTCGGTTCTCTTAAGATCAGTTCCTCTAACTCCGGCTCAAATCCAAAAAGCCCCCGGTAATCTTTGTCTTTTGCATAGGCATCCATAACCTTATAAAAAATGCCGCACATCGTACTGACCAGATCAGAGAATATCCGCTCCTCCCGTCCGGTAAAAATCTTTGGAACATAGAGTGCTTTGACACATCTGCCATGATACTGTGCCGTCGAGTTACGGATATATTCGTTTGCCTCTTTTGCCGTTCTCTCATGGGCTTCTATGTCCTGTTTCGTAATCTCAATATATTCATTCGTCAATCTGGTTGTCTCGCTCATTCTGATGCCTTCTTTTTTCTAATAATTTCTGCATTGGTTCTTTGGAAAACTGCTGTAGGTAGGCAAAGATCTCGCCTGCTTTTCTTCCATATACCATGCCGTCTTCTCCATAGCTTATGACACTTTCCTTCGCCTGTGCGATTTCCTCTTCGGTCGGATTCCCTAAATACCTGCGTATTTTACTGATATTGCCTCCGTAAAAAATATCACGGATCAAAGCCGTATATGCAAAGGCTTCTTCCTTTGGCAGACTGTCTGCCATGCGGATCTCGATATAATTCTTTAACCGCACATCCGGAAATACCATCGACAGCATATGCTCGATCTCTTCCTCTGTCATGAGTCGTCCTCTATAGTACTCCGCTGCCGACCACTCTCCCGTCGGCATGATTATGCCGTGATCTCTTGCAAAGATCAGCGGTACATGATAGACATATTCTGCATAAGTATAAAAAGAAAATTCCTCGCTCATGCTTCCCGGAACGATTCCGCATCGTTTCTTGTCCACATGATTCCAGATTTCTGTCCGTGGAATATGTTTTTTTACGGGAATTCCGTCTATGACCGCTGTGTTCTCTGTCAGCAGTGCCAGCACCGGGGATAACATCTGGGCAAGCTGGAATTTTTTCACAAAATCCTGCTCGTTCAGATAGTCGATCGACACCTGCGTGGAAGCACTTCCGCGCATCATGCGGATTCCCATGGTCTCCGTGTGCTTAAAATATGCATCCATGTATTCATATCGTCTCTTTGGGATCAGTGGCAGCTCTGCGGCTTTTGCATACGGCTGATAGCCACAGGTTTCGAGCCGCATATGGCGTAGTCCTAAATAGGACTCCATTCGTTTTAAGAATCCTTCGTAGATCTGTTCTAATTCCTGTACGGTCTTTCTCGGAAAAATGCTGATCTCTAACTGGGCTGCCGGCTCTAAACTGATCGCATACTCCATCGTCACACAACCTAACAGGGAACGCTGCTCATACTCGCACTGTTCGTTGCCAAATACTGCTTCTAACAATTCCGCTATCTCTTCATATGTTGCATTGGTATTGTCTTCTTTTATAACAAAATGTTCTATTTCAACTCCGATCCTACGGTTATAATCCTCCTTACAGCCTGCACGAAAATAATCTGTAATCTTTCTTATATTCATTCCTGCAAGATCCATCACTCAGCCTCGTCTTTCTATGTTGTTTCCGTTTTGCTTAGTATGCCTAGATATTCCCCCAATGTTTCAAACTCGTCCTCAAAAATACAATGACATAATGTATTTTTACGAATTCCATCTAAGCACTCTGCAAAATCCATCCATAAGACCCCGCTTACTTCTTCCTTTTGTAAACACATTCCTTCCGGTTCTATGTTTTTCTCCAATATAAAAATAGCACTGATTTCATGATTATGAAAGGGTTTTCCATAAAATTCCTCTTTTACGTCCCCTTCGTGCATGCCAAGAAACCGTAAGTCCTCTGGACTTACGGCGATTCCAAGTTCCTCTTCTAATTCCCGGACTGCCGATTCCCTGTAATCGGCTCCTGCCGGCAGATGTCCGGCGGAAGAGATATCGTAACATCCCGGAAATGAATCCTTGTTATCACTCCGTTTTTGCAGCAATACATCATAGCCGCTCTTTTTATTCTTCCGAACCAGCCACACATGGGAGGTTCCATGAATGTCACCGTCCCGATGCACCAGTGAACGCTCCTTGACCTCCCCGGTTGGATTGCCTGCACTGTCACGGATATCAAAATATTCTTTCATACTCTGCCTTCTTAATCTAGATTCTTGCAACACCTGTTTCTTTTGCTACCTTAGCGACGGCTTCGGCTACGGCTGTTGCTACATTTTTATCTAATGCACTTGGAATGATGTAGTCTGCACTGAGCAGATCATCTGTTACAAAGGATGCGATTGCTTTTGCTGCTGCGATCTTCATCTCATCATTGATCTCACTTGCTCTTACATCTAACGCTCCACGGAAGATTCCAGGGAATGCAAGTACGTTGTTGATCTGGTTCGGGAAGTCACTGCGTCCGGTTCCTACGACTGCTGCTCCCGCTTCTTTTGCAAGGTCCGGCATGATCTCCGGTGTCGGGTTTGCCATTGGAAAGAGGATCGGATTCTCGTTCATGGAACGTACCATATCCTGTGTTACACAGCCCGGTGCAGATACGCCGATAAATACGTCTGCTCCTTTTAATACTTCCTCAAGAGTTCCGGCTTCATGATCTTTGTTGGTGATCTTTGCCATTTCCTCTTTTTCTTTATTCAGACCTTCTCTGCCTTCATAGATTGCGCCTTTTCTGTCGCAGAGGATCACATTTTTTAATCCCATTGCGATCAACAGTTTGATGATGGCGATTCCTGCTGCACCTGCTCCGCTCGTTACCACTTTGATCTCTTCCATCTTCTTTCCGGTTAACTTTAAGGCATTTAAGAGTGCTGCTAAAGTTACTACTGCTGTTCCATGCTGGTCATCATGGAAGATCGGAATATCACAGGTTTCTTTTAATTTTTCTTCAATCTCAAAACAACGTGGTGCGGAAATATCCTCTAAGTTGATCCCGCCAAAACTTCCGGCGATCAGGCTGACAGTCTTTACGATATCATCCACTTCTTTGGAACGCACACAAATCGGTACTGCATCCACATCTCCAAAGGCTTTAAAGAGTGCACATTTTCCTTCCATAACCGGCATTCCTGCTTCCGGTCCGATATCACCAAGTCCAAGTACCGCCGTACCGTCTGTTACGACTGCTACTAAATTAGAACGTCTGGTTAATTCATAGCTCTTATTTACATCTTTCTGGATCTCTAAACAAGGCTGTGCTACGCCCGGTGTATAGGCAAGGGATAAGTCATCTTTATCCTCTAACGGACAACGGCAGACTACTTCAATCTTTCCTTTCCAGTCATAGTGTCTTTTTAATGATTCTGATGCATAATCCATGTTTTTTATCTCCTTTTACTGCATTTAGTTTTCAAAATGATCTTTTTCTATCATAAGACAATCCCGCTTAGATTTCAATTGTCTGAATGACATTTGCTCCACACAGTCTGACTTCTTCCTGTATCTCATCCTGTTTGTTGGCAAATGTATTCGCATCGTACTCCTCTAACGGCATTCCCGCAATGGATGTTAAGGACCACGGTACAAACGAAGAATCTCCATGCTCACCGAACACATAACCATGTACATTGCTCGGACTGACTTTTGCCCGCTCCGCTAAAATACTTCTAAGACGGCTGGAATCCAACAGGGTTCCGGTTCCAATGACACGCTCTTTTGGCAGTCCTGTAATCTCCTGTACTGCATATGTAAGGACATCGACCGGATTGCTGACGATGATGTAAATCGCATCCGGTGCATAGGACACTACCTGTGCTAATTCTTTGGCAATATCCACCAATACGATTTCTGAGCACAATCCCTTTAATATCAGGGAATATGCGATGGAAGAACCTACTCTTCCTGACCCCAGAATACTTATTTTTTTATGACTGCTCATAAAAATTTCCCTCCTACATTAATCTTCTGACATGCATGATTTCATGCTATCAGTTGCGTAGGAGGGAGTCAATTAATTCGCCCGCTAATATTTTGTTAAACTCAAGAAATCTTCGGGATTCCTGCAAATCCTTTGGCTAAATCTTCCTCGGTCGGGATGTAGTCGGACATCTCTCCATTGTGGAATTTCTCATATGCGACCATATCAAAATAACCGGTTCCGGTCAGTCCAAACAGGATGGTTTTTTCTTCTCCTGTCTCTTTACACTTGAGTGCCTCATCGATTGCTGCACGGATCGCGTGGCTGCTCTCCGGTGCCGGGAGGATTCCTTCGACTCTTGCAAACTGCTCTGCTGCTTCAAAGACGCTGGTCTGCTCGACACTTCTTGCCTCTAAGAGTCCATCCTCGTACATCTGGGAAAGTGCCGGGTTCATGCCGTGGTAACGTAAACCTCCTGCATGGTTTGCAGACGGAATGAATCCGCTTCCAAGGGTATACATTTTTGCAAGCGGGCATACTTTTCCGGTGTCACAGAAATCATATACATAACGTCCTCTGGTAAGGCTTGGGCAGGATGCCGGTTCTACTGCAATAAACTCGTAATCTGCCTCTCCTCTTAATTTTTCTCCCATAAACGGTGCGATCAGACCGCCTAAGTTAGAACCGCCGCCGGCACATCCGATGATCATATCCGGCTTGATGCCATATTTGTCCATGGCGATCTTACTCTCTAAGCCAATGACGGACTGATGTAATAATACCTGATTTAGCACGCTGCCGAGTACATAACGGTAGCCTTCTGTTGTGGTCGCGGTCTCCACTGCTTCGGAAATCGCACAGCCAAGGCTTCCTGTCGTTCCCGGAAATTCTTTTAATATCTGTCTTCCGATCTCGGTGGTCTCTGACGGAGATGGTGTCACACTTGCACCATAGGTTCTCATAACTTCACGGCGGAACGGTTTCTGCTCATAGGAGACTTTTACCATATAAACTTTACAGTCTAAGTCAAAATAAGAGCATGCCATGGACAAAGCAGTTCCCCACTGTCCTGCACCGGTTTCGGTAGTAACGCCTTTCAGTCCCTGCTTCTTTGCGTAATATGCCTGTGCAATTGCAGAATTGAGCTTGTGGCTTCCGCTGGTATTGTTTCCTTCAAATTTGTAGTAAATTTTTGCCGGGGTATCAAGTTTTTCTTCTAAACAATAAGCCCGTACTAACGGTGAAGGGCGATACATCTTGTAAAAGCTGCGGATCTCTTCCGGAATCGCGATATACGGATCGGTCTCGTTTAATTCCTGTGCCACTAATTCATCGCAAAAAACAGCTCCTAACTCCTCTGCTGTCATCGGCTGCAATGTCTGTGGATTTAAAAGTGGTGCCGGTTTGTTCTTCATATCGGCACGAACGTTATACCATTCCTTTGGCATTTCGCTTTCTTCTAAGTAGATCTTGTAAGGGATTTCTTTTTGCTTCATCTGACACTCCTCATTTCTCTGTGCATATCTTTGTGTTTTCAGTATTTTAACACGTTGTTGTGGTAAATTCAACCAGTTCGGTTACAGATATTTTTTCTTTTTAAAAATCCAAAGGCTCACGATGATGACTAGGATACTTGCACCGATCGCGACCGGATATCCGTAGACCCATTTCAGCTCCGGCATATAGACAAAGTTCATGCCATACCAGCCGGCGATCAGAGTCAGCGGCAAAAATACTGTTGTAACAATGGTCAGCACTTTCATGACATTATTCTGCCGTATCCCGATCTCGGACTGATAGACATCCTGCACCTGCATGGCATATTCCCGAAGCACCTGTGTCTCCTCCTGAAGTCTTGTTGTACGCTCCGCAAAAATCCGAAAGACTCCGGTATGCTTTTTTTCAAAAAATTCTTTTTCATTCTCATACAGGTTTTCGCCCAGATCGGCAAGCTGGCTATAGTAGCGGTACAGCCTTGAAATCTCTTTTTTCAGATGCAGCATCCGGTAGTTGAAGTCCTTTAGCTCGTCCTCCACCATGCTCTCTTCCATTTTCGTGATCTCTTTTTCTAATACTGCTAAATAGATCAGGTCTTCATCGATCAGGGATATTAAAAAATCATAAAAAAACTTTTCCAGATTGTAACCGCTGTGTACTTTTCCCGCAATGATTTTCTTGATATGTGCCTGCACCAGACCGTTATCATCAATAAAGATCAGTTTTCCGGGCAGGATATAAAATGCAAAGCCCATGTTCTTTTCATGCTCCCGTTTTACCGGAATATGAAAGGTTCCAAACAGGTAATTTGCATGGCTTTCCAACTTGCAAAAATGGATGTTGTCCTCACGCTGTCCGAGCAGATAAGTTGCACGGATGTCCATTTCTTCTTCCCATTCTTTTTGGGTAAAAACTGCCACACCGGACTGTCCGCTTTCCCAGTTTTCGGCACTGGTCTCTTCCACTCTGTCTTTTTCGATTCTGTAAAACATCGCTCTCCCTCCTCTGCTTTTTATCATATCACAATTTTTGCATTTCTATTTTTAGAAATTTTTTTCTATGGTAAAATAATAACATATACCAGACGTGAAAAAAATTGATTTTTAGCTGGAGGTAATAATGAAGAAAAAGAACATTGCGATCGTAACCGGAGCAAGCAGCGGACTCGGCAAAGAATTTGTAAAACTGTTATCTGCAAAAAAAGGACTGGATGAGATCTGGATCATTTCCAGAAATGAAGAAAAATTAAAAAAGATTCAAAAACGATACGGAGAAAAGATCGTTGTCTATCCGATGGACCTCTCCTCTCTCGAAAACATTAAGACTTTTGGTGAAAATCCGAGCCTTAAAAACTGCAATATCCGCTATCTGATCAACAATGCAGGATTTGCAAAATTCTGTTCGTATGATGATATTTCCATTGATGAATCGATCAATATGATCGACCTGAATATCAGCGGTGTCGTTGCCATGGGACTGGTATGCATTCCACATATGAAAAAGGGCAGCCATATCCTAAACATTGCCTCACAGGCTTCGTTCCAGCCTCTGCCATATCAGAATATCTACAGTTCTACCAAGGCGTTTGTCAGAAACTATACCCGTGCCCTAAACGTGGAACTCCGGGAAAAAGGTATCACGGCTACGGCAGTCTGCCCCGGCTGGATGAAAACCGGATTGTATGACAGAGGGATCATTGATGCAAAAAAAGCAGCCACCAACTTTACAAACATGGTCACTCCCGATGTTGTCGCAAAGAAAGCTCTCACGGATGCAGAGCACGGAAAAGATATGTCGGTCTACAGCACCTATGTCAAAACCTGCCATGCCATTGCCAAACTCCTGCCACAGAAAACGATGATGAAACTCTGGCTGATCCAGCAGCGGCTTTTATAGCGCCTTCTATAACTAATTAGGGTGTCAAAGTCTGTTTCAAGTTTTTTGATTGGCGGATTGCACAAAGCTGGGGCTATTTTGTTCCGTTGTACGAAAATAAGAAAATCTAAGTCTGCCTGCGTCAGGTTGTGATGGCGTGACGTGTACGTCTTAAACACCCCGTCCATGGGGTGTTAAGACTTTGGCTGCCGTCCATGGCATCCAAACACTATATAGGAACAGCCAGACTAAGATTTACTAATTTTCTCCCAAAGTCACAAAAGCAGTCTCAGCTTTGTGCAAGTTTCCATCCACTATGTTGTGAGTCGTCTTTTGGTACTCTAGTCTATATTTTCATATCCAGAATTGATATTTAACTAATCTCTTATCTATACTTATTTTCTCTATCATTCTGTATCCCATTTAATAACTTAATTCGGATACAAAGATTGTAGTTATAATTTGATTTACATCTAATCTATATCTGATATCCGAGAATATTAAAAAAATGAAGTATGGAAAGTTTCTTTTTGTGCAATGGAAATGAAACTCAAGAAATTGTGAAGCCCACTGGCGCACACGATTTCTGCTTTCAGAGGTTCATTGGAATGGTATGCACAAGGGAACTTGGAATACTTCATTTTTTTAATTCTTTATGCTTAATTATTTATTTCATAACCATAACTACAAGTTTTTACCTATTCTAACAAAACCTATCAGTTATAATTTGCATTGTTTTGGCACATACTTCTGATGTAAGGAAAAATGTTCCATGAATGAAGCCGGAGCAGATCCGGTATAAAGAAAGGAATCTTATGACAGAACCGAACCGAATTCGGCAGGCTGTGGCAACCACTGTTTTTGCTTCTGTTCTTGCACTTGGTGCCTATCAGGGAAGAATACTTCCCGATGCAGAACAACTGACAGAAACGGTACACATGACCTGCGAAAAAGAAAAGAAGGATAAAAACATTGTCACTGCTTCTAATATCAGTGAACCTGACCAAAGCAAACATGATATTGAATACGAAGAACTGAATGGTTCCCTGCAAACCGTGGTCTATGCCAGACAGCAGGTAACCTTAACAAAGGAACACCGGATTCCCGATGTACTGCTGACTGCCTATGAGGCAAGCGAGGTAAGCTGTGGAAAATACGCAGACGGAATCACAAAAACCGGAACGCCTGTCCGTGCCGGACACACAATTGCCGTTGATCCAAACATCATTCCTTTAGGAAGTGAAGTCATTATCAACGGACACACTTATAAGGCAGAAGATATTGGAGGAAAGATCAAAGGCCACCGCATTGACATTTATATGAATACGATCAGCGAATGTATGAATTTCGGTGTTCGCTATGCCGATGCCGTATGGTTAGAAAACTACGAAGCTATACAGACCATTAAATACACTTATGAAGGGGAAAACCTGATTTCACAGGAGGTTGTGAAGGAGGAAGTGCTGAATTAGAAAGCCCTAAATTAAATACTTTATGATTCGGGTGTTAAAACTATGTTTTCATAGATTCTGCATAGCCTGCACCAATAAAATATTCCAGGTTTCCTTGTGCAAACCATTCCAATGAACCTCCGAAAGCAGAAATCGTGTGCGCCAATGGGCTTCACGATTTCCTGAGTTTCATTTCCATTGCACAAAAAGAAACCTTTCATATTTCATTGGTGCAGGCTACAAAATTTTATTAAAAATATAGTTTTGACACCCGAAGTGTTTTTGCTTTATAGGAAATTCCTATAAAGCAAAAAATGCAGTCCAGCGAGTTAACCTATTTGCTGAACTGCATTTTTGTTAATTGCATTTTTTATTGCTTCCGACTCAACAACTTCCATTGCAAGTTCCGTGATCTTCGGCTCGATCGTAAGGCTATGCTCGTATACGGCAAGTCCGAACGCTGCCGGCAATGCGAGAAAACAAAGCCAGATGCTTGTTACATCGAAGAACTGCCATGCGACACAGGCTGCTCCAACTCCTACATGGAAGGAGAGAAGTGTTCCTCCATAAAATTTTAATTTTTGCAGGTACTCCTGCTTTTTTTCATCGGCAAATAAAGTCACCGCCGATACAAACTGTCTGAGGTTATTTGTTGAAAATACGGTTGCACTGTTATAATTTCCGATTCCCTTGAAACTGCACCACTGGAACGCCATTGCAAAAAATATCGGATACAGACCCAGTACCGGATTCATATCTTTTGGAAGAAATCCCAGTAAGATGGCTGCTCCGCCATCGATCAGTATGCTGAGTATCTTATTGTTTACTGCCGTATGCTTCGGAAGCCAGACCGACAAAGCTACTGCCGTGGAATAGAGCACCAACGCTCCGATACGGATCACAAAATCCACTGGTCTGCCACCGAGGATATCCTGCACTAAATAGATCAGGTTACTCGTCTGTGCCGAACCAAACAGATCATTACGGGCTACTATCGCATATAATCCAAAATATCCACCAATGAATGCCATGACAAAATGCAATAACATTTCATGGTTTTTTCTTAAGTTCAAATTAACATCTCCATTCTTTGGCAAAACTCATTTTCGTCTATTGTACCATATTTGACATCTATATAAAAATACATATAATATATAGGAAACGATACCTAAAAAGTATAGGAGATTGGATATGGATATCAGAACACTACGATATTTTCTCGTTACCGCACAGGAACGGAACTTTACCAAAGCGGCCAATAAGCTGTGTATGGCACAGCCTCCATTAAGCCGTCAGATCAAATTATTAGAAGAAGAACTGGGTGTGACACTGTTTATCCGCAACAGCCGGCAGCTCCAATTGACCGAAGAGGGGTATTTTCTCAAACAGCAGGCAGAAGAGATCCTCCTTTTAATCGAAAAAACCGAACATCAGCTTGAAAAAATGGGGAACAATGACTATGGCACCATTTCTATCGGAGCAACCGAAAGCTGTGGCGGCAGTATTTTACCGCACCTGATTGAAGGCTTCCACGAGGTTGCCCCACATATCCGCTTCCAGATCTGGACCGGAAACAGTGATGAGATCCAGGAGCGTCTGGAAAAAAATCTGGTGGATGTCGCCGTCGTACGCGAACCGTTTAACATGGAACAGTACGACCGTATTTTTTTAAATCACGAGCCCTGGGTCATTATCTGTAATAAGGAGCATTTTTTAGCAAAACGCCCGGAAGGTGTCCGTGTGTCGGAATTGCAGGATGCTTCCCTGATCATTCCGATCCGCCAGCCGATTCAGAATGAGATCAATAGCTGGTTCAATGAAATTGCTTCCGAACGAAACATTTTCTGCCTATACAATTCCATTACTTCCGTGATGGGATTTGCGGAACACAATCTCGGTGTCATTATCTGCCCCGAAAGTGCAAAAAATCTGATCAACCGCGAGACATTGACCTATCGAAAGATCATTGATCCGGTTCACGAATCCGGCACCTATCTTGTGAAAAAACACTTACAGCTTATGGCTACTGCCACGGAAAAGTTCTGGAAATATGTGGAGCATCAGACGAAATCCAATCCGTCCAAATATAAAGAATCTATGAGGTGAAATACAAATGAATGATACAAATGAAAACAATCCTTTGGGTTATGAAAAACTGTCCGTACTCTTAAAGCGTTTTGCTATTCCGAGCATTATCGCGATGGTGGTCAGCTCCCTTTACAATATTGTCGACCAGATTTTTATCGGACAGGGTGTCGGTTATTTAGGAAATGCTGCAACAAATGTTGCGTTTCCTCTGACTACGATCTGTCTTGCGATCACACTTTTGATCAGTATCGGAAGTGCCTCCCGCTTCTCTCTTTCACTTGGTGAAGGGGATGCAGACCGTGCAGCACAGGCAGTCGGCAATGCCCTTGCTATGATGGTATTATTTGGCATTCTCTATACCCTGTGTATTGAGATTTTTTTAGTGCCGCTCTTAAATGCCTTTGGTGCAACGCAAGACGTTCTGCCTTATGCCATTGAATACACGAGGATCACGGCGGTCGGTATGCCTCTTTTAATTATTACGAACGGCATGAGCAATCTCGCCAGAGCAGACGGCAGCCCGAATTATTCGATGATGTGTATGTTAATTGGTGCCATCATCAATACGATTTTAGACCCGCTGTTTATTTTTAAATTCCATATGGGTGTCCGGGGTGCTGCCTTTGCTACCGTCATCGGTCAGTTTTTCTCTTTTCTTATGGCACTGTACTATGTGAAAAAATTCACACACATCCGTTTAAAAAAACAGCATTTTATCCTGAAGCCACAGGTTTGTCTCAATATTGCATCCCTTGGCATGAGCAACTGTCTGAATCAGGTGGCGATCACGTTTGTTCAGATCGTTATGAACAATTCTATGACTTATTATGGAGCAAAAACGATATACGGAAGTGAAATCCCGCTTGCAGCGAGCGGAATCGTAATGAAAACGAACGGTATCCTGTTATCGGTAATCATCGGTCTTTCACAGGGTTCACAGCCTATCATTGGTTTTAACTACGGTGCAAAACAGTATGACCGTGTCCGCGGTATCTACCGGCTTGCCATTTCCTGCAATCTGGTCGTATCTGCAATTGGTTTTCTACTGTTTCAGTTTTTCCCAAAACAGATCATTGCACTGTTTGGAACCGGTGACGAACTCTACTTTACCTTTGCCGTCCGTTTTATGAGAATTTTCTTATTTATGGTAATTGTGAATGGTGTACAGCTTCTTTCCTCGAACTTTTTTGCTGCGATCGGAAAACCGCTCAAAGGTATGCTGCTCTCTTTAACCAGACAGGTATTTTTCTTAATTCCGCTCCTTTTGATCCTTCCGCTATTTTTCGGAATGGACGGCATCCTGTTCTCGGCACCGATTGCAGATACCGCAGCATTTTTGACCACGGTAATCCTGATCCGTAAAGAAATGAAGCTGATGCGCGAGCAGGAGCTTGCATTGAAGTAAACTGATAAGATTACTCGCAGGGCTTCTGCGGATGGTCGGCATCTGACGCCCTTTAACTCAGCTTCTCAAAACCGTACATCGTACTGCTTTGATTGACGATGTTGTAGTATGTGAAACCGCCATTGCACACTAATGTTCCTTTGTCATCAAAGACTTCTACGGTCAGTACGGTAATCCTTCCTCCATGACGCACGACTTTCGCTTCACAGACTACTTCTGTTGTATCGCGGATCGCTTCTAAATAGTTAAAGTTCGTATCGATCGTTGTCACCATGTGTCCATAGGTTGCCGCCGCGATTCCTGCAATCGTATCTGCCATGGAAAAGACGCATCCTCCATGCATTCCTCCGTAGACATTCTGGTGTTCTTTTTTCATCGGCACCGTTCCTTTTGCGTAACCTAAACGGACTTCCGTCAGTTTCATTCCTATATGTTTTGCAAATGGATTCCGGTCAACGATGGCTGACATTTCTTCCTGCAGCATGATGGTTCCTCCTGGTCTGTTCTTGTTCCGAATGTTCATTACTGGTTTAGTATACCACATTTTGTCGATTTTCATCCACATCACCATTTGGGAATCAAAAATAGTTTAGTTCAACCACCCCTACCGTAGACATATGTTATTTCTAATGAAATTCTCTTTCACTCATTATTTTTCTCTTTACAAATAATTAATCCTATCGTCTTTCCGTCTGCGTCTGTTCTTACAATATCATCTACAATATTTATATATGTTCCGATCTGCCCAATGTCTCTTGATTTAAACTCTTTTACTTTTACTTCAACGACCACATAACAATGCAAATTCAAATGATAAAACAACAAATCAATATATTTTTCTGTACCTTCAATCGGCAATGGATATTCTCATCCTACAAAAGCAAAGTTATACGGATCTTTTGATTTCATACATATTGATACAAGTACTTGATTTTACCTTCCTTACAAACCAAAAGTTGTCATATTCTTTACAAAGATAAAATTTCAATTTACTAGTTGCTTTTTATAATTTCAATGACTCTACGTTCAATAAAAAATCATATACATTCATGATTAAAATACCCTGATCATTATAAAAAGGTTTTGGTGTATTAAACGTAATTACAATCTTCTTAAATGAATCATTTATTTTCAAAAAAGGGCGAATTTCCTGTGCCATTTTTGCTTCCGTCTCCAGCATATATGCTGACTGGATATAATATTTTTTAGAACCCTTATTACAGATAAAATCGACTTCCAGTTGCTTTTTTACCGGTTTCGCATCCTTCCCTTTCTCAACAACAGTCAGATTACCAACATCCACATGAAAGCCTCTCATTCTTAATTCATTGTAAATTACATTCTCCATAGAATGTGTCGCTTCCATTTGTCTATAATGAATTCTTGAATTTCTTAGTCCCATGTCCATAAAATAGTACTTCAATGGCGTACCGATATAAGATTTTCCTTTAATATCATATCGATTCGCCTCTTCAATTAAAAAAGCATCCTCCAAATATTCAATATATTTCGTAATAGTAGTTGCGGTAATCTTTGAATTATTTACACTTTTAAATGTTTTCTGAAGTTTGTTAGGATTCGTCAAAGCACCAATTGCGGATGCCAAAACATCAAGCAACGATTCCATTTCTCCAACATTTCTGATTTTGTTTCGTTTCACAATATCGCTAATATATGTTTCCTGAAACAGATTATCCAGGAGTATCATTTTTTGCTCATCCGTTTCAGCTAATACCACCAAGGGAATACCACCATAAGTAATATATTCGTTCCATCCATCATATTTGTTTCCACCATAGCAACTCATAAATTCCGAAAAGCTCAAAGGGTACATATGAACCTCATCCCCTCTGCCTCCAAATTCAGTTGCGATATCTCTGGATAAAAACTTCGCATTGCTCCCCGTTACAAACACATCGCAATTCTTCTTATCCGCTAAACCATTAAGCACACTCACAAATTCATCCAGCAGCTATACTTCATCTAAAAGAAAGTAATATTTTTCATCATCTTGAATTTGTTCCTTTGCCCAAGGGTAAAAGATTTTCGGATCTCGATATTCTATATTGTCAAATAAATCAAATGCCATTTCAATAATGTGTTTATCATCCACTCCATTTTCAAGCAGATGATTTTTAAATAGAGTTCGCAATAAATATGATTTGCCACATCTTCTTATTCCTGTTACAATTTTAATCAGACCATTTCCTTCACGCTTTATAAGTTGTTCCAAATAGTAATCTCTTTTAATCTCTTTTACCATAATGCCTTCTCTCCTAAAAGATATTTTGGTTATTATATTTCTAAATATCTTTTATTATACCCAACAATATTATATTATTCAATCATCCGCAAGATGTTTTGGTCAATTTTTACCAAAATATCTTTTAGGTTATTTTAGCATTATCATATTATATAAACACAAAAAAACAGCAGGCAGTCTTATTATATGACCACCTGCCTGTTATTTGTTCTGATATTATTTTTTGTATATCATCAATTCATCAAACTGGAATTTATATAATTATTCCTCTA
>DNUZ01000025.1 GCA_003507655.1 Lachnospiraceae bacterium | reverse complement strand
TTCTTGGAAACATTCTTTAAGCTGTATCCGACAGCTACGGAAAAAGAACTTGCCTATTACGTCAAAGACGGTGTGCTTGCTCCTGTTTCCGGCGACTATGTATTTTCGGAACTGGTAAACCCTGTCTTTACCAAAGACGGCGATAACCTCAAGGTCAGTGTGTCTGTGAAGTATCTGGATAACAAGTCGAAAATGACACAAATCTCACAGTATGAGCTTATGCTTCATAAGGACGATAACTGGAAGATTGTAGAATAAATAATCAAGGCTTGCGTCATAAACTGTATAGTATGCTCCGCAAGCCTTATTTCCATTCCGGATTAGTATTTACAAAATTTGCAAAATAAGATGCGAATAGGAGTTAAAAGATATGATAGGGCTAAAAAAGAGAAATATTAAAAAAATGTTGAAACTTGGTGCTAAGGCTGGTGGAGTATCGTTTGCTGATGTTCAGACTGATATAGAAGCTACTATTGATGAAGCAATGACCAGTACAGACCCACAAGTACAGGAAAATTTCAAAAAGTTGTTTGGAAGTAAGCGTCCCACGTCAGAAGAATATATCTATAAAATTGCAAAGAAAACAAAACTTTAATTGGCTAAAGTAAAATTTGGGTATTTTAAATGCTGTTAAGGGTATTTGAACTTAAAGTGCTTGCGATTGTTTTGGAGAAATATTAAACTTCTATTAAAGTACATGGAGGAAAGCATATTGAAACTGCAACTATTGGAAAAAAAAGATTTGGCTGAACCGGAAATAGATATACGATATTCAAGTATGACCCAACCTTTAAATCGGATTGTTCAATATATCCGTCAACAAGAATATCTTATACAAGGAATTTTTGAAAAAAAGCTGTATCAGATACCATTAAATGAAGTCTTGTATTTTGAAACTGTTGATAAAAAAACATTTATGTACACTCAACAAAAAATATTTGAATGTAAAAAGACACTTTCTGCTATTGAACAAGATTTAATAAGGTCAAATGTTGTAAGGATAAGCAAAACAGTCTTATTGAATATTTCTTGTCTGGTCTGTGTTAAACCTTACCCTAACCACAGATTATTGGCAGAACTTAACAATGAAGAAAATCTAATTGTTTCAAGAAAATATATTCCTATTCTAAGAGATAAGATAAGGAGTGGCTATTATGAATAAATTTTTAAGGACATATCTTCCTGCATTTTCTATGGCATTTACATTTATTATTTTGTATGCAACGATAAGCAATATTATAGCAGGATATTCTAAAGACAGATTTTGTTTCTTTATTTTGCAGGTGTTTGTTTATCTTATGGTGTCAGTGATTGTCGATTGGCTTCTATCATTTATAGATTTTAGCAAATATATATATCACTTTATTGCTGAAATGATTATATTATATCCAATAACCATTGGTGTGGCATTTATAGGTAAATGGTTTGCGTTTAGTGCAATTAACATTACATGGTATTCATGTGTCTATATTTTAATTATGATAGCTATTCATTGCTATTTTTATCATATTTCCAAAAGACAAGCTGATGAAATAAACAATTTTTTAAAATTAAGGAATAAGAGGTAATAGTAATGGGCGATATGACAAAATTTAATAGTGCTATTGAATATTATATATTTAATGTGTTGCTAATGTGTTTACTTATTTCCGAAATATTTATTTTCTTTTATACACGTTCAAAGCAAAATAGAACTGAAAAAATTGACACTAGAGATTTAGGAACGAAATGGTTGTTATATTTAAATTTTGTATTTTGTTTGATAATTAGTTTTCTATGTATCAGTCAAAAAGCTCCATTTTGCATAAGAGAATTGACGTTGCCTGCTTACTTTGCAAAAATTGGTATGTTAATTACAGCAGTCGGGATTTGTATTCGTATAAAAGCTGTTTTAACTTTAAAAAAGGCATTTACATTAAATGTTCAGATTAGTAAAGAACAACAGCTAATAACAAATGGTATGTATAAATTTGTCCGCCACCCTGCCTACACTGGAAGTATTCTGTCATTATTGGGCGTGAGTATTGCGTTAAAGAATATCCCTGCTATATTGATAGTTGCTATTTGTAGCTTTGTTTGCTATCAAATAAGAATAAATGTTGAAGAAGCAGTTTTACAAAAATATTTCAAAGAATATAACTTATATAAAGAAAAAACATATAAACTTTTTCCGTATATATATTAAAATTGCTGATGTCTTGGAGATAACTTTAGTAATGGTATTGACTAGTTATTTTTTATGAAAAAATAAAATTTGTAGAATAAATTTGTAAGATTAAGCGAATATGAGAGGAGCTTTTATGAGTAATCAATCATGGGTGTTTTGCCCTATTTGTAACAATAAGACACGAACCAAAATACGGAACGATACAGAACTGATAAATTTTCCGTTATTCTGTCCGAAGTGCAAACAAGAAACTATAATCAATATGAAACGTGGAAATATAATTATCAGAGAGCCAGACGCTAAGACGCAGAGCCGATAATTTGTAAGTTATTGTAACTTATAGATTGTCGGCTCATTTTTTGAAACAAAAAAGTGGAGATTTTATTTTTTCTCCACTTCCTTTGACTTAATAATTCCATCATCAACACTTTCAATAATAATTAAGTCTTCGGTATGATTTGCAAGCTGATTAATATAGTTGTTACATTTCGTTTAAGAGATTATAATAATTAAAATAGCTAAAATCTATCAATTTTTAACAGTAGTATGTGGACATAGTTGATAAAAAATTGCTTTTTCAATGATAAGATATATTTCTAAGGAGGAACGAGATATGGCACAGAGCATTTTGATTGTAGACGACGAAAGAGATATTGTATCAATGCTAAATCAATATTTTTGCAAAATTGGTTATGTAGTATACACAGCAATTAACGGAAAAGAAGCACTGAATGCAATCACAAAACATCCAGATATTATTTTATTAGATATAAATATGCCAGATATGAATGGTTTTACAATTTGTGAAAAAATCAGGAATTTTGTGTCCTGTCCTATTATTTTTTTAACAGCTCGGATTGAGGACTGTGATAAAATCAAAGGATTTGCTGTCGGTGGTGACGACTATGTTGTAAAGCCTTTCTCCGTTGATGAATTAGAAGCCAGAGTTGCTGCACATTTGCGGAGAGAAAAAAGACATGGTTCGTCCGCAATAGTTCAGTTCGATAATAATATAGTAATTGATTATTCATCACGAGTTGTTTTTTATAGAAATGCTGAAATAAATTTTACGAAGAAAGAGTTTGATATTATTGAATTTCTTTCACAAAACAAGGGGATTATTTTTGATCGTGAGACAATTTATGAAAAAGTATGGGGCTTAGATGGTTCTGGCGACAATTCTGTTATTACAGAACATATACGCCGGATAAGAACAAAATTCCTTTCTATAGGCGACAATCCTTATATAGAAACTGTCTGGGGGTGCGGATATAAATGGAAAAAGTAAGGCGAAAAAATTCAAGGCATTATATTGACAACATGAGTATTAAAAATTCGTTTGTTTTTTATGCTCTTATTTCCTTAGTGATTGGTATTGTAATAGGTGTTATATCTATTACTCTTGTAGATGATTACAGAATAAACCTTAACTATAAATATGAGGACATGACAACAAGGTATGATATACCTGAAAATGGTTCATTTACAGCGAAATATAACAAAGACCAAACAGAATACACAATATATAATGCAAGTGAAAAGGAAGTATGTAATTTTGTTGTAGACTATCAAAAGGAACGTCCAGTACAAGAATATATTTATCCTAATCATGTTTCTTACATTGAAGTTTCACCAAAGTTTACTAAACATGATAGAATTGTGGATTCTGCTCTAGGTGTGGTTAATATTGTCACCATTCCTATTGTTCTTTCAATTAGCATGATTCTTTGTGTGACTATCTTTGTAAACCGAAAATTAGTAAGACCCATAAAGTTACTGACGAATGCATACAGAAAAGTCGAAAACAACGAACTGGATTTTACGTTGCCTTACCCTTATAAAGACGAGATGGGGAGGCTGTGTCTTGCATTTGAGAAGATGAAAAATTGTTTATATCAAAACAACCAAAAAATGATACGGCAATTTACTGAACAAAGGAGATTAAATGCTGCTTTTTCACATGATTTACGCACGCCTTTAACAATACTAAAAGGACATACCACAATGTTGTTATCATTTATTCCCAAAGGATTAGTTTCTCAACAGGAGGTACTCGACGAATTATCAACAGTACGCAACAATGTGGAACGGCTTGAAAAATACGTTAGTGCTATGACAAACTTATACCGTTTAGAAGATATAGAAATCGAAAAAGAAAACATAAACTTTGACTTCTTATTAAAAACCTTATCAAATACAACGGAAATGCTCTGTTCTGATATAGAATATACGATTAAAACAAATTGTAATAAACAGCAAACTCTATTTATCAATCTTGAAATTATCATACAAATTTATGAAAACCTGTTGTCTAATAGCATTAGATATGCTAAGTCGATGATAGCTATTGATGTAAATAAACAGGAGGAATTTTTATTGATTACGGTCTCTGACGATGGCTGTGGTTTCAAAAGTACGGATATAGAACGTGTAACATTACCATTTTATAAACCATCGCAAGATACTACGTCTGAACATCTAGGTCTGGGATTAAACATTTGTAAAATATTATGTGAAAGGCATGGAGGTACAATAAAAATTTCAAATAATCATAAGGGGGGAGCCTGTGTTACAGCTTGTATAAAAATTGCATATGTTGATGAAAAATAGACATTTTCCCCATATAATTGCATTAAGCACTTATAAAGGAGGTTTCGATTATGAAAAAAATTATCTGTATTATTTTAATAACTGTCACAAGCATTTTGTCCGGGTGCAATTCAACATCAGATGAAGAAATAATATCATCACAGGATTTCAAAGAGAATTATGAGGTTTCGTCCTATGGAACTGAGGAAAAAATTAATACTTTATCAGATGTTGAGCTTACATCAAGTGAAAAAGAGTATTCTGACTTAGAAAACGCAAAATTTTTTTTAGAAAATAACTCCAACAAAGAGTATCATTATTCTAAAGCCTATTTTGAAATTGAAGCGGAGCAATCAGAAACATGGTATCAATTAACTCAACTTTATGACCCATCAAAAGATAACGAAGATGATGCAGTTATAAATCCCACCGAAAGATTAAGTTTACCATTTGATATTTCCTCGGTTTATGGCGAACTCCCATCAGGGCACTATAGAATAATAGTAAGTATTTCTTATTTCGAATCCCCTAAAGATTGGGATTATGACACTTATTATTTGGCATGTGAATTTACATTAAAATAGTATATCAGAAAGGAAACAAATGGGAACAGCAAAATGGATATACTGTCCTATATGCAAGAATAAAACAAGAACAAAAATCAGAACGGATACTAAGTTGATAAGTTTTCCACTGTATTGTCCAAAATGCAAACAGGAAAACCTAATTAATGCCAGCAAATTAAAAATAACAGTAATCAAAGAGCCAGACACTTAGATGCAGAGCCGATAATTCAGAGGATTTCATATCTCATAGATTATCGGCTCATTTTTATTACCTATCACCATATCCCGTATGATTGGCAGGCAAATAAAAATGGAGGAACTAATCTTCCCCCACTTCCTTTGATTTGATGATACCAGCAGCGACGCTCTCCATGACAACCATATCTTTGTCGTCGAAAGTATCAAGCTGTTGTTCCAACTGTCTGCGGCGAGTGCTTTTTACTTTGTCACTGGTCGGCAGGAAAATTTCATCAACAGACACATTAAGTAGAGTTACAAGGTCATAAAACACCTGTAAAC
Source organism: Lachnospiraceae bacterium (assembly GCA_003507655.1). Taxonomy (GTDB): domain Bacteria; phylum Bacillota; class Clostridia; order Lachnospirales; family Lachnospiraceae; genus Maccoyibacter; species Maccoyibacter intestinihominis. The sequence goes on along the minus strand of DNUZ01000025.1, from coordinate 28,544 downwards.
TTGGGTGCTGCCCTTTATTCTCAATATTCGTCAGATAGCGTGGGTCAATTTCAATTTTTGCTCCCACCTGTTCACGGGTCAGACCTTGTTTCATCCTTGCCGCTTTGATGGCAAGACCAAAGGCTCTGAAATCGTATTTATCTTCTGTTTTACGCATAATTAATCACCTCACTACATTTTACTGTTCCTAAAGAATTTGTAACAGGTACAGTAAAACGTATTGCAAGGTTTATCAGTTCCTATGAACAGGTAAATAACAATATATGCTGCTTGGCGGTAAAAAAAAACCGTTGTCAGCAGTAATGCTTTTATACGTCCTTTTAGATAGAACGACGGTTCATACAGCCGCCGTTTTATTTTTGTCCAACGGTGGACAAACTACTGGTTGGTTTTGTTTTAGCGGCTTCAGGAGGTAGCCGCATGGAATGCCTATACATTCAACAACATTCGACCATTGGTAGCTTGTTAAAAAAATCCGTTTAACTTTTGCGGATTATATCGCTCTTGTATATGGTTTTTCACATCACATAGCAGGAACAATTTATAAGGCACAAGAACAGCACGTCAGTATTGCTCTTGTGCTTTTTTGCTACTTTAAAAAATTTTTTGATTTTTTTCTGATTCGGGTTACAAATCACCCCTCCGTGTTGAGTGTTAGTGCGGAAAGAGGTAAAAAGCCTTTTCGCTTTAGCAACTTCAACTTGAAAGGAGGTGAGATTATGAAACCTTCTTCATTTGAGAACGCTATAAGACTTCAATTTGACTGTCTGGCTCGTAAGGTGATTGGCAGAACTGTAAAGAACTACAACAAAGAACTTGCCAGACGTGCAAAGCATGAAATATCTTTCTGTGAAATACCAGAGCTGGAATTAAACCAGTTGGGTGTATCGGACGAATACTCGCTTGAATTTACTTCCTTTGATGTGTTCGGTACAGAAGTTCGTGTCTATGATGAGAAATTATGTGAAGCAATCAAAAAATTAAGTGAAAGACGACGCAATGTTGTGTTGATGTTCTACTTTCTGGAATTACCAGACGCAGAAATCGCAGAGATTTTGGATATTTCCAGAAACTCTGTTTATAGAAACAGAATGTGTTCACTAAAGCTCATTAGAGATATGTACGAGGAGGAATTATAACATGATGAAGTCTACAAAAAAGTGTCCTCTATTCTCCACAATCAGTTTAGCTGCTGATGGCGACGAAGTGGCAATAGAGAAAATTTTAAATCACTATGACGCTTACATATCAAAAGCAAGTTTACGCCCGTTCTATGATGAACACGGAAATATGTATATTGTGGTCGATATGGAACTGAAAGGCAGAATTAGAGCTGCCCTTATTAAAGCAATTCTAGGTTTTGAAGTCAGAGTGAAATAAGCGAATATATACGGAGTGTGATACCACCTCATTCCAGCTCCGTTTTACAAGTGTTCTTTGAAAATTGAATAAAGTAATCAGATACGTTTGATATGCGGTGAGCCGACGGACTGGAACGCCATGACCCATGAAAAGGAGGGATAAAGAAGCGAGCGACCACGCCAGTGATCCGTAAGCGACTGTTGGAAAAGTTGCTGCCATGACCCGTATATCAGAATAATGATACACTCGCATGGTGCGGTTCACCCATCAGAATGGGAATGGTGAAATTCCAGTGGAGCTTTCCAAAGCCATCTGATTACTTCTTACTTTATAGACAAATTCTTTCATAATGTACAAGCATTTTTGCATACTTTGTAAATATATTGTAGTGAGGTGGTTCAATGGCAAATGACGCAAAGGTAGTTTGCAAGAATGTTTTTAAAAATTGTGATAAAGCGGCGTTTACAAAAGCATTTACTCTAAAATGGATAGAGTTGATAAATCAATATGAAAAAAATAAAGGAAGGGCAACTCCTGCCAGATGATAGACAAACTATCCTACAAGATGTTATAATAACATTATGTAGAGATAGTTTGTTTCGTCTTCTCAAAAAGGAGAACGAAGCATGATAGAATCAAAATCAAGAGTTGCTATTTATTGCCGCTTATCAGAGGAAGATAGAAACAAACAATCAGAAACAGACGACAGTAACAGTATTCAGAATCAAAAGTCAATGTTACTTCAATACTCATTAGAGCATGGTTGGGAAGTCTACAACATATACAGTGATGATGATTACACTGGTTCTGACAGACGACGACCAGAATTTAACAGGTTGTTGGAGGACGCAAAGAATCGTAAATTTGATATTGTCCTTTGTAAGACACAATCCAGATTTACCAGAGAACTAGAATTAGTGGAAAAATATATCCACGGTCTTTTTCCTATTTGGGGTATTCGCTTCATCAGCATTGTTGATAATGCAGATACCGCTAATAAAGGAAATAAGAAATCAAGACAGATTAACGGTCTGGTGAATGAGTGGTACTTGGAGGATATGTCAGAGAACATTAAAAGCGTTCTCACTGACAGAAGAAAGAACGGACACCATATCGGTGCTTTTGCTCTGTATGGTTACAAAAAAGACCCTGACGTAAAAGGACATTTGATTATTGATGAAGAAGCTGCGGAAGTTGTCAGAGAAGTTTTTACACTGTTTTCACAGGGATATGGAAAGACCGCCATTGCCCGTATGCTGAATGACAGAGGAATACCAAACCCTACGGAATACAAACGACTTCATGGTTTGCGTTACAAGCAGCCTAAAACGAAAAACAGTACCCTATGGAAATATTTTGCCATATCAGATATGTTGGTGAATGAAATCTATATCGGGAATATGGTTCAAGGGAAATATGGCAGCGTTTCTTATAAGACAAAGCAAAACAAACCCAGACCCAAAGACGAGTGGTACAGAGTTGAGGGTACACATGAGCCGATTATTGACCGTGAGTTATGGGATAGGGTTCAAGCATTGGTAGCTCAAAAGGCAAAACCTTTCACAGTTGGCACAATCGGTTTATTTGCCAGAAAAGCTCGCTGTATGAATTGTGGTTATACAATGCGTTCGTCAAAGAATCATGGTAAGCATTATTTACAATGCTCTAACCGCCATGTAGCAAAGGACGCTTGTATAGGTTCTTTCATTTCAGTAGACAAATTAGAAAAAGCTGTGATTGATGAACTTAATAAGTTATCCGCAGAATATCTTGACAAAGATGAGCTTGAACAAAATGTGCAATTCAACAATGACTTGCGAGGTCAAAAAGAAGCTCTGGAAACGGAGATTGCTGCTTATCAAAAAAAGATTGCGGAATATACAAAAGGAATCCGAGAATTATATTTAGATAAGGTAAAGGGTATTCTTTCCGAACTTGATTACTTGGATTTATCCAAAGACTTCTCAACACAAAAAGAAAGGCTCGAAAAACTGATGATTGATACGCAGAAACAGCTTGATGTTATTGAAAGAAAAATGCTGATTGGCGACAACAGACGACAGTTAATCGAGCAATATACAAATCTTGAACACTTAGACAGGGAAACGGTTGAAAAGCTGATTGATTATGTATTGGTTGGCAAAAAAGACCCTGTAACTAAGGAAGTACCTATTGAAATACATTGGAATTTCTAGGGTTCTCATATCTGGCAGCTAGTATGCCAGATTATCGGGAACTTTCTTTTAAAACCTCAATGTTGTCTTTATACAATCGCACCCTCTGCTGCGGATTTGCAGGAACAACCTTTCAAAAATTCCAATGTATCTCCACCGGTATTTCTCCCGTCTCTTTCGATTTTTTTCCAACGACAATATGATCGATCAGTTCCTCAACAATTTCTTTTGTTAAAAATTCCGGATTTATGTATTTTAAAATACGCTTGCCGCGTTCATCCCCTTTTTCTAATCGTTCCGTAAGTTCCGTTAACCTCTTTTTTTCAGATTCCATCAGCTTTTCTGACTGTTGTTTTCCCTGTCGGAATTCTTCTGTCAATTCTAGATACTCTTTTTCTGTTAAGATCCCGCTGACTCTATCCAGATAAGCCTGACTGATCCCTTTTTGATAGGTCTGTTGCTTCTTTTGATAGGTCTCTATCTTTTTTTCACACTGCTCCTGCTGCCTTCTGATATCTGTATCCAGCTTCAGATTTTTCTCTAATGTTTCTATATCCAGATATTCCTTAGACATCCGGTGAATCTCCGATAAGACGGCATCCTCTAATGCTTTTACAGAAATAAACGCTCCCTCACAGGCATCTTTTGCAATATGATGTGTAGCACACTTTAGATAATAACGATCTTTTGTCTTTGTGGAACGCATGTGATAACCACAATCGGCACACTTTACTTTTCCTGCAAAAATCCCTGTTTTTCCTGTAGCAAACGGCTTTGCTTTCTCCTCTAACATCCTCTGGACCGTATTCCATAGTTCCTGATCTATAATTGCCTCATGGGTATTCTCTTTCCGATACCACGTTTCTTTCGGACGTGGGCGGTTCTGCTTCGTCTTATAGGAAACACTTCCATATTTGCCCTGCACCATCGTTCCGATATACATTTCATTGCGAAGCATGGCACTGATCGTATAATATCGCCAGAGTGTACTGTTTTGGCTTTCCGGCTGCTGATAACGAAGTCCTTTTTGTCTTTTGTATTCGGTTGGGTTTGGCACCCCCTGCTCATTTAAGATTTTTGCAATCGCAGTCTTACCATACCCCTGTGAAAACAGGGTAAACACTTCTCTCACAACCTCAGCCGCTTCCTCGTCTATGAGCAGATGTCCTTTTTGCTGTGGGTCTTTCTGATAGCCATAGAGTGCAAATGCCCCGATGTGATAACCGTTTTTCCGCTTATCGGTTAATACGCTTTTGATATTCTCTGACATATCTTCTAAATACCACTCATTGACCAGTCCGTTGATCTGTCTTGACTTTTTATTTCCTTTATTTTCCGTATCCGCGTTGTCTACGATGCTGACAAAACGGATGCCCCAGATTGGAAAATATCCGTGGATATATTTTTCTACCAATTCTAACTCCCTTGTAAAACGCGATTGTGTTTTACAGAGCACAATGTCAAATTTTTTATGTTTGGCGTCTTCTAACAGACGGTTAAACTCCGGTCTGCTCCGATCTGCTCCGGTATAATCATCGTCACTGTATATCCCATAGATTTCCCATCCCTGTTCTGTGGCATACTGGATCAGCATGGATTTCTGGTTCTGAATGCTTTCGCTGTCATCGGTGACATGGCGCTTGTCTTTGTCCTCTTCGGAAAGACGGCAGTAGATTGCTGCCTTCATCTTTGCACCCTACTGCCGTTTTGTTCTGATCTTTGAATGAGTGTTACCCATTTTTTTGTATACTGTTCTTTTTCCGGTACTTTCGCTCCATTTTTAAAAACATGTTTGCATTTGATCGCTACTCTGTTTCGCCCCATTCTATCACCTGATTACATACCTGTTCTTATATCTTTTATGCAAAAAGTCTTGTACTTTATGACGGTGATTACGTTAGATACAAAAGGACTGTTAAACCAAAAGCCACATAACCTGTTAATCTCTAACAAGTCATGTGGCTTTCTTTTCTGATTTTAATTGTGCTTATGTCTATTCTTCGAAAGACTCTGCTTTCTTTGAAGTTTCCTCTGCGATTGGCATAGCACCATTGTCCTCATGTTCGATTTCTTCTAAGGCATGGTTTTCTGCCTTTTCGTCGACATTGTCATCGCGGTCCTCTTCATAAACAACGATCTCCTTGATCGTATGTTCATTTCCCTGCACCAGATAGGTGTGCTCGCTTCCGCAGTATGGGCAGGTCTTTCCATGTTCTACCGTACCATAGGTCTTTTCACAGTCTTCGCAGAATGTAACTGCCGGGATCATCTCTATTTCCAATGCACAATCTTTTAAGATCCCGCTCTTGGTACACTTCCATTTCCAGCAATCCTCTAAGTATGATGGAACTACCGTAGAAACTTCACCGATTTCTAGGACCACCTTGGCAACATGACTGACATGGTTTTCAACCGCAATGGATTCCACTTTTTTTGCAATATGAAACACAATTCCTAATTCATGCATTTTTTTAACCTCTTTAAAACGGATAAGGATTATTTATCCTGCATTGCTTCTTTGTGTGCTTTGATCGCAGCCTTTTCCTCTGCTGTCTTTGGTGCAAATACGATCTTGACTGCACGCTTCAACTCATAAGGAACGATTGCCTTGAACTTATCTTCTGCCGGTATCATCGTGGAGCACTCCGGATGATCTCTGTGGAGTGTGATCGCATCAAATGCACACTTGGTTGTACAAACACCACAACCGATACACTTGTTAGCATCGACAATTGTAGCACCACAGCCTAAGCAGCGGGAGGTTTCAATCTTAACCTGTTCCTCTGTAAGTGCAATATGTGCATCCTCAAAGGACTTGTTGCCTAATGTCTCGTTAAATCCTTCAGACTGACGGGAAGAATTGTCATAACTCTCTACTAAGATATCATCCTTGTTGAGTTCGATGAATTCCCATTTATTACGTCCGATCGTCATATGACCGTTCTGTACATATCTATGTAAGGATTCAGATGCCCAGTGTCCTGCAGCGATCGCATCAATGGCGAACTTCGGTCCAGTCATGACATCACCACCGATAAAGAGATCCGGTGCACCCTGTACCTGATAGGTCAGTCCGTCTGCCACGAGTGCCGGTCCACGGAACTCTACTTCTTCGCTCTTTAACAGATCACCCCATACAGACTGCTGTCCTACGGCGAAGATCACACGGTCACATTCAATTGTGATCGTTTCATTTTCATCATATTTTGGAGCAAATTTCTTGCGTCCGTCTACTTCTTCAAATACAGATAAGCACTTCTTAAATACGATACCTGTTACCTTACCATCGCTGACAAGGACTTCCTTTGGTCCCCATCCGCATTTAATGGTAACACCATCTTCTCCTGCTTCTCTTACTTCTTCATCCGATGCCGGCATTTCTTTCTCTGACTCTAAACAAAGCTGTGTCACTTCAGAAGCACCGTTTCTTGCGCTGACACGGGAAGCATCGATAGCAACATTACCACCACCGACAACAACCACTCTGCCGGTATATTCAGCACCGCCGCAGTTTGCATCCTTTAAGTAATCGATTGCTGTAAAGGTTCCTTCTGCATCATCTCCCGGAACCCCCGGACGACGGCCTGCAGAACATCCGATCGCAAGATAGAATGCCTTGTAGCCCTGTGCACGAAGTTCGTCTAAGGAAATATCCTTTCCAACTTCTACACCGGTCTTGATCTCAACGCCCATCTCGCGCATTACATCGATCTCAGCCTCGATCACATCTTTTTCTAACTTGTAAGATGGAATACCATAACGGAGCATACCACCGGCATTCTCATTCTTTTCAAATACGGTTGGCTTATAGCCTCTCTCTGCTAAATAGAATGCACAGGAAAGTCCTGCCGGTCCACCACCGATAATTGCGATCTTTTCTTCCCATCCATTTTTGTGGATGCTGGCAGGAACAACGATCGGCGGAACATATCTGGTATCTGCATGCAGATCACGCTCTGCAATAAAACGTTTTACTGCATCGATAGCGATCGGTTCGTCAATGGTTCCTCTGGTACAAGCATCCTCACAGCGTCTGTTACAGATACGACCACAGACAGCCGGGAACGGGTTCTGCTTCTTGATTAGTGCCAATGCTTCTGTATATTCGCCCTGTGCTGCTTTTTTCAGATATCCCTGTACTGCGATATGTGCAGGACAGGCAGTTTTACATGGAGCGGTACCGGTCTTATGAGAATTGATACGGTTGTTATCTCTATAATCCGGGTCATAGTATTCCTTGCCCCATTTTACCTTATCCGGAAGCAGCTGTTTTGGATAGGTCACTTCTGTGCCATCTGCCTTACAGAGTTTCTGTCCTAATCTGGTTGCACCTGCCGGACAGTACTCTACGCAGCGTCCGCAAGCCACACATTTTTCTTTATCTACATGTGCAACATAAGCAGAACGTGACATATTCGGTGTATTGAATAACTGTGATGTACGAAGCGCATTACAGATATTTACGTTACAATTACAGATACCAAAGATTTTGTTCTCTCCATCGATATTTGTGATCTGATGTACGAAACCGTTGTCCTCAGCACGCTGTAAGATCTCAAGAGCCTCTTCTTTTGTGATGTCATGACCTTTGCCTGTCTCACGGCAATAGTCTGCAAAATCGCCGACACCGATACACCAGCCGTAATCATCATCCGCAACACCTTCGCCGATTGCCTTACGGGAAGCACGGCAGGAACAACGTCCTACACCAATCTTTCCTTCGTACTTGGACAGCCAGTAGGATAATTTTTCGATATCAATGGCTTCATTTTCCATGGAAATAGCCTTTTCTACCGGGATAACATGCATACCGACACCCGCACCACCCGGAGGTACCATCTGTGTAATACCCTCCAACGGAATATAGGTCATACGTTCAAAGAAGGAAGCAACATCCGGGTGCTGTTCCAGTCTTGGATTTCCCTTGACATCCCCGGGAATCTCTTCCATATTGAAAAGTTCGGCTGATCCCGGTACGAACATCGGAAGTGTATAGCGTCTTTCTGACTGTGGTGCAGTACGGCCATTGTGGTCATAATGATAACCATAATCGTACTCTAACAGTCCGATGTAACTCATTTCGTCGAGTAACTTCTGGAAACCTTCTTTTCCTTTTTCTGCTACCTTGTCTTTGTTCATTTCACAGAGCTGGTCAAATGTGTAATGCGCACGTCTTTTCATGGTAAGACCCACCTCTGCCATTTCCTCTGTAATGATCTCTGCAAGTCCCCAGTATTCCGGGTCCTCCGCGGTAACGCCACCGATCATATGACCGGCTACGTCTGTGATCCGCTTTCCTAAAGCGATGATCTTTGGACTTGGATTTTTGTCGCCTTTGTGATTCGCAGGCCACTCGTTGTACTTATTCATGTCCATGTCTATGCTCTCCTTTTCTCATTTCTTATTGTTTGTTTCTATTGTCTGCACCTGTGTGATGCTAAACATTCTCTTATGACTACTTATGTATGTTCTTCGCTCATGCCAAAATGCATCTCACGCAAGCCTTCGATTTCATCACAGATTTCCTGCAATCCACAGGAACCGCAGTCCATATTGACATCTTTTAACATATGGTCAATCGTTGCCGTGATCTGCTTGTTTTTTTTGAGTCCATCTTGCAATCTGCCGTAATCAACTTTCGGATCTGTAACAAAGATGATCCTGACTGCCTCTACTTCTTTATGTAAATGCAACGCCCGAAGCATGGCATTGCCGATCGCCGTAAAATTTAACCCTTCATTCAGTGCCTCTGCCTCCACGCGTACACTCTCCCTGTCATTAGAAGACGATACGCGCAGCATAAACCCTTTGGGATAGATATGGTAACGAAAATATCCGATATTCCGGATCGTATTGTATAACCGATCTCCCGTTCCGATACTGTCCTCTGCAACACGCACCAGTGCGATCCTCGCATATGGAGTATCCTCTGTGATCTCCGGCAGATCTTTTCCTATGAGGATGATCTCATCTTCTGGAACGAAATCCTTCCCCGTCGTTACTAAGGTATTTCCTACGGCTGGAAGATTATGTCCTCCTAATTCATATGCCATATCCGACTGTAAGATCATCATTGCTTTTCCGGCATCCTGCCAGTCTCTGCTGACAGGGTCTGCCGCAGCACCGACCGGAAGGATGTGCGCATCCTGCTCCCCAAGGAAAGTCAGGATATCATGGATAATCTCATCGTAAAGTCTCATAGATGTGTATCTCTTTCTATCTTATCGTAATGCTTTTGCATCAGCGGTTCGATCGCTGCTGTAAGTTTCATATCGAGATTAAAAAAGTAAACGATAAAACTCAAGACAAACAGACACACTAATACGATCGCAATGATCAAAATTACATGTAAAAATGTTGCCATATTAAACCGCTCCTTCCTTCGCCATTCCTTTTTGACGGGCAAACTCTGCTGCACCAAGCGCTCCCATAAGCTGTGGGTCGATCGGGAGATCAATGACTTTCAAATTCAACACCTTTTCGATAGCCTCTTTTAATCCATCGTTCTTTGCACATCCGCCTGTCAAAGTGATGGAATCCACAGCTCCTGCCTTCTTTGACATCACAAAACATCTTTTTGCAACGGATAACTCAATACCTGCGGCGATCTCATCCATCGGCTTGCCCTCGCCTACTAAGGAGATGACCTCTGACTCCGCAAATACGGTACACTGTGCCGTGATCGGGATTACATTCTTTGCCTTTAAAGACAACTTCGAAAATTCTGAAAGATCCATCTCAAATGCCTTTGCCATTGCCTCAAAGAAACGTCCGGTTCCTGCCGCACACTTATCGTTCATAGCAAAGTTTAAAACGGTTCCGTCAGCATCAATGGCAATCCCTTTTACGTCCTGTCCGCCGATATCGATAATTGCCTTAACATTCGGGTCTGCCACATGTACGCCCATCGCATGACAGGAAATCTCTGAGATATTCTCGTCTGCTGACGGTACCTTGTTACGTCCGTATCCGGTACCTACCAGATAAGCCAGATTCTCTGCTGAATTTAAATCCGGCACCTGTGCAACTGCCTTTTCAATGGATTCCTCACAGGAAAGGACCGCATTGATACGGCTGCGAAGTGTTACATCTGCTACCATCTTTCCTGTCTCATCGATGATGACACATTTTGTATAAGTTGATCCGGAATCACATCCGCCATAATATTTCATCTTGTTCCTCCTTTTTTACCATGAATGCTCGTCGTGTAAAATTTCCAGTGACGGATCCAGTGGTTCTTCCTTAAATACAGTTCTCATATAACGATTGACCTGATCACGAACGCCCTGACGGGATACGATTCTAGGATCGAACAGATCGTGTGTGACCCAGATCAAATGTATGCCTTTTTCTCTTGCCTTTTCTTCAAACTGACCATGCATACCATTGAGTGCCTTACATGCCATATGCTCCCAAAGGATAACCATGTCGGCGTTGAATTCCTCGCAGTACTCCCAAAGTTCATCGAGAAGTACTTTGTAACCGCCATGGGTACGGTTTCTCATAATCATGTTTTCTGTCAGCCATGCCATATCGTAATATGCTTTTTCACGGTTCTGTGGTGTATCTTCCTCTGCGATCATCTCGGTATTTACCATAGAAAGCATATCGGTCAGTGGAACAATACCCCAGCAGTTTAATATCCAAAGCAAAAAGTCCATGTAAAAATGCGACTGTACGCCCCATACGATCGCACGGTGACGATATTCTTTTGCCATCATCATCTTGTCTTTGTATGCCTGATTTGCAAGTGCGGTAAGTTTTCGGTCTACATCGACAAATTCCGGCACCTTACCACAGATTGCCATGTAGTTTGTCTCGGTATAAAGTGCAAGATTTGAACCAAAGATCTGCGGATAATCGGTCTTATTCATATCGAGCCATTCCATACGGTGTCTGGTGGACTCGTTGACACGTTTTGCACACTCAAAGTAATATTTCCAATCCCATTTCTCGCCTGTCTTTTCTTCGATAAATGCGATACAGTTCCTGATCTCCTGTGCTGCGTAATCCTGTACGTCATCTTCTCTGTGGCGCAACGGTGCTGCTAACTGGAAGATTGGTATACCATCTTCTAATTCCAGACGTTTTGCAATACCGCCATTACTCATAAGGGAACCGTCACAGGTTGTATTACACTGTACGGCACAGGCACCAAGGATCGGTGCATCATCATCAATGGAAACGCCAAGTTCTGCCTCCGGCATCGGACAGACATCACCGGCAAGTCCAAACTCCTGTGCCACATCGATATAATGCAGTGCCGCGTTCTGGTTCAAAAGAACCGATACATAGGTAGACGGTGTCTCACGGGAAAGTCCCTTTAAGGTAGGAAATCCCATCATAACGGCTGTCATTTCGTTTTCGTCTACAAGCACGACTTTCTTAGAGAACTCTTTATCATTGCCGATACGACGATCTCCGCGGAATAAGTTATCAAGAAGTTTTGCCACATCATAGACAACGAGATCCTGCTCTAAATGACACATACGAAGGTATGGTCCGCGAAGTCCCTGTGTATGTTTATCGACCATCATCGGTACTGCTAAATAGTTTGCCATCCAGCGATAGCGGAACATCGCTTTGATATTTCTAGGCTTGATGATAAAGCCAGCTAACTGCTTCATAATATAGAGCCAGCGTGTGTAATCATAAAAAGTATCCTTAAATCCACGCCACTCACGTCTGCTTCGTACTTTTCCATCGGTAAAAAATCTACCCAGCGCTTCTGCGCCTACTTCTTTTGCCATTATTTCTTACCTCCTTGAATCTTCTTGATCTCAATGCTCTCTACGAATGCCTGCACGCGTGTGCGCATCTGACCGGAAGAGCCAATGGAATATGGACGATCCACGGCAAGTACCGGATAGCCATGCTCATCACGGAGAACGATCGTACCGATCATCCGCTCATATGCCCATGGATCACAGAACTTCATCTGTTCGTAAATAATACCATCTGCGCCGTATTCTTTTGCAAGATCTGCAACGTAATCGCGTCTGCCTGTCATCTTTGCCATATCCCAGTAACGTGGACACTGTGCTCTGCCCTGCACCTGACGACAGACCTGTTTTACAACATCTTCATCGTCATTTAAGAGGATCTCATCACGTCCCGGTAATGATCCATAGCAGAAACGGTCTGCACAGACATAGGCACCGGATTCCTCTACTAACCTGATCACATCCACATCGTCCACCTCGGAGCCGACAAAAACGACACGGGCACGATACTTGTCTGCCGCATCCGGTTCTCTTGTTTTGATCTCCTCTAATGTCTCACGGAGTTTGTCCACGATCAGATGCTTTGGTGCCACATAACTTACCAGGGTAAGGATATGGAACTCATAGCCCGTTACGCGTGGATTCGCTTCTTTACGAAAATCACCGATCGCACGGATCAGGCGGCACACTTCGTTGTGCTGTTCTACGGCTGCACGGATAGCCTCATCCGATGTGTCGATCCCATATTTTTCAGCCAGTGGCTTTAAGATATGGTTGCGGCACTGCAAGGTATACATCTCTAATGCATTGTCATCATTCTTCTGTGGAATCTCCATATATTCCCAGAAAAATCCATCTTTTCCCTCTCCCATGGTTTTAAGCAGTTCCATATTCTCCACACAGCGGTTCATCATCGTACATCCGTCCGGTGTTACGATACCGTCCACAAAATTGTAACCGCCTTCAATGGCTCTTTCTAAAAGTGCTCTACTGTACTCACACAAAAAACTTGTCATGTAATAGGTAGCCATCTCCATAGAACCTGTACGCGGTGCACGCAGTCTGACGGAAAATATTCCCGGAAGATTTAAAAGTGGTTCCGGTACATTTTCGCAAGTCGTTGCGATACACTTAAGCCCCTCACTTTGTGCCTGACGCACAAGTTCGTTATTCGCATCTTCTAACAACTTCTCAAAATAATATAAGTGCTTTAAGTCTTTCACGCTTTCCCTCCTTTACGCTTCTAAAATTCCTATACCGATCAGGGCTTCTTTTGCTCCTCTGACGATCGCCGCATCATCATCTAAATAAAATACACTCTCTCCCTTGAGGTCGAACTCTGCTAACGAAGCATCCGATAATATGTAAGAAAGTACCGGAATATCACCCACATCCATGTACTGTTTGACATCTAAATTGGGAAGTCGGTTTGCGATCACACCGACCTTGTCGTACATCACAAGTTCATCTGCTACCTGTTTGATCGTCTGAACGACCTGCGTTCCTTTCTTAGAAGAGTCCGTGATCAGCATAAGATGTGTCACTTTTTCCATCACACGTCGGTTGATCTGCTCAATTCCAGCCTCTCCGTCAATTACGATATAATCATAATTCTCTGCCAAAAGACCGATCACTTCTTTCAGATAACTGTTGATCTTGCAATAGCAGCCCGCTGCCTCCGGTCTTCCGATTGCAATAAAAGAAAAGCCATCCATCTCGACAAGTGCGTCAAAAATACGATATCTGGCTTCTCCTAACAATTCAATTGCCGCCTTAGCGTTGCCGTCCTCTGCGTTTGCCACAACCTCTTTGCGAATATCGTCTACCGTGAGTTTCACGTCCACACCGAGTGCAGTAGACAATCCCACAGCCGGGTCTGCATCAATCGCAAGTATCCGTTTATCCGGGTACGCTGCCACTAAAAGTTTGACCATAACTGCTGCAAGCGAGGTCTTACCAACGCCACCCTTGCCTGCGACTGCAAGGATCCTGGCATCACTCTTATCTGTATTCATTTGCTGTCTCCCTTACTTATAAACATCTTTTTACATTCGTTTATAAAATGTTTATATAAATTTTATCACATGTACATACTTTTTTCGACACAAAATGCCACGATCATATAAAAATGTCATGTTATACAAATATGGCATACAAACTTCATACACTATTACTACTTGACCCTTATCTTTCGTGCAGTGGTTCTAAAATAAACAGCAGTGGTATTTTATTACTCCTACTCTTTTCCGTTTGCAATGACCGGTGTCGGTCTTCTTGTATCAAATACCTCTGCCGGCCGGATCATCTGGTCTAAGACCGTTGTCCGTCCCTGCGTTGCGGTATAGAGCAGATAGCCGTCCATATCAATCCGTCCCTGACGCACATTGTCTGCATTGATCTGTACCCAGTGTGGTTTCGAGCGGTCTACATTACAGAAAAAGTTGTAACCGGCACTCTTATAATAGGCATACAGCGGATTATCATTCGTATACGGCTGCGGCCCTCCGATGTCATTTCCATGCGCAAAGATCAACGTATCCACCACTCCTACAATATTCTGTACATTCGCAACCCACTTCTCATTATCTGTCTTTAAACGTTCCACGGTCTTTCCCGTGACACTCAGATGTCCCCAGGTGTGGCTTGCAAACTCCCAGCCTTCCGCTTTTAGTGCATCAGCAATTTTTTTTGCTTTTTCAATCTCTTTTTCCCGGTTGTAATCCGGGTGTTCGTTCAGCCATGCAAGCTGATCCGGTTTTAAATGTTCTCTGACCTCATAATCCGAATCCGTACGATAGCCAAACACGCCATTATATCCGGTCATGGCGATCATACCTCTTGCTCCTTTGTAGGCACCGTCCGGGTGCTTCTTTAAAAATGTATTCAGTCTTGGAACCACATCGTAATCCCCGATATGTTTCTTGCCATCTGAAGTCTTATAAAGACACTTTACATCACCGTTATCATCTAATACCAGTCTTTCCGGAAATCCGGCAGGCTTATAGGAATGGTAATAACTCAGATCATCCACGGACAGAACGACCGCTTTTTTATCCGGCGGCAGCATCAGGTTCGTGTTTGGTGCAAACGTTACATTGCCATTTTCATCCTTTGTCTCAACTACTAAATCACGCAGTCTTACAAATACATATCCATTGTCATACATCTGCTGGGTAATGCGGTCAAATTCTTCCACGGTTGTCATCCACGCGTTCATGCCGTCCATTGCATTTTTTCCTAACACGGATACGTTAAATGCACGATCCGTATCATTGATCAGGGAATGATAGAAAATGTGTGGCACTGCATTGACATCCACCGGAACACATGCCGCCTTTTGTTCTTCAAACTTTTTGATCAGTTTTGTGATCTTCGTATTTTCTTTATAATTTTTTACGGACTTTAAGAGATTGATCGCTCCGTCGTAATCATATCCCATCGCCAGCAGTTTTGCCTGCTCTATGTTCTTGTCCTTTTTCTTCGTTTTTTTCTCTGATGCTTCCTGTGACTGTTCTGTCTTTGTATTTTTTTGAGAATTTCTAATGCTCTGTGGTATAACCTTTACAATGATCACGATCAGAACCAGTATTGAAATTCCAAGCACCATGGAAAGCATCCTCTTTTTTCTTCCCATATCTTCCTCCGTTAGCATATATTTTTGTTGTTCTTATCAAGCCGCACCCTCTGCTGCCATATCTTCCATCAAATCTGTGATCGGATCACCCTTTGACTGGAATTCACAGGCATTAAATGGAATGCCCCCGGCTGCCTGCGGCCAGATTCCCAACGTATGATCTACATAATATTTGTCAAAACCGGATGCTTTAAGCTCCTCCGGTGATAAATCTCTTGTCAGCTGATGCACGATCGTAGAAACCATCTCTAAATGTGCCAGCTCCTCGGTACCGATATCATTCAAAATTCCTGCAACCTCACGATAAGGCATCGTATAACGCTGTGAAATGTATCGCATGGAAGCTCCAAGCTCTCCATCCGGTCCACCGTACTGCGACATGATGACCTGTGCGATCTTCGGATTGGTCTGTTTGATATTTACCGGATATTGTAATCTCTTTTCATAATTCCACATAACTTAACACATGCCTCCTTCCCACGGCCAAGGCTGGGTTGCCCAGTCCCAGTGATCTCCTACTTTTGCACTGTCGATCGTAAGAGGACCATACTGGTCTGCATAGGCACGAAGTCCCTGTTTGCGTAGTTCTTTGTAGTGTTTTAAATAATTTAATGCTTCTTCGTCGTCAGGATGCGTATCCAGATAAAGGGTAATGTCATTGACGGCAAAGCTTACCATATTGATCCACTGTAACAACTGTTTCTGGCTCATCTGCTGATTCATCATCCCCGCATCCCCTTTCTTCCGCAAAACGGTTTATTTAATTCCGGAAAAATGGTTCCGACCTGAAGAGCACGGTCCGGCTCATAGACATGCTCAAAATGCTGCCATGGTACATATGCCATTGCTAATGCAAAATCCTGACATGAGGACATATCGTAACGCTCACCGCATTCCCGTTGTCCCATATTGCTTCTATTGCAATTTCCCATAATGTTATTTCTCCTTATCTCTTTACTTACAAAATATGCATATTTTATTTTTTCGTGCATAAGAGAAATAACCCGTTTTGCAAACACACTTTAAGACTGGCTGCTTAAACTGTCAATGGAATCAATGATCTCTTTTAACTCCGGGACCATCTGCTTCTGACTTGCCGCGATCTCTTCTACCTCTTTTCGCATATTCAGGATATTTTTCGTATTATACTCTATGCGTTCTCGAAGTTTCTGTCTCCTTGCGATCAGATTATGCTGCACCTCAACCATTTCCTTGTCATTATAAATCGCTTCCGGATTGCCGGTCCACACTTTTGCATCATAGAGCTGATAATCTTTCAGTCTGCGTACCAAACGGGAATTATAGTAATCTAACTCCTCATTTGTCTGAAGATATTTTTCCTTTTCCCGCACTGCATCCTGATACTGCTCCCAGATATAGGTCAGTTCCTTCGAATTGTGTACATGGTATTTTTCACAGGCATAGTCGACTGCGTTCTTCGTATTGACATATTTAAACTTGATCTTATTCAAAAGGATGATCGCTCCGTTAATGTTTGCCTCGCAGCGTTTTAACTGATCGATATCCCGCTGCTGACGGAAATAGAGGAAAAATCCACCGATGGCTGCCGCGGATACCAGCAGCGTAAACATCAGCTTTGTGTCCACGTTTTTCACTCCCTGCAGGACTAAGATCACCGCCATCAGGACAATAAATACGCTAAACAATACATAGGAAAAAATCCTAAGATGATGCATCTCTTCCTTTACTTCTTCCATGCAGTACACCCACGCCTGTTTTTCTCCCTCTAAATAATTCATATCCCGGCGGATGGCTGCCTCATAGGCTTCATTTGCCTCTAATCTGCGGATGGCATCCGGTATCTCATCCTCTTCCTGCTGCATCTGAACGAACTGTGCGTCGGAAATCTTCTGGGCCGTATTTAAATACTGATCCCTTGCCTTATTGAGTTTGGCAACATTTCCTGCAACCTCATGCAGATCCTCCTGTGTTTCTTTTGGAATATTGCGGATTTTCTGGATATCATTCAGATAGTCCGTGACAATGCGGTACTCAGACTTCGCCTCTTCTAACTCCCGGATCGCCTCAATGATCTCCTCACAGCGTCCGAGCATCTCATGCTCTGCCTGCCTCTTATATTCCGCACTGTCCGTATATGCACCCCGCGTATTCAAATGTTCTAACACATCTTCAATATTCTGTTTTGCTTCCGGCTGTTCTTTTGCTTTCTTTCTTCTTTTCCAAAATCTCATTATTTCTTACCTGCCATACTTCTCATATTCCTGACGCCATTTATGGACGATCCCGTAAATTTCTGCTTTTGTCTCTGCTTTTATTTCTTCCTTTGTTCCTTTTTCATAAGCCTCATATAGGTTCCGGATCTTTTTTACATTTTCATCCAAAGGAAGCTGCTCTTTTATCGCTTCTAATTCTCTTTCATACTCTTTGAGTTGTTCTGTGCCAATCCCGTATTCTTTCGCCCGTTCGCTTTGTTTTTCTTTCTTATCTGCTAAGAACAGACAAAATAATTCTGACTTTTGGGAACTTGGGTTTGTATTCTTCTCATAAGCTGTTTTGTAACAATCTGCCGCCTGGGAAAACAGAAACAGATTTGCATAGGCGGTTCCTAAATTGTGGCTCACATCTCCTAAGAACGCCTCCTGTGTCTCTTCTGTCTGATTCTGTAAGATCCAACGATATTCCTCCATGGCGCAATGATATTTTCCACGCCGCAACAGACGGTCTGCACGCAGTTTATGCCTTGAAAGCTCGTCCTTTTCCTCTAACTGTCTGAAAATCTCCATGGCAGCCTGCTGTTCCGCCTCGGTCGCATAGCCGGTCTCCTCTAAAAGAATCCTTGCAAATTCATAAGAAGGCACCCCCTGTTCTAATGCCTCTTCTAATTTGCAAGCAAGTCCTTCCTCTTTGATCTCCGTTCTTACCCAGTCGCAGAATGTCCTTCCGACAAAGTCCATCTCCACAAATTCTGCATTGTGGATCAGATAATAGCTCATCTCCTCTAAGGAATATATATTTAAGGAAGCACTCTCTATATCATATGGTTTTTTTGCTAAGGCATGACTACAAAATAATAACTGTCCCATCGTCTTCCTCCTCTAAAATTCCATTGTATACTTCCATACTTTCCCACTAGACGGAAACAATTCTCCGAATCCAAGGTCCGCAATCTCTATCTCTGCTTTCGTATCTCCCAGCAAATGTACCGTGATTCTGAGTCTTGTGGTTCGTTCCGGTCTGTCGGGAAGGTCCGCAAGCTCTAAACTCTCTATTTTTGCCTCCCTTCCATATGGATGCTGTAACCACAGTTCCACGGTATCCGTACCGTCTAAGATCACCTCACAGCTATGCTCCTTTAAATACCAGTTCTCTCCGGCAGTTACAAGCGAATAAAATTCCAATTCCTGCTTTTTCTTTACCTTCAGACTGATGTTCATCTTGAACTCGCTGTCCCCTAAATATACATATTCCTGCTCTGTCTCTTTTTTTTGGAATGCCACAAAACATGCACCCAGAGAATATAGATTCTTCCCTAAAAATGCCCGTCGTCCACGGCAGATATATTTTAAAGATTCCTGCATCCATCCACCGTCAAACGCACTTCCGACAAAATAGACCGTAGACACAAGCTGCTTGTCGAATGCCTGCTGTGCCATTGCTAAAAACCCTGCATCTTTGTCATCTGTCAGTATGCCCAGTTTCTGTTCTTTTATCGTAACCACACAGGGCTTCGTTCGTTTCTCTTTTTCCAGACTATAATACACGATTTTCTCACTGCTGCCACCAAATAATCCTGCCTGATGATTCTGAAGTTTTTCCTCCTGATTGCAATGATAAAAACAAAAACATTCTTTATAGTCTACCACTTCAAACTGCTCCTCTGACAGCTCTAATTCCCGTCGAACCCGGTCTAACAGACGAACACATTCTTCCGTGACGGTCTGCACCGCAAAGACCAGACGTTCTAGTTTCCGTTCCCTGTCGAGTTTATTCGGGATGGATAAGATTTTTTTTATAAATAAAAGGAACAGATCCTCCGCCGGATACTCTCTGCCCTCTACCGTTATCCTGTTTTTATTTAGTGCCTGCCGGAACAGATTCTCTGCTTTCGTTCCCTGTCCTGCCTCTGCTAAACGCTCTGCATCTTTACCGTAAACCCATTGTCCGATACCATGGCGTTTTGCAACCACCAGTGGCAGACTGTATTCAGAGCTTCCTGCTACAAAACTGACCGTTGCAGGACGTTCCATACCCGGATGAAAGTAACTGAGCATTGCCGACTCTTCTTTCAGATCAATACCAATATATAATTTGTCCAAAAGTCTCTCACTCATAACTTTCTCCTTTATAGAACCTCAAAGAGTCTCTTACAGAGCTGTTGCTGCTCTTCGTATTCTATCATCATTTCTTTTGTCTTTTTGATATCCTCTTCGAGAATGGTCTGTGTGATCAGCTGATTTAAAAGCGTATACCGACTCTTGTCCTGTTCTTCACATACCATGCTTCCCGTAATCTGATTGCTTTCTAATATCTGTTCTTTTTCTTCCCGCATCTGACTGACGTAATATTGGATATTTTCACCAAAAAACAGTAAGAAATCACTGATAAAAATCCCACCATAGGCTTCCTTCATTTCCATGGTACGGTATTCATCATGTTCCCCGCTCCGATAGTGCAAAAAGACACGGTTTCCTCTCCGATTCTGATACTCTATAAATACCTTATCATAAAAACCATATTTTTGCTGTAAAAAGACAGGAAATCTTCGATAAAACGAAAAATAAATCTTTTCTGCCGTAAAATCTGCCAGATAGGTATCTGACAGTTCCATGTATTCTTCCTGCTTATCTTTATGGGATGCAAGATATTTTAAAATTGCCAAACGGCACACCAGTATCTGTTTTTCTTCCGGTCGTTCCACCAGATGTCTGAAGAATCGTTCGCTGATCACCATATGTTCTACAAAGTATGCCTGTGAAAAATAGTTCAGATAGGCATCTTTTATGATCTCTTTTCCACCATTTCTACAATAGCTTTCAAAAATTTCTTCCGTATATTCCATATACTCCGTAGAATACAGCAGCTGGATCAAAATATGTTCTTCTAAACCATAAGTCTCAATCCCAAACTGTTTTGCTGCCTGCCAGATCTCTCCTAGTCGTTTTGTCGAACCATCATAATTCTCACACAGATATTTCAGGATAGCTTCGTCATATTTTCCACCAAAAAAGGCTTCTGCACAAAGATATACCAGGAATTCTTCGTCTGCATACTCCTCTTTTCCTGCCATGCTTCCGGCAACTGCGGCTAACCGCACGGCATCAATTTCTTCAATGCCATATCGCTGCAGCCATGCATATGCCTCCCGATAAGCATGTCTGTCGACTAAAAGCTCTACCATATATTTTCTCGCACTCTGATTCAGCATTGACGGATTGATCCGTTTTAAATACTCTCTGATATCTAAATTTACCTGATTGACCTGATGCAGCCTTATGATCTCCGGGAACAGATAGGTTCTGTATTCCTCACTGACCGAATCCATGCGTAAGAATCTGCGCAGAAGTTCTAACTCCTTTTCATCTAATTCCTCATGGAATGGTTTTTTGTCTAACTGATAAATAAAAAACGATTCACACTCCGGTGCCTGCTCCATGCATTTTTTTATAAATCTGCCGGGACGCATCAATTTTTCTAACTGATACTCCATACCGGAGGCATAACGGTTTCCTTTCCGGTCCTCTAAAAGAATGACATAATCGGAAGAATAGATGGGAAAATATGCAGTTCCGTTCTGGATCGATACCGAAAAGCCATCTTTTAACTGTCTGTGCACTACATAAAGACGAACGGCATCTTTATCAAAGCAAGTCAGCTTATGATAAAACAACAACTGCCCTAATGCCTTTGCCGTCTCGTTTTGTATCATATTTTCCGTTAAAAATGTATCATAGATAACCGCAAGATTATCATCCATATGCCGCTCTAATATCTGTTCTAAGGCAAAACGCTCCATGGTTCTTTCATAACTTGCGTAGACAGACGGCTGACTTTCTTTATTTGCAATAATATTGACATAGAGTGCCGCTTTTTGTGCATACGGAAGACTGCTGTGATAACGGAAATACATCTGTACCATCTTAGGTACCTGACGCACTTCCCTTGCATCCATCGAATAGACAAAGGCTTCATATAAACCTGCTAAACGCAGATCTGCGGTAATTCCCTCTTCATACCAGTGATGATATAGCGTATCGTATTTCTGTCCCTTGATCAGATAGGCACAGATCACGGTCAGCAGTTCCTCTTGCGGATAGATCTCATAGCAGCCGCAAAGAATCTTATAGACCCGCTCCTCATAGGTACGCAGATCTCCTGCTAAATGGGTCACCTGTATGGCAAGCTCTTTTGTGATTGCATGCTTCCTGCATGCCCAGAGCAGCAGACGGCATTCAAACTCGCCCATCTCCGTCATAATATACGGTTCTTTTTCAAGCAGCAGATATGCCTCTAAATAAAAATACGGACTGGTGCATCCGCCCATGACCTGTTCTCTTATGGCATAGTATTTTAATGCTGCATTCTTTGCATAATCTCCCCGTAAAAATAATAAGATCCACACCAGACGCATATCTTTGTTATGCACCCTGCAGATGTCTTCCACGTTCTTTAACACCTTATCTGCATAACTGTCCTCGCGGATCAAAAGGGTGGTCAGATAGAGGTAATATGCCCACGCTACGCTCTTTGTGTCCGTGATCGTTTTCTTCTTTTCATCTAATATCCACTCGGCTTCCTGTCTCTGCCGGTTGATAAGTAGCACCTGTGCCTTCATCAGGCCATACCAATGTTCACTCGGAAAAGCAGCAATGAAATGGTCGAGGATTTCATTCGATCCCATTACCCACTCTCCTAATGTCATCTGTTTTAACCGGAAACGAATATAGCTTTCCGTCAGTCTGCACTTCATTTTGGAAAGTTCCGTATGTTCTTCCCACTTTTCCGGCACAGCTTCCCTCTGTTCTTTCTGATATACACAGACTGTATGCTCCAGTGTCTGATAAGGGCTTTTTAACGTCAGCTTTCCATAGTTTTTTCCTGCATGAAGCTTTTCTTTTTCAATCAGATACTCCACCTGAAGCATACTCCCGATAAAGTCAGCGGTTGTCATCTGCTTTTTTACAGGATGTAAAAAGGAGGCATCACTTGTAATCTCAAGTTCTAAATATCCCCACTCTCTTTTTCTTAAAACAAGTGTCTCTTTTCTGCTCTGTGTTATATCACAATACTCTTTGCTCTTTTCATCCATGGTCAGTAAGACCGTTTCCTTCTGTTTGCATGCGATCAGAAACTCCTCCATATCCTGCATGCCTGCTCCCGGACGGCAAAGTCCCTCGTAGAGCATTCTTTCACGAACTTCCTCTTCTTTTATCAGATTTACAAACATTGGGGATGTAAAAATCTCATAGGCTTCATTTTTGTCTTTTGCCGCTAATTTTGCAAATTCATAAATAGAACGGATCGTTCCGATGGAAGTCTTTGGATATAATTTGGAAATATTTACAACAAAAGAAAGGTTATATTCATTCTGGTTACAGATTATGTAAAACTCACCCTTTTGAATATTCCCTTCCATCAGACCTTCACTATGAAATTCAAATTGAATATGAACCTCTTCTCCCTCAAACTGCGGATTCATACACTCCATCCGTACATCGGAGGTATAGATCACACCACGCAGAGGAAGCCCGTTACCGCTTCTTATCGTAAAGCTTCCTTTATAGTTCTGCCCCTCTACTACTTTTAATTCCAGCCGGTCTGTTGAGAGCAGCAATTCCGGTTTCTCATATTCAAATTTACCATTTGCCAGATTATAAATCCGTCTACGCAAAATGTCACCTGCTTATCTGGTTTTTATTGCTTTTTCGCACAAGTCGATTATAATAGATTATAAACTATTTCACAGGTTCGTGCAACTGCTCTTTCTGCACCCTGTCAGCATTTGGAGGTATATCATATGTTACAGCATCAGGATCATTTTCATGGAAGTGATTTAGAAAAAATAGAAAAAATTTACGGCATCAGAAAAGAAGAGATCATCAGCTTCAGTGCCAACGTCAATCCGCTTGGGATCTCCCCCCTTTTACGCAGGACTCTGACCGAACATATCGATGCCATTACCGCCTATCCGGACAGAGAATACACTTCTTTAAGACAGTGTATCGCCGGCTATTGCGGCTGTGAGGCAGAACATGTCATTGTCGGTAACGGTTCTACAGAGCTGATCTCTCTTTTTATCCAGATCGAACATCCGAAAAAAGCGATGATCATCGGTCCTACTTATTCCGAATATGAGCGTGAAATTTCTTTAGGCGGTGGTACCACCCTGTACTATCCGCTGCGTGAAGACAATGACTTTCATTTAAACGTTGCGGACTTTACTGCACACCTCAATGAAAATATTGATCTTTTGGTACTCTGCAATCCGAATAACCCGACTTCTACTGCGATCACCAGAAAAGACATGCGTCTGATCTTAGATGTCTGCAAACAGCATGATATTTTTGTGATGGTAGATGAAACCTATGTGGAATTTGCCGAAAATATGGACGAGATCACTGCTGTTCCACTGACAAACTTTTACAACAATATCATTATATTAAGAGGAACTTCTAAATTCTTTGCAGCTCCGGGACTCCGTCTGGGCTATGCCATTACCGGAAATCCGGATCTGATCAAAGCTATTAATACACGAAAAAATCCGTGGACAATCAATTCCCTTGCCGTAATTGCCGGAGAATTGATGTTTACCGACACCGATTATATTGAAAAAACGAAATCCCTGATCTCAAAAGAGCGTTCAAGGATCTATGAAGCATTTGCTTCCCACCCGGATTTCAAAGCCTATGTACCAAAGGCAAACTTTATGTTACTCCGCCTGCTTCGGGAGGATATGAATGCTGATGAAATGTTCGACCGCACGATCCGGGAACGTATGATGATCCGCAACTGCTCTACGTTTCCATTCTTAGACAATAAATATATCCGTTTCTGTTTTATGGAACCGGAGGACAATACCCGTCTGATGGAATGTCTGATGAGAAAATAATAAAAACTTTGCTTTTTGAATATTTCTTGACAAATATTCCCATTTGCATTATTGTATTATTTGACTAATACATATATCAGAAACGAGGTGGGTGTATGCCATGGAATCTCAGTTCCGACCGTCCGATTTTTTTACAGATCGTAGAACGCATTGAAATGGATATCATTTCGGGTGTTTATCAGCCCGGACAACGGCTCCCTGCTGTCAGAGAGCTTGCCTCCTGTGCAGCCGTCAATCCGAACACTATGCAAAGAGCCCTTTCCGAACTCGAAAGAACCGGCTTAGTCTACAGTCAGCGGACGAGCGGACGTTTTATCACGGAGGATACTGCTATGATCGAAGGATTAAAACAACAGATTGCCGAAGAAAAGATCCATGATTTTTTTGAAGCTATGAAACATCTTGGAATGTCCAAAGAGGAAACACTCCAACTGATCCAACAACACACTACTATTTAAGGGAGAAGGAAAAAATGAGTTTAGTTACATGTAAAGACCTGAGTAAAACTTATGGTTCTACAACCGCTCTTTCCCATATCAATTTGGATATTGAGGAAGGACACATTATCGGACTGTTAGGTCCGAACGGAAGTGGTAAGACCACACTAATCAAAATTTTAAACGGTTTACTGACTCCGTCAGCCGGCGAAGTCTATATCAAGGAGGCTCCGGTGGGTACGGAATCGAAAAAAGTGATCTCCTATCTGCCTGACCACACCTATCTTGGCGGCGGTATGCGGGTAAATGAGATCATCGACTTTTTTAAAGATTTTTATGAGGACTTTGAGCCGGAACGTGCCTATGATATGTTAGAAAAGCTGCAGATCGATCCAAAGCAGAAATTAAAGACGATGTCCAAAGGTACCAAGGAAAAGGTTCAGCTCATTTTAGTAATGTCACGCCGTGCAGACCTCTACATCTTAGATGAACCGATTGCCGGCGTAGATCCTGCGGCAAGGGATTATATTTTAAACACCATCATCACGAACTATGATGAGCATGCAAGTATTCTGATCTCCACACACCTGATCGCCGATATTGAAAATATTTTAGATCAGGTTATCTTTATTAAAAACGGACAAATTGTAAAGGACGCTTCCGTTGAATCCATTCGCGAAGAGGAAGGCATGTCCATTGACGCACTGTTCAGGGAGGTATTCAGATGTTAGGAAAATTAATGAAACATGAATTTAAAACAACTTCAAAGGTCATCCTGCCACTCTATCTGATTCTTGTGGTTTTGACCATTTTTGCAAGAATATTTGCACAGTCACTTTTTACGGCAGAGAATTCTAACATCGACTCCATCGGCTTTGGACTCTTTGGCGGACTGAGTGTAATCCTCTACATCTTAGGATTGTTTGCTGTCAGCATTGCATCCTTTATCTATCTGTTGGTACGTTTTTATAAGAACCTGTTTGGTGATGAAGGCTATCTGATGCATACACTTCCGGTAACTTCCTGGGAGCTGTTAAGCAGTAAGCTGCTCGTCGCATTTATCTGGAACCTTGTGGAATCGCTGTTGATTGCTTTCAGTATCTTTTGTATTTTTGCAAATCACTATGTCTTTGATGCAATAAGCAATTACTTTGCATCTTTTGGCGGTTTTGATGGAATGGTCTATTACTATACCGGCATGCATACAGGTACTTTCTGGCTTTCCCTGATCGCCTTTATACTGGTTTCCTCGTTTTACGGTCTCCTGCTTCCATATGCAAGTATCTGTATCGGACAGCTTTGGCAGAAACATCGGTTAGCCGGCTCTTTTTTAACTTATTTTCTGATCAATATCCTAACCCAGATCATCCGCACTATTTATGTCGGACTGACCGGAAATGAAGATGCGATCACACATGCACAGAATTATATTCCGACAGCAACCTATGGTTTTATTATGGTGTTAAATCTGGTGCTTAGTGTTGTCTTTTTCTTCCTGTGTGGGTATATTATGAAGAAGAAGGTGAATCTGGAGTAAGGGCAGACCTTCAAGATATTCAAGACCTTCAGAAATTATGAAATAGTATTTGGAAAATCCGTCGTATTTATATTTATATATGGATATGGCGGATTTTTTTGAATACTTTAGATTTACTCTTAGATTGTTAATAAAATAACACTTGAATTTTGACTTACTGATATTGTCTTGATTTTTAGATAATACTGACATTTTGAACAAAAAACTTTTTTACATTTTTCCAAGGAATTCCTCTATGGAATCTGCTTTTGCTGCTGCCTTATGCCATCTGCTTAAAATCTCAGAATTCCTTTCGCTTAAGATTTTTTCTTTGTTCTCATCCGGAACTGTACCTATTATATCCTGTCACTGTGAAAATGACAAGAAAAAGAAGCCGATATCTTATTGTTTTCTAATAAAAATATCGGCTTTCTTGTAAATATCACTATATCGATATGAACTCTCTTAGTGTTCACTTCGTTGTACTTCTGACAGCCTTATTTCCGGCTCAGGTACTCGTCAATGCCCTTTGCAGCAGCTTTTCCTGCTCCCATGGCAAGGATTACGGTTGCGGCTCCGGTTACAGCATCTCCACCGGCATATACACCCTCTTTGGTGGTCTTACCGTTGTTTTCATCTGCAACGATACACTGCCATTTATTCACATCTAATCCTTCTGTTGTAGAAGAGATCAATGGATTTGGTGAAGTACCAAGTGACATGATCACCGTATCTAACTCTAAATCAAATTCAGAACCTTTGATCTCTACCGGTCTTCTTCTTCCGGAAGCATCCGGTTCTCCTAATTCCATCTTTACACAGGTCATTCCTTTTACCCAGCCGTTTTCATCCACTAAGATTTCCTTTGGATTTGTCAGCAGATCAAAAATGATGCCCTCTTCTTTTGCATGATGTACTTCTTCGACTCTGGCAGGAAGTTCTTCTTCACTTCTGCGGTATACGATATGTACCTCTGCACCAAGTCTTAATGCAGTTCTTGCAGCATCCATCGCAACATTACCGCCACCGACTACGGCAACCTTTTTGCCTTTCATGATCGGTGTATCATACTCATCTTTGAAAGCCTTCATCAGGTTATTTCTCGTTAAAAATTCATTTGCGGAAAAGACACCGTTTGCCTGCTCGCCAGGAATGCCCATGAATTTCGGAAGTCCTGCACCGGAACCGATAAATACAGCTTCAAAACCTTCTTCTTCAATTAACTGGTCGATTGTCATAGACTTGCCGATAACAACGTTTGTTTCAATCTTAACGCCTAAGCTCTTTACATTTTCAATTTCACTTGCAACAACGGTTGACTTTGGCAGACGGAATTCAGGAATACCGTAAACAAGTACACCGCCCGGCTCATGAAGGGCTTCAAAGATTGTTACGTCATAACCCATCTTTGCAAGATCTCCTGCACAGGTAAGTCCTGCAGGTCCGGAACCGATCACAGCAACTTTCTTGCCGTTCTTCGTCTCTGCAGGTGCCGGCTTAATGCCTTCTTCTCTTGCTGTATCTGCAACATAGCGCTCTAGCTTACCGATAGAAACAGCATCACCTTTGATTCCACGGATACATTTGGACTCACACTGGCTCTCCTGTGG
>DNUZ01000010.1 GCA_003507655.1 Lachnospiraceae bacterium | reverse complement strand
CTACTTCCGAAGTCCACGCAGCATTGACATTACTGTTTCCTGCTCATTTGTACTCAGATCGTTCCATATCCCTAGAACTTCTTTCTGTTTTTCTGTCAGATTCTCTGAATTACCTTCCTGAAAAAACTGCGATAATGTCACGCCCAAAGCTATACATATTTTTTCAAGTGTGATCAGCGACGGCAGGTTTTCCTGCACCATGATTCTTCCCAGTGACGACTGGGAAATTCCCGACAGTTGCGATAATCTGTATTTACTGATATCACGCTTTTCACATAAAGATGTTATTTTATCCGCAATATACTTCTCTATCTGCAAGTAACTATACCTCATTTCCGCTATTACATGTTTTTATTGTACCTGTAATAATGAAAAAATATTAGTAATCAAATTTGCAAGTATTCATTCCCATTATAGGAAGTATAGGGATAAAAAAATATAACGATACTTTCGTTTCCGCAAAAGTCATTTTCGCTTATATCGTTTTTATAATAGCACAGACAGTTATGTTTGTCACATAAAAGTTTGAGACCTCAAACAAAAAAATAAGCCTGCCATTATCCCCAAGATGAAATCCCAGTTCTTCCAGCCACTTTCCTTTTAATGTAATTGCCGGAACTGTCTCATATTTATAACCACTCTGTCCACAAACCTTCATGTTTCTTACATTTTTCTTTGCCATAGAATTGACTCCTTTCAGATTTGACTAATAGATTTTTAGATAAAAAGAAAAAGCCGCTGACACGTTATCTTCTAACGCATCAACAGCTTCTATCTTGCTTTAATTCAGTGTATTATTCGGTTTTGTAAAGGTTTATTTGCTTTCAGCATTCTCCCTGATACGGTAATAATCATCCATATCAATGCCTATTTTTACCTTGGCATCTGGTTTTCGTTTGCCCAAAAGGCACACATTCTCTATCCCGGTCGTCTGCGGGAACATATCCACACAGCAGATCCTCTCTGCCTCATACCCTCTCGCTAACAACACCTCTAAATCCCTTGCAAGGCTCGTTGGCTTGCAGGAAATATAGACCATCTTTTCTACTCCGTAGCTGATGATCTTTTCTAATGCCTTGGGATGGATCCCGTCTCTTGGCGGATCTAAGACAATGAAATCCGGTTTTTGTTCAATGTCATCGAGCACCTTTAAAACATCGCCTGCTAAAAATTCGCAGTTTCCTAATCGGTTGCGTTTTGCATTCTCTTTTGCAGCTTCCACCGCTTCTTCGATGATCTCTACTCCAATCACCTCTTTTGCAACCGGAGCTAAAATCTGTGCAATCGTTCCGGTACCGCTGTAAAGGTCATAGACAATCTTTCCGTTTCCTGCATCGGCAACGTATTCTCTTGCCGTCTCATAGAGCACCTCTGCTCCAAGTGAATTTGTCTGGAAAAAAGAAAACGGAGAAATCGAAAATTGCAATCCGAGCAGTTCTTCCTCAAAATGATCCTGACCGTATAAAAGCTCAGTATGTTCATTAATCACGGCATCCGCAACACTGTCATTTTCCGTATGCAGGATTCCGACAACAGTACCCTCTAACTCCAGCGCACAGATGGTTGCTGCCATCTCTGATAACAGCTCTTTTGTATCTGCTCCCTCTATCGGCTGCGTGGTCGTCACAAGGTCAATCAGAATCTCTCCGGTCTTAACAGCTTTTCGCACCAGCAGATGACGCAGATAACCCACATGACTCATTTTATGATAAAAAGGAACCTGATGCTCCGTAAAAAAGTCCAGTACACCTCTTAAAATTTTAGAATAATCCTCATCCACGATACGGCATCCGTCCACCGTTACAATATCATGAAAACTTCCGCGTTTATGCATTCCAAGACTGAGCGGGCCATCCTTGACTTCATCTCCAAAAGAAAACTCCATTTTATTGCGATAAGCAAGACTTCTCGGACTCTCTTTGACACCCTCGAAAATCTCATCTAACTCATAACCTGCATTCAAAAGCACCGGTGCTAACAGATTTTTTACCTGCGTTTCCTTGATCTTAAGCTGCTCTTGGTACGGTACTCCCTGATACATACAACCGCCGCATTTTCCGAAATACGCACACTCTTCTTCTGTCTGAAGCGGTGATCTTTCTATCACTTCTAAAAGCCTGCCCTCTGCTTTGCCCTTTCTTTTTTTATTAATGGAAAAACGGATCTTTTGTCCTTCTATTGCATTTTTTACAATGACCTTCTGTTCTTCTCCTTCTACACTGACAATTCCCTTATTCGGAAACACCACTCTTTCTACAATTCCTTCTAAAACCTGTCCTTTTTTCATACATGCTCCTATACCTATACTCAACAAAAGTGTGCTTCGCACACTTCCACACTCTATTTTCATTCGTAACACAGCTTTTGTTCCGCACGCGAGCGATGCTGCATAGCAGCTATTTACTCCTCCGCGAGCTGTGCATCTTCGCCCGAAGGGCTTTTTGCTCTATAGGAAACACGACTTTTATGCTTTAACATAACATGGTATTTCCTATAGAGCAAAAAAAGGACTGCAATATGATTGCAGCCCTTTCGTATTATTCTTCATTATTCTGAATCTGCATCGTCCTCAAATTCATTCTCATCTTCGTCAAAGAAGTCTTCGTCCATTTCATCGTCGAAGTCATCTTCAAAATCCTCTAAATAATCAGGTGCAAAGAAACGATATACAGCATATGCAATTCCTGCTACTGCTGCTACAATTCCTACCACTGCAAGTACTTTGATAACCTTGTTATTTGCCTTCTCTTCTTCCTCTTTTTTCTTTAATAACTCGTTTAACATCTCTTCTACTCTGCTCATAGCCACGCTCCTCCATTTCCATATGCTGGTTACTGTTTGATTTTTTTCAGTATATCATATTTTTTCCTAATAGCCTATACATAATTCATAAATTTTTAAAAATTTTATACTTTTTTTAGCTTTGCAAAAGAAGCAAACATTTTTTTCACACCGACCTTATCAAAGTCCACGGTTACCTCATAATCACGTCCGCCCTGTACGATATTCTGCACCGTTCCTTCACCGAATTTCATATGTCTGACACGGTCACCTTCCTGATAACCTAAAGATGCCGGATTTCCCGGTGTTCCAAAGGATTTCTCCGGTTTTGCCTGCATTCCATATGGCTTTGCCCGGAAGATCTGCTTTGCCTGCTGATACGTTGCCGCTTTTGGCTCTTTATGCTCTTTTTCTTTACGGACAGCACCGCTTAACAGTTCTCTTGGGATTTCTTTTACAAATCGTGATACTTTATTATATTGTGTTTCTCCACGAACCATTCTCTGTTTTGCACAGGTAATGGCAAGATTCTGTTTTGCTCTTGTGATCCCCACATATGCCAGACGGCGTTCCTCTTCTAATTCCGCTGCCGCATCGTCTGCCACAATGCTCATATAACTTGGAAACAGTCCGTCCTCCATTCCTGCAAGATATACCTGCGGGAACTCTAACCCTTTGGCACTGTGGAGTGTCATCAGAATAACATAATCCTGATCTTCATCGAGACTGTCGATATCGGCAACTAATGCAACCTCTTCTAAAAATCCGCTCAGACTCGCAGGCTCTCCGTTTTCTTCACAGACATCCTCATAGGCTGCCGCCTTGCTGATCAACTCATCAATATTTTCAATCCTTGCCTTTGCTTCCTCCGTATCCTCGGCCTCTAATTCCGTCACATATCCGGTCTGCTCGATAATATCCCTTAACAGCTCTGATACGCCTAAAATTTCCGCTTTAGAACGCATGGATTGGATAAACATTACAAACGGTTTGATCTTTGAAGCGGCACGTCCTAATGTGGTGATCTCTTCTGCACCACGCAACGCATTGTAAAAGCTGATATCATGGGCATCTGCATATTCCTGCACACGGTTTAAGGTTGTCGCTCCGATCCCGCGTTTTGGCACGTTGATGATCCTCCGCACTGCTAAATCATCTCTGGCATTGTCGATCGTTTTTAAATAGCACAGTAAATCCTTGATTTCCTTTCGCGCATAGAAGTTGACTCCGCCAACAATCTTGTAAGGAATCCCGCTGATGACAAAACGCTCCTCAAAAAGACGTGACTGGGCATTCGTACGATACAAAATGGCACAGTCTTTATACTGATAATCACCGGCCTCTACTTTTTTTCTGATATCTTTTGCTATGTAGTCTGCCTCTTCATATGCCGTATCAAACTGCTCAAAATCAATCTTGTCCCCTGTGCCGTTTTCTGTCCAAAGTGCTTTTTCTTTTCGTCCCTCATTGTTTTTAATGACTCCGTTAGCCGCATCTAAGATGGTCTGTGTGGAGCGGTAGTTCTGCTCTAACTTAATCACTCTGGCATTTGGAAAATGTTTTTCAAAGTTTAAAATATTATAGATATTCGCACCACGGAACTTGTAAATGGACTGGTCATCATCGCCAACCACGCAAAGGTTCTGATATTTTGACGCTAACGTCCGGATCAGCTCAAACTGTGCCGTATTGGTGTCCTGATACTCATCGACCATGATATAACGGAATCTCTCCTGATAGTAGTCAAGCACCTCTGCATCTGCACGGAACAGCTCTACGGTTTTCATAATTAAATCATCAAAATCCAACGCATTATTCTTTTTTAATGCCGCCTGATATTCACGGTATACCTTTGCCTGACGCTGTCTGTTATAATCTCCTGCTGCCGACAGTTCAAATGCCACAGGGTCCATCAGTTCATCCTTTGCAGAGGAAATCGCATTTAAAAATGTCCGCTCTTTGTAAATTTTTGTATCAATCTCTAACCGTTTACAGATGTCCTTCATCAACGTCTTCTGGTCATCAGAATCATAGATTGTGAAATTATTATCAAATCCCAGCCGGTCGATGTGTCTGCGCAGAATCCTTACACAGGTGGAATGGAACGTAGATACCCAGATGCTCTCTGCCCCATATCCGACCTGCTCACTGATACGTTCCCGCATCTCGCCTGCTGCTTTATTCGTAAAGGTAATTGCCATAATATTATAGGGATTGACTCCCTTTTCTTCTATTAAATAGCCTGTCCGGTAGGTCAGCACACGCGTTTTTCCCGAACCCGCTCCTGCTAAAATCAGCACCGGTCCTTCGGTCTGAAAGACGGCTTCTTTTTGCATATTATTTAACTTCTCGTACATAAAATTCCCCTTATCTTTCTTTTATCTCTGTTAAAGGCTAGCATTTTTCTGTTTCAGTGTCAATCTTTAAAAAATGGGTTTACGTCAAAACTTTAATATGCTAAAATTTTAAGTAAACAAAGGACTAATCAAAGGAGATTGATACTATGAGTAAAAATGTTCATACCGAGGCAGTGAATCATTTATTTGATGCAATTCTGTCTTTAGAAAATAAAGAAGAGTGTTACCGTTTTTTTGAAGATGTCTGTACCGTCAATGAGCTGCTCTCACTCTCGCAGCGTTATGAAGTAGCACGAATGCTGCGCGCACAGAAAACTTATCTGGATATTGCAGAAAAAACCGGAGCTTCTACTGCAACGATCAGCCGTGTCAACCGCTCGTTAAATTACGGAAATGACGGTTATGATATGGTATTTGAGCGGGTATCTGTAGATGATGATTCCGAATCCTAAGAAGAACCGATAACAGACCTGATCAATATATTCAAAATAACAGCCAGAGAAAACTAATAAAATACTACTAATACTAATAATACTGAAATTACACTAAAAATAATACCGGAATCATAGGTGAAACTTTGCCATGCCAATATGATGCACTGGCTCTGTCCCACTCATGATTCCGCTTTTGGATTCGTTAGATTATTTTATTCTTCTATACTTCTATTTCTTTGTCTTTTTCGCTTCTTTTTTAGCATCTTTTTTGGATTCTTTCTTATCCTCCTGCAGAAGGGAATCAATCATTTTTTCAATCAGCGTCTTTTTGATATACACATCAAAGCTCAGTTCACAGATAAATGCAAATGTCTGTAAAAATTCCCTGTCTTTTTCTGAGAGATCCTCACAATCTAAAAAGGTCTTCTGGCTGATACTATACTTTCTCGCTAAATCCTTTAAAAGATTCTTTGTCTCCTCACTTTCTAAACTGAACACCTCACTGTAGATATCCGTCATACCCACGGAACTTTCCTTGTCTGTTCCAAAATACTTGTCCGTGATCGGGTTTAATATCCGCTGGATATCACTGATGCTCAAAATATTTTTAAAATAGTAAATAAAGATCAGACAGAGGATATGCTCTTTGGTATATTTCTTCTTCTCCGGTGGCGGGATCAGATTATTCTTCGCATAGTTGTTGATCATCGTCTTGGTCAGGATCTTGTCCTCAGGATAACGCTTCGATGCCTCTAACTGGGAATCCATAAACGTAGTGACCTGATCCATATATAAATCAATATTCGGCAGATCCTCCGGCTTTATATAGTCAATCCTATGCAGGATGTCGGTAATTCCGCTTAAGAAGTCTTTCATATCTATTGTCATAAATTCACCTCGAATTATATTATATAGTATTGAAAACTACTTGTAAAGACCTCGATGCTCTTTTTCATGTATGATCAGGGTGTTAAAAGGCGATTCCAAGTTTTTTGATTGGCAAATTGCACAAAGCCGGGACTGCTTTTGTGACTTTGGGCGAAAGTTAGTAAATCTTAGTCTGGCTGTTCATGCATAGTGTTTTGCTGCCATGGACGGCAGCAAAAGTCTTAAGCCCCATGGACGGGGCGTTTAAGACGTACACGTCATTCCATCATAACCTGACTCAGGCAGACTTAGATTTTCTTATTTTCGTACAACGGAACAAAATAGACTCAGCTTTGTACAAGTTGCCAGCCACTAAGTTGTGAGGCGCCTTTTGACACCCTAATCCATATATATATAATAGTTCAGATACTGACGGATCAGTTCGGTAGAAGTATTCGCGATCAGTTCCTCCGGAAATTCCACACTCTCTAATACGTTTACGGCTTCCCTGTGATTTCCTACCGCATTGTCTGCATGGGCATCCGAATCCATGATCACCGGCACCTGATATTCCTTGCAGTATGCAAGCATTTTTTCATAGGACTCTCTTGGATTTCCACGATAGCTTGTCGGTAACAGGGAAGAATTGTTGACCTCTAAGAGGACATGATGCTCCTTTGCCCCTAATACTAATTCTTTATAATCAATAGGAAATCTTGCATCGTCAGGATGTCCGATAATGTTGACATATGGATTTTTCATCACATTCAGATAGGCTTTTGTATTTTCCACAATCCCTCCGCTTGTATAGCACGGCAGATGCATACTTGCAATTCCAATGTCCATCTCCGCAAGCACTCTCTCTGTTAAGTCCACATGACCATCCGTGTCTAAAATATTTAATTCGACACCATGCAAAACGGTCATTCCGTCTTTTTCTCTCGGAAGAATCCTGAAATTCTGAAAATACATCTCTGTACAGCTTCCGTTCATCCGCGGTGCATGTTCCGTAATCCCGTAGATTTCAAGTCCCCGCGATTTTGCGGCTGCGATCATCTCATTCATCGTATTGTATGCATGTCCGCTCGCGATCGTATGTGTGTGCAGATCCAAAATGTCTTTCATGTCAATCACTCCTCGTATCTCTATTTGTCCGTATGTAGTATAGCACGACCTTTCGCTTTTTTCCATGAAGATTCAAATATCTACAGGATATTTTCTCAATGTCTTGTTGTAACTTACACCAGTCAGATATAGAAAGTTTCTTTTTGTGCAATGGAAATGAAACTCAGGAAATCGTGAAACCCTTTGGTGCACACGATTTCTGATTTCAGAGGTTCATTGGAATGGTTTGCACAAGGAAACTTGGAATATCTGGCTGGTGTAAGTTACAGAGTATACAAAAAAATATTATGTGGATACTTGAATGTTCTCATATTTCCCTTAAATAGGGACATCCTAACTTTAAACTTTAACGGAGGTATTTTTATGAAAAATCAAAACACGATTGAATTATTAAAGGAATGTGACGCTGGCACTAAGATGGCAGTGGCTTCGATTGACGAGGTACTCGACTTTGTGCACGATGATAATTTAAAGAATCTGCTCACGGAAAGCAAAGAACACCACAAAACCTTAGGAAACGAACTGCACAGTCTCTTATTGGAGTACAACAGTTCTGACAAGGAGCCTAATCCGATTGCAAAAGGAATGTCCTGGATGAAAACAAATATGAAACTGAGTATGGATAGCAGTGATGCTTCGATTGCGGACCTCATGACCGAGGGTTGCAATATGGGTGTCAAATCTCTCTACAAATACCGAAACCAGTACGAGGATGCCGACAAAAAAGCCTTAGACATCTGCGACCGCCTGATTAAGATTGAAGAAAAGCTGTGTGAAGGTATGCATCCTTACCTGTAATCTTTACATTCCTCTAACACTTTTTTTATTTTGGCATACGCTAAACTAAAAACAATCGGAGGATTCTATGAAAAAGAAATGCATGGTTCTGTTTCTGAGTCTTTCTATGGTTCTGACACTGTTCGTCGGATGTGCAAATTCCAAAGACTCTGAAAAAAAGCTGCAAAAAGTCACACTGAACGAAGTGGCTCACTCGATTTTCTATGCACCTATGTATGTTGCCATTGAAAAAGATTATTTTAAAGACGCAGGAATCGATTTAGAACTGATCACCGGTTTTGGTGCTGACAAAACAATGACTGCCGTACTCTCGAATGAAGCAGATATCGGCTTCATGGGACCGGAGACGACAGTCTATACCTATAATGAAGGTGCAAACGATAAAATTGTCAACTTTGCACAGCTTACCCAGCGTGCCGGCAACTTCTTAGTTGCAAGAGAAGAAATGCCGGATTTTCGCTGGGAAGATTTAAAAGGCAGGAAAGTTCTTGGTGGTCGGTCAGGTGACTGACACAGCACCATGTAACTTGCTTGTTATATGATATTTTCATATGACATGTTCTATTTAAGACTTATTATTTATCTCTGCACACGTCCGCTGGCATCTCCGCCGGCTAATTTCAGGACTTCTTCTTTGGATACCAGATTAAAATCTCCCTCAATGGAATGTTTTAAGCAGGATGCGGCTACTGCAAATTCGATCGCTTTTTCAGATTCGTAACCCTCTAACAATGCTGCGATCAGACCGCCGCCAAAGCTGTCTCCGCCGCCTACGCGGTCAACGATATGCATAGCATATTTTCTGCTGAAATAATAGTCTTTTCCATCAAAGAGCATCGCAGACCAGTTGTTGTCATTTGCGGAAATCGATTCTCTTAAGGTAATCGCCACTTTTTCAAAAGCAAACCGCTCTGCTAACTTTGTCGCTACCTCTTTATAGCCTTCACGGTTCACGCTTCCGCTGGTCACGTCCGTATCTGCCGCATGGATTCCAAAGACATCTGCCGCATCTTCTTCATTTGCAATGCATACATCCACATACTGACAGAGTTCTCCCATCACCTGTCCGGCTTTTTCTTTGCTCCAAAGTTTGTTACGGTAGTTCAGATCACAGGAAATCTTCACACCCATTTTCTTTGCAGTTTTGCATGCCTCTAAACAAATTGCCGCTACCTCGTCATTCAACGCCGGAGTAATCCCCGTAAAATGAAACCACTCGGCTCCTTCTAAGATTTTTTCCCAGTCAAATTCCTCTTTGAGGGCAGAATAGAGTGCTGAACCGGTACGGTCATAGATGACTTTGGACGGTCTTTGCGATGCTCCTTTTTCCAGATAATAGATGCCGATGCGTTCTCCGCCTCGTACAATCTGTGACGTATCTACTCCGTATTTTCTTAGGGAATTGACTGCTGCCTGTCCCAACTCATGCTGTGGAAGTCTTGTGACAAATGCAGCATCAAATCCATAGTTTGCCAAAGACACTGCTACATTCGCTTCTCCTCCTCCATAGGTTGCCCCTAATTTGTCCGCCTGCACCAGACGGTAATAGCCCTCCGGTGCCAGACGCAGCATAATCTCTCCAAATGTAACCACACGTTTACTCATAGTTTACCTCTCTTCTCTCTTTTAAAATTGCAATATTCCCTTCTACCTTCTTTTTATTCAGTGGATAGATAAAAATCAGACAAAGTCCTACACCGATATAAAGGATTCCCGGCACTAAGGTTGCCACATTGTAGATTCCGCCTGCCACTTCTGCGGTCTGCACCTGAACACTCGAATCATATCCCACAAGTGCCAATGCATAAGCCCCTAATCCGCCGGAAAGCGCCTGTCCGATTTTTCTTGCAAACGAATATACGGCGTAGATGGTTCCATCCTCACGTTTTCCTGTCCGCACCTCCTGATCGTCAATGATATCCGTAATAAACGCCCAGATGATCAGATTAAAAAAGCCAAAGCCAAAATATCCGATTACGGAAATGGCAATATACACTGCGGCGGATTTTACCTGAAGTACGAACATTAACAGGCTCGCGATCCCACCGAGGATACAGCCGACTGCTCCCACTTCTTTTTTTCCGTATTTTCTGGTGATTGGCACGGTAAACGGTGCCATCAGAAGCATTGGAAGGATTCCGGCAATGCTCATTACCGCCAGTGCTTCTTTATTTTTAAAATAGTCCACAAAAACGTACTGGTTGACAGACTGTGTCATCAGGGATGCCAACAACAATAAGATTGCCGCTGCAATAATTCCAAGCAATGCCCGGTTAGAAACGAGTGCTTTGACTGTCTCTTTGAAACTGACTTGTTCCTCATGGTGTGTCGGGGCGATTTTTACCCGTTCCGTGGTCATAAAATAGCACAACAGATAACAGCCGATTGCCCCTAGGGAAAAGATCCCTGCGATCAGTGTAAAACGCGGTCCATGCACAAGCTGGTTTCCCGCCGCATCGGTCGTATACACCAGCATCGGTCCACCGACACCAATGATGAGTCCCGCTAACGTTGCCCCTACACTACGATAGGTTGAGAGTGCGGCCCGGTCATCAGAATCTGCACTTAAGACAGATGCCATGGAGCCGTATGGAATATTAATGGAGGTATAAAAAATACTTCCCCACAAGATATAAGTGACAAACATATAAATGACTTTGACCGTCATGGATGCACCCGCTAACGAGGACTGGTACATCAGAAAACTTGAAATCGCAACCGGTGCACACATCCGTCGCAGCCACGGACGGAATCTTCCATCTTTTTTCGGATTCATCCGGTCTACAATTCTTCCCATTGTCACATCTGTAAATGCATCAATGCATCGTGCTGTCAGAAATAAGGTTCCCACCAGTCCCATGCTGATCCCTAATACCTTTGTATAAAAAATCATCAAAAACGTACTGGCAAATAGAAAGGTAAAATCATTTCCAAAATCGCCAAACATATATCCTACTTTATCCCGCCAACCGAATGGACGGACTGTCTTTTCTCTATCCATGGTATTCTCCTGTCTGTTCTATTTTTTGTAATCTAACGGCAGCTTCTCCCAGCGTTCCTTTAACTTATATGCAATATCCTTTGGCTGTCGCTGTCTTGTAAAGACACCTTTTTTATTGCCATTGACACGCATAATTCCCTCTGTGGTCTGGAAGTCTGCAAAGTTCCAAATCTGTTCTCCCTTGATAAAATCATAGGAATCAAAAACCTCATGTGTCATCTTCAAATACTCATCCTGATATTCCTGACTCCACATCACGGATGGAAGTTTGTGTTCAGAAGCAAGCGTATCTGCACCGTACTCCGTAAAAATAAAAGGCTTATTTAATTTTTTCTCTTTCCATGCATTCATTTCTTTGCGGAAAAGTTCTTCTGCGACACTGATCTCATAGCCCCCCTTCATATACCATCCGTAGTAACGGTTGAGTGCAATGATGTCGCTGAACTGATAACATTTACAGGTATCCGGCAAGGAGTTCATAATCAGTGCAAAGGTACGCGGACGTTTCTGCATGTCTAACTTATTTGCAAGATCAAATACTTCTTTAAAATATGGCACGGCTGCCTCATTCGTAGTCTCCGGCTCATTCAAAAGACTCCATGCAACGACACTCGGATGATTTTTGTCCCTTGCGATCATCTCTTCAATGGCTCTTAAATGCGCCTTTAATAAAACCGGCGTTGTCTCTTTTTTAAAGAAAGCGGTCTGCTTTCCGGTACTTGCCTCCATAAAATTCATCAGACTCTGGAACATTCCCACTGCCGGAACTTCATCTATAATCAAAAATCCCTCGCGGTCTGCCATCTGATAAATTTCTTCGCTGTACGGATAGTGTGAAGTACGGAAGGAATTTGCCCCAATCCACTTCATCAGTTCAAAATCACGCTTCATGATACCAATGTTAAAACCTCGTCCGACGATATCGCTGTCCTCATGCTTTCCGAAACCTCGCAGATAAACCGGCTCTCCGTTTATCAGGATATCCATTCCCTCTACCTTCACGGTACGGATTCCGATTTCCTGCTCATACTCATCAATGAGTTCTTCGCCATCCATAATGCGGATACGCAGACGATAAAGATAAGCATTACGAACCTGCCATAGATGTGCGTTTTCCACATACAGAACACCTTCTTTTCCATCCTTTTGTGCCACGCAGTTACCTTCAGCGTCCAAAAGTTCCAACTGTACCGCATGCTCTCCATTCGTTCTTACCTGATAGGAAACTTCCGCATTTTTCCCATGAATTGCATAATCCAAATCAAAATCTACTACGGATTCTCTCGGCAGTGCCAAAAGGTATACCGACCGCTGTAATCCTGCATAATTAAAGAAATCAAAATACGGCTTTG
Organism: Lachnospiraceae bacterium; assembly: GCA_003507655.1. Taxonomy (GTDB): domain Bacteria; phylum Bacillota; class Clostridia; order Lachnospirales; family Lachnospiraceae; genus Maccoyibacter; species Maccoyibacter intestinihominis. The sequence goes on along the minus strand of DNUZ01000010.1, from coordinate 84,748 downwards.
ACATCTTCTTTCCATTTGGCAGTGTGATCGTCTCTCCGCATGGAATATTGGTGCAGTTCAATTCATTATTGACTTTTACGACGACCTTATTATAAGAATCGTAGCGTACCACAGTTGTCACATCTGCACTAAAAGGAAGAAATCCCCCCTCATGCTCCGTAATCAGAATACCGTTGACATAGACACCTGCACGATGCGTTGCCGCTCCAAAGCGAAGCAGAATCTCTCTGCCTTCCCATTCGCCCGGCACAAAGAAATCTGTCTCATACCAGAAGTCTCCGGTATATTCCCGGATATCTTTTTCTGTATAAAAATCCTGAAAACTTGCCGGAACCGGAATCATTTCCTCTCCCGGAATCCCATCCATCCAGCCTTCTTTCTCTCCGACTGCCTTTTCATCTAAGCAAAACTTCCACATTCCATCCATGGAAATTCTTCTTCTTGTCAATGTTGTCTTTGGATATAACATAGAATGTTCTAACATCGTTTTCCTCCTCTATCTCTGTTGTGATTCGGATTGTAACGTATCTGTTCGTTACAGCGTGAGTAGAATTTCTTGCTATTCTGGTACTTTTTTTATGAATTTTTATAAATTTTAAAATTAATCTAAAAAATCTACGAAAATGGGAAATAATATTACGAAAAGAAAATGTAATTTAGAAAGGACTCTGCCATGCAACACGAAGCTGAACTTCATTTTTTCCAAAAATTACTGGAACAATTTCATCTAAACTTCCGTATTCTCTGCGATAGCCATGGAACAATACCTGATCCGGATTTAGGACTGCGCCGTCTTTTAAATCCGGACACCGATTATTTATTGGAGTTTCAACGCCTCTGTTCCCACTGTAAGCCCCAAAGGGTCTATAAGATTCAGGATGAGTTTTTCTGTCACTATTTCTTTTTCCGGCTTCCTGAAGGCACGGAAACTGCCTATGCTCTTCTCGGTCCTTACCGTCTGAGCAATATTTCCACAGAGTCCTTATTAGAAAATGCAAAAAAACTATCTTTTCCCGATTCCCTGCTGTTACAGCTACAGCTTTATTATCAGTCACTGACCACTGTTTCTGATGAACAGCTCCTTTTGACTGCCTTACACGTTCTCTGTTCTGAACTTTTCGGTGGAATGGATGCTTTTTCTATTCAGGAAATCAACAAATCTGTTTCCTCTGATTACCAGCCTGTCGCTAAACGTCCGGTTCCTTCCTCACCGGAAGAGACTCTTTTCAGTATGAAGTTTTTAGAGGAACGCTATCACAAAGAAAATATGCTGATACAGGCAGTCTCCAAAGGACAGATTCACAAAGCAGAGATGTTTTTACATGCCCTTCCGGCAAAAGATTTAGAGCCACGCACCAGTGACTCTCTTCGTAATGTGAAAAATTACACGATCATCCTCAATACCCTGCTTCGCAAAGCCGCAGAAGCCGGTACGGTCCACCCTCTTCATATTGACAGCCTTTCCTCCCGCTTTGCCCATCAGATCGAGGCTCTCACCTCCGAGGAAGATGCTTTTTCCCTGCAAAAAGAAATGGCTCACAAGTACTGTCTGCTTGTCAAAAATCACTCCATGAAAGGCTATTCCCTGTTAATCCGAAAAGTCCTCACACGCATTGACTCAGATTTAACTGCCGATCTGAGTCTTAAATCCCAGGCAGAGCTTCTCGGTGTCAACTCCAGTTATCTCTCCACTCTTTTTAAAAAAGAAACCGGTTCAACATTGACAGAATATGTGAACCGGAAACGTGTGGAACATGCTATTTTTCTTTTAAATTCTACTAACTTACAAATTCAGGAGATTGCCGCAGCCTGCGGAATTCCCGATGTGAATTATTTCACAAAGATCTTTAAAAAACAGGTTGGAAACACCCCGAAAGAATATCGGGAAAAGATTTTTTAATGAATTTCCCCGAAGCACTCTCTGACCTGCCCTGTGATTTTGGCATCAATCCACCCTTTTTGTGCCATATCCTCTAAAATTCCACATGCCTGCTCATGCGTCATGCCCTTTTTATATGGTCGGTCTTCGGTCAAAGCCTGATAGATATCCACACATGCTAAGATACGCTCCGGCTCGTTCAGCTCCTCTGCCGTCTTACCAAAAGGATATCCACTGCCATCTAACTTTTCGTGGTGAAGTGCTGCCCAATCCCGTATTTCTTCAAAATCCTCTACTTCCGACAGTATCATATAGGTATATCCGGCATGGTTTTTCATCTTAGAAAACTCCTCATCGGTCAGCCGTCCGGGCTTTTCTAAAATTTCATTTCCGATTGCCATTTTCCCAATATCATGAAGTGCGCCTGCTAAATAGATTTTTTGAATATCTAACCGGTCATAACCGAGATGTTCTGCCAGTGCTGCCGCTTTTTTGGCAACTCCGATCGAATGCATCCCCGTAAATTCAGATTTGTAATCTACGATCTGTGCAAAAAAATCCGCAAGATCTTTACAGGTCCCTTCATCGCAGAACTGCTTCTTTCTTGGTACCTTTTCCCAAAGGCGTTTTTCTAACTCTTCTCCTCCCATGTCTGCAAATTTTTCTTCGGAAAAGACTTCTAAGAATGCCTTCACACATTCCGCATCAAAGATCGTATTTTCATATTTCACTAAATATGCCTTTGCCTGCTCCCAGTTCTGCTGATCATAACCACCGGTATTTCCTATGATGTCAATGGTATCGCACAAATGGATAATCCTTGCAAACAGCGGGATTTCCTCCCATTTTTTTCTAAACGGTCCTGTACCGTCTGCATTTTCATGGTGATATAAGATCACATTTGTCACATCTGTATAAAAGGGAAGTTTTTTGATATTCTGCTCCCCATATACACAGTGAACACCTAATTTTTTAGAGGAAATATCCATGGTCTGATCTTTGATCAGATCATGCCGTACCTCTTCCGATATGTACTGCGTCAATGCATTGTCGTGTAGCAGCGCACACATTGCTAAATCCTGCAGCGCCTCTCCTATAATTCCAAATTTTTCTGCCATACATACACTGATGTATGCAACTCTTTTTCCATGCCTGTTTGTAACATGTACCAGTTCGGCCTCTATGCAGTCCAGTGCATAGGAACAGGCACTTACCAATCCTATGATATCCAGTTCCATCTTTTCATCCCTCAACTTTATACTGAAAAATCCTGTTTTGTTATTCTTTACCATAAATTATAGCAAGATATATTTTCTATGGCAATTTAAAGTTGAAATCCAGATTACCGAATACCCACATCTTCGCCCGAAGGGCTTCTTGCTCTATAGGAAACACGGTATTTCCTATAGAAAAAAACAGGCCTCACCAACACTCTCGTGTCAGTGAAGCTTGTTCTATCCTGTCTTATAAACCGCTTCCGGTTATTTTACCTTCCGGCTATTCACCAGAAATCCTATTTACAAGTCTTATTGTTTCTTCTTACAACGATTCCCGCTGCTCCTGCAAAGGATACGATCAGAAGTGTGGTCCAAAGTGTCATATCAGATGTATCTCCCGTCTTTGGAGCTGTTACACTCTGTTCCTTCTTCTTGGTATCTGTAGGATTCTTCTGTGTTGTCTGGTTATTCTTTGCGTTGTTGCTGTTGTTCTTCTTATTATTGTTATTGTTGTTTTTGTTGTTATCACCGGATTTATTTTTTGCTACTGCAAACTTCGTAGTTGCAGAACCATCTGTCCAGACGATTTCAAACGTATGATCTCCGGTAGCAAGTGTCTTAAGATAATCCACTTTCAATGTGATGATCGTGGAACCCTTTGTAACCGTATAGTTTTTCTTATCAATGATCTTACCATCCACTTTTACATTCTGGAACTTCTCCATTTCACCGTTTCCCCGAATGGTAAGACTTCCATCTGTATTCTCTGTCCATGAACTGTTGGCACCGTCAAGGATTTTATAGGAAACCGGATCCGGTGATGGTGTCGTACTTTCTGTCACTGTCAGAGTTGCTGCATTCGTTGTAACAGAACCCGCAGAATTGCTGATCACACACTGATATTTATAACCATTGCAAAGCATGTCTGCCACACCAGTCGTATAGCTTGCTTTGTCTGCTCCGGTAATATCTACGAATCCCTTGCCATTGTTTCTGTTTATCTGCCACTGATATGTTAAGTCTGTTCCTGTAGCTTTTACTGTAAAGGTTGCCTGTTCTCCTGCCTTTACAGATACATTCTGTGGCTGTTTACTGATACCTGGTTTCTTTACTGTAGGCTGAACCGGAGGCGTTACATCCTCTGTTACAGTCAGAGTTGCTGCACCGGTTGTAACAGAACCCGCGGAATTGCTGATCACACACTGATATTTATAACCGTTACAATTTTTATCTACTGCAGATGTCGTATAACTTGCTCTGTCTGCTCCGGCAATGTCTGCAAATCCCTTACCATCATTTCTGTCTATCTGCCACTGATACTTTAAGTCTGTTCCGGTAGCTGCCACTGTAAAGGTTGCCTGTTCTCCTGCTTTTACAGATACATTCTGTGGCTGTTTACCGATACTTGGTTTCTCTACTGTAATCTTTTGTTTGAAGGTTGCTTCTATCGTATGCGCTGCCCTTACATTTCGAAATGTATAGCTTGTTGCAGTACTTACGGCTGCTCCATCCACTTTCAGGGATTCGATCTCATAACCGTCGTTTGCTGTAATAGTAAATGTCTGGTCAGCTCCTTCGACCACTTCCACATTTCCACTTGGCGAAATGCTTCCGTTTGCTCCGGCTGTAGCTGTAATCGTATGCTTAACGATCGGTTTTGGAATATTGATCGTGTAGGTAAATGTCTTTACCTCACTGTCCTGCATACCATCCTTTACTGCAATGGCTTTCAGGGTTGTTGTTATACTCTGACCTTCCGTTCCCGGGACAGTAATCGGGCCTGTATATCTTGTTCCGGTCGTTCTCCCCGGCTCTGCACCATCCGTTGTATAATAAATGGTTGCTCCTTCTGTAGAAGATTCTAATGCAACTTTCTGGTTCTCAGTATATGTACCGCTTTCTACCGATGGAGTCGGTGCACCTACAATACCTGCAGCACTGACTGTAATGGTGATCCTGGTAGTAAGTGGTACTCCATTTGCATCTATATTTTCCGGACATGTTACCCTACCGTTTAAAGTTACAACCTGCTCTGTCAATACAGAAGGATCATAGTTACCACTTGCTGTATCCCATGTAACATCTGCTTTGTCTACCGTATTTCCTTCTGTCACAATGTTAACCTGCGTTGGAAGGTTCATATCCTTATAATAAGCAGTACCATTCGCAACGGTAATAGCCCCCGGTGCCGTGATTCTTGTAAGTTTATCCTTTGCCGTTACAGGGAATGTGCATATTGCCGTTAACGTTCCATCTTCATTCTTTGTTACACTTGCACTGTTTCCATTTATGGTCACTATTACAGAATCTGTAAACTCGTAGTTTGCAGATGCTGCAAGTGTAACACTTGCTGTATAGCTTGTGTTATAGCCTGCGTTGGTGTCATTCGGTGTCCATGTAACAACAGGTGCAGTTGTGCTTACCCCTTGGGTTGCACATACAGCAGAAGTATCTAATGCCGTATTGGATACCGGTGTGTCAATATCTGTAATCTCTACCGATGAAATATAGGTCTTAACCACGTTTGTTGTCGCTGTTGCCTCAACCGCATAAGCCACACTATCTTTCGTTACCTCCAGCCAGATTTTACAATTTGCAAGATCAATATCAGAAGGTGTATTCGATTCTGCTGCGATATCAGAGGCATTTACGATCACATTATCTGTTCCACTGATCTGTTTACTGTAATACCAGTCCTTCGTTCCGTCATTCCCTTGTACTACAAGTGCCACATTACCTGCGGTATTTCCTTTTTTCGCATTGATCTGTCCTGCGTCAGCATTGCAGGTTACCGTACCAATATCCTTGCCACCTCCATTCAGTCGCAAAGTCATTGCTTTCCCTTGTGCAATCTCACCTGACACTGCGGTATCAGAAGTTGCCGCTTCTGCCGATGATGCAAAGAGAACATCTGTCAGATTCAGATTAGAAGCAGCACAGCATGCTTTAACCAGCTGCGGCGACTGGGTAAGTCGATCAGTCGAAAACACATCAGCCTTCACAGCGTACACATCCGTCGCAGAATTCGACATGGCCGAACGCGTCCATGTCGAGCTGCCGTCCTTCCAATAGACCCGCTTCAATATCTTTATTTGATCGCTGCTTCCTATTTTTAAGAGTGTTGTTGATGAAGAAGGATCAAAAACAGGAGCGTATAATTTATCTGAATTCGTATAGGTATACTTCACTCTGTCAAGTGTATACGTTGTTTTTATCGTGGTCGTATTCAACAGTTTCTGCTGCGCTGTAGAAAAGCAGTCCTTATCACCCGCTATCTCATTCAGTTCCTTTCTTAGAGTACTCGCTCCATAATGATTACAATTTACCGTTTTTGGTACCTTTGTTGTGTATGTTCCATAGCTGGACACATATTCTCTATTATTTGTCGTCACCGTTGAATATTTCTGTGCGTCATTTTTTTTTGTGAGAGGAATAATTCCGTCTTTTACTGTAAAAATTACGGTATTTTCACCTTCTACATATTTATCTTTTCCTAAGATATACCATTTCTGCGTCTCTTTGGCTCTATTCTTACCAAATGCCAGCACACTCGATGCAGAAGTACCATCCATCATCTGTTGCTTTGTTGCATAGGCTGTCACACTCGGTTCACTGGTTGCCGCCCGTACAGATTGCATGCTGTCCTCGAACCCCGGAATAACTCCCGCTGTCATTCCGAATGCCAATACGCCCGAAAGCAAAGCTGCAATTCCTTTTTTCATTTGATTTCGTTTCCTCATATGTATTCTCCTTGTAAACTTACATACTTTTTGTTATAGTAATTATAAATCGTACCCTAAGGGACAAGTCAAGTGATAACTACCCTTATTCCACATATTTTTTTCAAAAAAGAACGGAGAACGATTATGAAAAAGCAGGACGATCATTTATTTAAAATAGGCGAAATCGCAAAAATTCTTGGTATCACCAGAAAAACCATCCTTGTCTATGAGGACATGGGCTTACTGACACCTGCCGTCAAGGATGAAAACAGTGGATACCGCTACTATACCGCCGATAATATGACACAGATCCGCTCCATCCGCTCTTTGCAGACCTTAGGACTGTCTCTCTCAGAAATCAAGGAATATTATTATGATTCTAAAAATCTCGACCACCATCTGGAACGTCTGATGGATCTGCGTGCTGCATTAGACCGCAATATCCAGTTGCTTCAGGTGCGTGCTGCAAAACCGGGCGACTTAAGCATTCATCGTGTACGCCTGCCAAAGCAGGTATGTTATTGCCGCAGATATCAATGTAAGGATACAAAGGATGCAGCTGACAAATTGCGTGACACTTATATTGCCGCTGCCAGAACCGGAAAGATGTCCATGTCTGCCAGAATGTTTACCATGCGTATCGGACAACCTGACACGGGTCTGGATCTGATGTGCTGCATTCCGGTCGAGGACGATTTTACAGGCGAAGAACGGACAGAGTTTGCCGAATCCCCTGCTCTATGTGTCTATTACCGCGGGCCTTATGAGGGGATCGGAACTGCAATCGCTACCTTAAATACCTATGTAGAGACCAACCATATCCAGACCACAGGACCGTTTCGCAGCATCTATTTAGAGGGTCCACCCAGCCGTGGGGAACAGAGTTCGGATTATATTACGCAGGTTGCTGTTACGATTTGATCCCTGCTGCAATCCTGCATTTTATATTCCCAGTTCATTATGAAAATATTTCAATGGTGAAAAACTATATCTTCTCTCAAACTCTCTTTTATGTAATTTTCTTCTTCCTTTCATATGTGCCACATAATCTTCAACAAAATCCAATGCTTCTTTCTTAATCCTTTCTAAATTCACCATCGTCTCATTAAATTCATCCGTCAACCTTAATATGTGACAATCATTCTCCGGTAAATTCATTCAATTTTTTCTCCTGTGGAAATGCCTACTCGAACGAGTAAAAGAAACGAGAGACTTTTCAGTCTCTCGACATCAGCTTCATCATTCGGTCAATTTTTATTTTACCGTCCTGTCAGAACCGTCACAGGACTCATCGCTCGGTCAATTTTTATTTTACCGTCCTGTCGAAACCGTCACAGGACTCATCATAGATGATGAAGAAGAATAACTTCTATTCTTGACTTTATTATACGCATATCTTTTGTGAATATCAAGACTTTTTTCTCTATTCCTAATATAACTGCCCCCAAAAATCCACACATCAAAACTGTCCAATTTTTATATGATAGTGATAAAACCTTTCATTGAAAGATGTGAGTCTTTTGCACAAACCGACGTATTATCTCTGGCGTAGTGATTTTTCTTCACAGGAAGAATTTGAAGCCGAACGTAAAAAATATACTGACATCGGTTTTCGGGTTGTCACTTTTTCAGATGGCGATCCGGATGCCGATATCCATAATGGCATCCGGGCACTGATCAAAAATCATTTATCTGATACCGACTGATCTTATTTTTTTCATTTCTGTCGGAAGAAAAAGTATTTTACGGCAAACTGTAAAAAGATAACCATATATAAAACCATTAATACAGCAAACACGATCGTAAGTCTATGTGCTCCATGTTCGGTCGTGGACATATAACCATTTATGATCAGACAGCAAAAATTTCTTCTTTTTGCTGCATCATAGCCATCGTTTTTCGAAAATAGCAGTATCCATTAAAATCCATCAGATACTCCCATCCCTCCTGATGCCTTTTACTCAGATAATCTGCTTCTTTTTCATAATCCATAATAGAAAACCAGCGAACTTCTTTTTTCTTATCATTCATTCCATTCCCTCCTGTGCATTACGATACAATCTGCGGATCCTCTTTAACTCCAATTCCAGAACTTCCGTACCGAGATCTGTAATCTGATAAATTTTTCGCTTATCTTCTTCACAGACAAATTGGATCAATCCGTCTTTTTCCATTTTTGACAGACTTCCATACATGGTTCCCGGACCGAGTATGACTTCATTGTCTGTGATTTCCTTTACTTTCTGTACAATTCCATATCCGTGATTCGGAGAACGCAGACATAACAGAATATAAAATCCGGTCTCCGTCATCGGAACATAAACTTTTTTTATATGTGCATCCATTGTCCATTTCCTTTTTTAGTGCGATATATCGAACTACGATCTATATGTCAATTTTTTTTTTTAACGATTAGGGGGGCAAAAGACGATGTCATATCATTCCATAATGCTTCATAGACTATTTACATTCAAGCAGAAAGGCTCCTCTATGAATGCAGGATATGTCCGTCTCTCAAAAGACGATGATAAAAAAAATTATGTTTCCATAGAAAACCAGAAGCTGATCATCAGCCAGTATGCAGCCGATCATGGCATCGCCATCGATCGCTGGTACGAAGATGACGGCATTTCCGGCTATGTCTTTGACCGACCGGGATTTCAGCAAATGATGGCTGATCTGGATCACGATATTGATACTGTCTATGTCAAGGATTTTTCACGCCTTGGCAGACATAACGCAAAAGTGCTTTTATTACTGGACGAATTTCAGGAGCGTGGAAAACATTTGGTTGTGATCGACGATAACTATGATTCTATGGAACCAGCCGATGATACAATCGGGATTAAAACCTGGTTTAATGAGCGGTATGTAAAAGACACCAGTAAAAAAATCAAACGTGCCATAGGTGCGAAGCAAAAAGAAGGTGCACTGCTGACAAGACCGCCGTTTGGGTATCGGCGTGACACAGACAATCCGACGATGTTCAGCATTGATCCTGCCGAAGCGGAATCCATCCGATCCATTTATCGGCTCTATCTTTCCGGTCTTGGCTACCGGAAGATTGCCAATTATTTAAATGAACAGCAAATCCCTACTCCCTCTATGAAACAGCACGAGCATGAAATAGAAAACAGACAGTTAACCAAAAGAAACATTGCTTTTCGCTGGTCAGACAGCATGGTGCGGGATTTACTTGACAATGATTTTTATATCGGTACGCTCCGCTTACGAAAACGTGCCAGAAAAACCATCCATGGCAAAGACTGTCGCATCCCCAGGGAAGAACAGTATCTTTTTGAAAATCATCATCCGGCAATTATCGATGAGACTACGTTTTCTCTGGTGCAGGAATTAAAAGAAAAACGCAATCACACAAACTACCGTGGCAGCTTTGGACAATGGGCAGGTTCAGAAGTTCCAAATCCATTCAGCGGTTGTCTGTTCTGTAAGGATTGCGGAAGCCGCCTCACACCGATCAAACGCCAGACCTCCGGCAGAGAACGCAAATATTATATCTGCACCACTTATAACACGAAAGGAAAACGTTATTGTTCTAAGGCTCATTTGATTGAAGAAGCCGATCTGATGAGAGACATCCTGACCTATCTCCAAGTGTGCAGAGATGTTTTCAGTGACATAATTGCCGGCTATGATCCGGAGGATTTTCAGACAGAGAAGAAAAGCCTAGAAGAAAAACGTCAGGAACTGCATACCGCGATCGATGACCGGAAAAATCAACTAAAAATTCTTCTTACACAGAAAATAAAGGATTTATCACTGGCTGCCGAAAATGAGACTTCCATCCACAATGAAGATTTTATCCGTGAAGCTTATGACTCTATGCAAGCAGATTTATGTAAACAAATTCACGAATTGGAAATGCAGCTAACAGAACTGGAAAAATCTACCACAGAGGCACCGGATGCAACGGACAGTTTAAAAAATCCTCTGGATATCATGGAGCACATAATTGCAAAAGGAACTCTGGGGCATAAAGATATCGAACTACTGATCCAAAAAATCATAGTGGATGAAAACGGAATGCCGGAAATCACGTTAAAATATGGCTTAGCCAGCTTCATAAATAACAACCCTACCAAAGAAATGAATTGCAGAGAAAATACTATCATTGCAATCGTTATGAAACTGATCGCAGAGGACAAACGCGGTTACACTTCTGCAAAATACCTGTCAGAACATCTTACCGATCTGGGATTTCCAAAGACAAAGCAGAGTATTTTACCTTATATCGAATTGATGAAAATACTCGATATCCTAAAGGATACAGACAATCCACGAAAGCCTTACCGTATTATGAAATCCGAAAAAGAAATCTCCCTGCTTGCACGTAACTATTTACCGGATTTATCAGAGGAAATGACTGCAAAGCAAATATCGGATGATTATTTACATAGTTCTGTGGCAGACAGGTGGCATGCCACAGATGGTTTTTGAATATGTCTTAAAACAGCAGGGAATCAACCCCAAAAAAGATCTAACCATTGACAAGAGTATTGATTTTGGAAGCACTGCTGCTGCTTTTTCCGGTGGAAATGGCGATTTTTCCGTTGAATTTGAACCAGGCGCAACCAATTTAGAAAAAGAAGGCTCCGGCTATGTGGTTGCTTCCCTCGGTGTGGATTCCGGCTATGTGCCTTACACGGCTTTTTCTGCAAAAGAAAGCTATATCAAAAAACACCCTGATCTCATCCAGAGCTTTACCAACGCTCTGCAAAAAGGCATGACTTATGTCAACAATCATTCTGCTGCGGAAATTGCAAAAGTCATTGCCCCTCAATTCAAAGATACGGATGAAGCCACTATTGCCATGATCGTGGAACGTTATCAGAAACAGGACACCTGGAAGGACGATTTAGTATTCACTAAGGACAGCTATGAGCTTTTACTTGATATTTTAGAGGAAGCAGGTGTTCTGACCGACAGACCGCCTTATAAAGACTTTATCACCACTACTTATGCAAAAGAAGCACGTTAGGTTACCCAAAAATAGCATCTGCCCCGTGAGTATTCGTGCAAGATTTCCTGCATTCTCCTTTTTCTATGCATAAATGAAATCTCTGCACTGCCTCACGAGGCAGCAAATATTTTCCTATTTTAGCAGTATTTTTTCAAAAACGAAACCAGCTTTTGCATTTCTTCATCGGTTCCGATCGTAATCCGAAGATAATTACTGATACGCTCCGGTTTTGCAAAATAACGCACATAGACATTCTCTTTTTTGAGATTCTCAAAAAGCTGTTTTGCCGAAACATTCGGATGTGTTACAAATACGAAATTGCTCTTAGAATCTTCAAACAAAAAGCCTAATTTTTTTAACTCTTCCTTGGTCCACTCTCTGGTACGGATGATCTTGTCGGTGGTCTGCTTAAAATATTCCCGGTCCTCCACCGAGGCTTTTCCCATTGCCAGGGTCAGCTGATCCATGGTGTAAGAATTAAATGAATATTTAACATCGTTCAGATATGCGATCAGCTTCTCACTTCCAAACGCATATCCAATCCTCATGCCCGCCATGGAGCGTGATTTTGAAAACGTCTGTACCACTAACAGATTCTCGTATTTTTCAATCAAAGGCAGTGCGGATACGCCTCCAAAATCAATATAGGCTTCATCCACGATGACCACAACATCCTGATTTGCCCGGATGATCTCTTCTACCTGTTCTAACGGCATGAGAACGCCGGTCGGTGCATTCGGATTTGGAAAAATAACCCCACCGTTCTCCCGCTGATAATCTTTGGTACAAATCCGAAAGTCTTCATCTAACGGTATTGTCTCGTAGGGAATCCGAAATACTTCTGCCCAGACATCATAAAACGAATAGGTAATGTCCGGGAACAGGATTGGTTTTTTAGAATTAAAAAACGTCATAAATGCCATTGCAAGGACATCGTCCGATCCTACTCCGGCAAACACCTGTGAATATCTTACACCATATTCTGACGCGATTGCATCCACTAACTCAGAAGATGCCGGGTCAGGATAAAGACGCAGTCTGTCTGTTTCAAATTCCTTCAGTACTTTCTGTACTCCCGGTGCCGGCGAGTATGGATTCTCATTTGTATTCAGCTTAATGATATCTCTTTTTTTCGGCTGCTCCCCCGGTGTATATGGGGTCACCAGCCTTACATTTTTTTCCCAGTTCTTCATTTTACTAACCCGTATTCTTTCGCTAATTGTTCAAATCCTGACATGGATTTTTCTATCATCTGTGGAGAAACACAATATGCAAGCCGCACATAGCCCGGACATGCAAAGGCTGCTCCCTTGACCATGATAATGTGATATTTTTTCGCTGCCTGTACAAATCTTTCCTCATCCTTATCCGGAGACTTCATCCACAGATAGAAAGCTCCCTGCGGATAGATGCAGGTAAAACCGAGCTTTATCAGCCCTTCATACAGTAACTTGCGGTTCTTATCATAAAATGCGATATCTGTCTTTTCCTCCACACACCGGCTGACTGCCTTTTGGATCAGCGACGGTGCATTGACAAATCCAAGGGTTCGGTTTGACACCTCTAACCCTGCAATGACATCTTCTGCATCCGTAACCTCATCCGGTACTGCGACATAACCGATCCGCTCTCCCGGCAGTGACAGGGATTTGCTAAACGAATATCCCACGATCGTATTGTGATAATACTTTGTTAAAAATATTTCTTTTACGTCATCATAGACTAACTCACGGTATGGTTCATCTGACACTAAGTAAATGTCCGTTTTAAATTCCTGCTCCTTTTTTCTTAAAATCTCTGCCATTTCCTGCAGTGTCTCTTCCGTATAGACCACACCGGTCGGATTATTTGGTGTATTGACTAACACGATCTTCGTCTTAGCCGTGATCTTTCCTGTAAATTTTTCTAAATCAGGCTGAAAACTTGCAAAATCAGGTTCTACCTCTACGATCTTTGCATCAAAATTTGCTGCATAAGACTTATATTCTCCAAAATAAGGGGCAAAGACGATGACTTCATCCTCCGGGTCTAACAGTGTCTTAAAGATAATGTTCAGACCGCCTGCTGCCCCCACCGTCATGATGATATTATGTGCATCAAAGGAGGTCTGGAATCTCCGGTTCAGATTCTCTGCCATTGCCCTTCTGACATCTTCATATCCGGAATTTGACATATAGCCATGTAACTCTAACGGATTCATCTCGTCCACGATCTCTTTGATCGAGCGGTTGACTGACTCCGGTGCCGGAGTTGCCGGATTTCCAAGACTGAAATCATATACGTTCTCAGCACCATAACGTGCTGCCATTTCTTTTCCTTCATTAAACATTGCACGGATCACAGAACTTCCCGCCAATGCCTGTGCTATCTTTTTTGAAACCAAAATGCTCCCACCTTTCCTGACATTTCTAAAAATAACTCTACTACAACTCTTTAGTAAAGTAAAGTAAAAAACACCTCCAAAGCAACAGATTTTTCTATTTCATCCATCCACTTCAGAGGTATTATATTTTCCATATATTTTTATGATTCAGACAAAGATTTAAACTCTTCCTCTGCTGCCGTTAATGTGTCATAGTTTGATACCATGGCTTTCGCTCTGTCGGAAAGTGCATTATAGGCATCTCTTGCTCTTTTGATCGCATCTCCACTGCCTGTTGTTACTTTGCCGATCTGACCGATCAGGTCAATAACACCATTAGCTTGTCCCTGTGCCTCATTATTTGCCTGATTCTCTGCCTCCTGGCTGACTAATCCTGCATAGGCTGCTTCTGCTGCCTCTAAGGTACTGTAATTACTTACATAGCTTTTTGCTTCCTCGGAAAGTCCGTTATAAGCATTTCTTGCATTGGTGATCGCACCTTCACTGCCTAAGGATACCTCTCCGATACCGTTGATCGCATCCACAACCGATGCACCCTGATCCATGGCGATCGCTTTCGGGCTCTCGGTTCCAGGTAATTCATATACTAAGACCGGATAACCGGCTGCAATATTTTCAAAAATGGCCTTCGCTGCTGCATATGGTAAGTTGACACATCCGTGAGAACCATTTCTCTTATAGATGTTTCCACCAAAGGTTTTTCTCCATGATGCATCATGCATACCTACATTGCCGCAGTATGGCATCCAGAAACTTACATCCGAAGAGTAGTTCTCGCCTTTTAAGGTTGCATTACGCTCTGTATAGGTTACCGGATACGCTCCAACCGGAGTTCCGTTACCTTTTGAGATATTTCCTGATACAAAATCAGAATCCACTACAAGATTTCCGTTTTTATAAAAATACAAATGCTGTGCCGTCAGATTGATCTCAACATAAGTATCTCCGTAATCATTCTCACCATGACTGTTTGCTGTCTGTGCATAAACAGGATCTCTTGTCACGTCCTTGCCGGCATCAATATCCTTTTTCAACTGCTCTAATTCTTTATCATTACCAATCTTCCAGCCATAGCTTCCATTTGAAATTGTCACAGTGCTGCCCCATGAAGTCTTTAAGGTCTTTGGCTTATAAACGGTATTATACTTAGAACCCAGACTCTTTACATAAGCAAGTGCCTGCTCATCATCCACAACTGCCTTGCCCTCTTCAAACTTCATCCACTTGCAGATTTCCGTTCCGTCTAACACTTCCTGCTTATCCCCAAACGTATATGTAATCTTTACATCCTTTAAGGATTTCATCTTTGCTAAGGTCTTCTTTAATGTCTTAGAATTCTCTTTTACCTTTGGAGCCACATAGCATTTTTCCTTGTCCATGGAAAGCTCTGACTGCAAATTCAGTACGGAATCCTGAAGTTTTTTCCAAAATACCTCTTCATCTACCGTTGTACCTAAATCTTCTTTGACAATGACATAACCGTCTTTTTTATCTTCCTTTAAGGTTGCATCCACCGGCGGCTTCATCTTGTCCTTGTTCATGCAGGACAACTGATTCATCTGCTGCTTTAATGCATTCTCATCATAGCTTACAATGGATTTCGATTCATAGACTTCCGGGGAAAATAAAGTAACTACCCACTTAAACCCGTTCTGCTTCTTTAAAATCTTCTGAAGCGTATCATCAAACTCTACGGAAATACTGACATCCTTTCCGGTAATTGTTTCGCTCTTTTTTCCTCTCTCCTGGATCGTCAGCTTATAATTCTTAACCTCTGACGTGATCGCATCTTTTACGCCATCCGCATTTTTTCCGGTACAGGAGATTCCGTTGATCACTGTCCTTGGCAGATAGTGTGACTGAAAGAAAATGCTTCCTGCAAGATAAATGACTACCAGCGCTCCTACGACGGAAGCTGCGATAATCGTTCCTTTTTTTGATATTTTTTTGTTTCCTTGT
The DNA here is from genome assembly GCA_003507655.1 of Lachnospiraceae bacterium. Lineage (GTDB taxonomy): Bacteria > Bacillota > Clostridia > Lachnospirales > Lachnospiraceae > Maccoyibacter > Maccoyibacter intestinihominis. The sequence goes on along the minus strand of DNUZ01000010.1, from coordinate 68,607 downwards.
TCATTTCCAGAATTCAATTTTTTATCCTCACTTACTTTAACTTTTGCAGTTACCCTATATTGTATTATATTATCTTCGCCTTTGATGTCAACTTTTTCGTTAAATTGTAACATTTTTTTAAGAACTTGTAATTTCTTAATTTTTTGTGAAAATCCATTTTCGCACATTGTTCTTTCATTTTCTCTGTGCTATAATCCACAGGTAATAATGAAATTTTAAAAACATAGAATAGACACGAGGTGATACTCTTGAAATATATTCGGAACTTTTTGGTGAAATACAGTCATATATGGGTATTCTTATATGGTCTGATTTATTTCCCATGGTTTACTTATTTAGAAAAAAATGTAACAAACGATTTTCATATTATACATATGGCAATTGACGATTCCATTCCTTTTATTGAATATTTTGTCATTCCATATTTTTTATGGTTTGGCTACGTTGCAGCGGCAGTTGCCTACTTCTTTTTTAAGAACAAACATGATTTTTACCGGCTGTGTGGCTTTTTAGCTGCCGGAATGACCATTTTTTTAGTTGTCTCTACCATTTATCCTAACGGACACACGCTCAGACCGGAAAGTTTTGCACATGACAACATTTTCACACAGGCAGTTGCATGGCTTTATGCTACCGATACACCGACGAATCTCTTTCCGAGTATTCATGTTTACAACTCCTTAGGTGTCCATATTGCCGTGATGAAGAGTGAATGTTTCCGTGAAAAGAAGAAGACAAAATTTGTTTCCTTACTGTTATGTGTCAGCATCATTTTATCGACGATGTTTTTAAAACAACATTCCTTTTTTGATGTGATTACCGCATTTGCAATGGCAGGTATTTTCTTCTGTTTGATTTATATGAAATCTCCTGCTGCTGAGGAATCCTATGAAAAACAGTTCCATCATATTTAGGGATGATCCATCATAATCATATCTGAAATAAAAATATCAAATATCAAAAAAAGAAATCGTGAAGCCAAGGCAACACGATTTCTATTTTTTTATAATTCCTCTAATTCTTCTAACCATATCTGTGCCGAAGCATCACTCGGCATCCGCAAATCTCCTCTCGGTGAAACTGCTACCGTTCCGACCTTTGGACCATCCGGCAGACAGGAACGCTTGAAATGCTGGGCAAAAAATCTTCTTGTAAATATCTTTAACCACTTCAAAATGGTCTCCTCATCGTAGACATCTGCAAATGCGATCTTTGCGATCCGGTAAATTTTTGCCGGGGAATATCCTGACCTTAACATATGGTACAGGAAAAAGTCATGCAGTTCGTAAGGTCCTACAATGTCCTCGGTCTTCTGTGAAATCTTACCGTCCTCCGGCGGAAGAAGTTCCGGACTGACCGGTGTGTCCAACACATCATAAAGTACTGCTGCAAGTCTGTCACTTCCACAGGTATCGGCATAGTAACGCACCAGATGGCGCACCAGCGTCTTTGGTACAGAAGCATTGACTGCATACATGCTCATATGATCTCCATTATAAGTTGCCCATCCAAGTGCTAACTCCGACAAATCTCCCGTTCCGATTACCAGACCGCCTTTTTTATTGGCAATGTCCATTAAAATCTGGGTTCGCTCTCTTGCCTGTGAATTTTCGTAAGTCACATCATGGATATTTTCTTCATGCCCGATATCACGAAAATGCAGGCGGACTGCATCGGCAATCGGAACTTCGATGAACTCTGCTCCTAATTCCCGGATCAGATGCACCGCATTGTCATAAGTCCGGTCGGTTGTTCCAAACCCCGGCATCGTGACCGCTGCAATCTGTTCTCTTGGGATTCCAAGTAAATCAAAGGCTTTGACTGTAACAAGAAGCGCCAACGTAGAATCCAGTCCTCCCGAAATTCCGACAACCGCACTCTTTGCATGGGTATGCGCCAGACGCTTTTTCAGTCCGTGTGCCTGTATCATCAAAATTTCCTCACAACGTTTTTCACGGTCTGCCTTACTTCCCGGCACAAATGGCATCGGGTCTATATAGCGTGTTATCTTTGTTTCTTCCTGTTCTAAAGAAAAATAAATTTCCTGATATCTTTTATCTGTTGTTTCAAACGTACTCATCCGTCTGCGTTCTGAGGTAAGTTTTTTTACATCGATTTCCGAGTAGAGGATTCCTTTGGTAAAACGCTCGGACTCTGCTAATACCACTCCGTTCTCTGCGATCAGATCATGACCGGAATATACCACATCCTGCGTAGACTCTCCCTCTCCGGCACTTGCATAAATATAGCCGCACAACAGTCTTGCAGACTGTCCTTTGACTAATTCCCTGCGATAGGCTTCTTTTCCCGTCACTTCATCGGACGCTGACAGATTGGCGATCAAGACTGCCCCTGCCTGTGCATGCGCAATGCTTGGTGGCTGCATCGTCCACAAATCCTCACAGATTTCTGCTGCCACTTTCAATTCCGGTATTTCTTCACAGCAAAAGAGCAGATTCATTCCCATCGGAACGGTAATCTCCTGATTCAAACGTACCGCCACCGGCTCTTCCATACCTTTTGTAAAATGACGTACTTCATAAAATTCGTTATAGTTTGGAATATAACGTTTTGGCACAATGCCAAGGATTTTTCCATGATTTAAAATTGCTGCCGTATTATAGAGCTTTCCGTGATACTCCAACGGTATTCCCAGAAAAATCAACGCATCAATTCCTTTTGTCTGATTACTGATCTCTATCAGTGCATCCTTTGCTTCACGAAGCAGGATTTCCTGCAAAAATAAATCCTGACAGGTGTATCCGGTAATACAGAGCTCCGGTAATACAATAATTTTTGCCTTCTGGGCTGCTGCCTCACGGATCACTTTTAAGATTTCCCTTGTATTTTCTTTGACATCTGCAACGGTTACCTGCGGAGTGACTGCTGCTACTTTGATATATCCGTCTTTCACTTTGCAATCTCCTTTAACTCATCAATACTGAATGTATAATTTGTATTGCAAAAATGGCAGTTGACCTCAATCGGTTCTCCATCATCAATCATTTCCTGTAGGTCTTTTTTGCCAATACTAATCAACGCCTTGGTAATTCTCTCTTTAGAACAGTTGCAGGAAAACTGTGCCGGCAATGTATCGGTAATCTCCAAACCGAAGTCTCCAAGAATTTCTTCTAATAACATCTCCGGTGTCATGCCTTCTTCTAACATCTCGGTGACGGATTTCATTTCCGTGATTTTTTTCTCTAGCTGCTCTATGATTTTTTCATCGGTAAACGGCAGAAGCTGTATGATAAAACCTCCTGCCTGTCTGACCGTGTTATCCTTATTCATTAACACTCCTAACCCGACCGCAGAAGGTATCTGCTCGGAGGTTGCAAAATAATAGGTTAAATCTTCTGCAATTTCTCCGGTCTGCAATGCAACCTGCCCTGCATATGGCTCTTTGAGTCCCATATCTTTGATGACATTCAGGATTCCAAGTCCTACTGCTCCGCCGACATCTAATTTTCCCTGTGGGTTTGGCGGCAGCATGACATCCGGCACTTCTGCATAGCCTTTGACGTTTCCTTTTGCATCGGCAGTTGCGGTCAAGCCCTGTACCGGACCACCACATTTAATCTGCAATGTTAAAAGGTCATCATCGCCTTTCATCATCGCACCCATCATTGCGGCTCCACTTAATAATCGTCCTAAACCTGCGGTAATAACCGGACTGGTGTTGTGCCTTCTTCTTGCCTCCTCTACAAGGTCTTTGGATGTAATGGCAAATGCCCGGATCTGGTTATTTGCCGCTGTTGCTCTTACAATATAATCTGACATACTATTTTCCTTTCTCTCCTGCAATAATATAAATTCTCTCACTATCTGCCGTTGGACTCTTCTTGGTTTCAGCATCATAGGCTGCTAAGAACTCCATTCCGGCTTCTTCTACTAATGTGTGCATCTGCTCTAGTGAATAGCCTCTCTGATAATGAGTTTCTTCAAATTTTCGATAAAGCTGTTCTTCTTCCCTGATAAAAAGTGTCAGGTCATATTCATTGATCTGCTCTTCTTTATCATAATAATTTTCCCAGATAAAACTTCCCTCTTCGCGATTTTCGCAAATGGTTGTATCACCTAAAACTGTTTCATATTTATAGACCGTATTAAAGTCAAAAATAAAAATTCCACCCGGCTCTAAGTACCGGTTGACGCTTTGCAGAGTCCATACAATCTCATCCTCTTCTAACAGATAGTTAATGCTGTCACATACAGACACCATCGCCTTTGCCGTTCCGTATAACTCCAGCTCACACATATCCTGACAGAGATAGAGGATTCCCTCTTCATTCTGCCCACTTGCAATCGCAAGCATGTCCTCCGACAAATCGACTCCTATCATGTCATATCCGGCTTTGGCTAAAAGCCGTGTCATCTTTCCCGTTCCACAACCAAGGTCACATATGACACCGGAATGGATTCCATATTCTTTTAAAACCGATACGATATAGTTGCTCCATTCCTCATAGGGAACGTTATCCATAAACAGATCATAGACCTGGGCAAAAGTTGTGTACGCATTCATAGGCTGTCCTCCATTCTTCTTATAGTATCAATTTTTTTCACGAAAAGCAACCGAACAATCCGCATGTTTCTCCTTGATTATTTCAAATACAACCTTTATACTAAAATTTATGATGGAAAATTACGAACACTATATTACAAAAAACATTAAGGATGTATGCCGTACCAAAATGATCTCTCCGATCATTTATCTGATCCTGCTTCTCGCACTCTGGATCCTTTCACCGATTTCAGAGATCGTAGTTCCGGAAAAGGCGGACAGCAATGATTCCTTAACGAAACTTTACAAACAGGATGTTTCTTATATTGATACAAAGCTTACGGATCTTTACTTTACCGGCTATACACAGACAAGTCTTGGATTTACGACCGGCTATTATTACTATACCATGCGCGGTGATGAATGTATCCTCGTTCTGCTCTCCCCTTCCACTAGTGAAGAGGGACTGCCAAAAATTACTGCCTTACACACCAAGGGCAGACTTGCCAAACGTGACCGTGCTGCGAAAGACGTATTAGACAACCTTTCTAAAGATCTGAACTGGACGGAAACCGGCATTGCTTCTAAGGTAAGTCCTTATTATATTAATGAACCGGACTGTAGGAATTTTCGCAGTTATCTGCTGTTATTTCTCTACTTTGCAAGTATGCTCTATGCATTCATCAGTCTGATCCTGTTAGTTATTTATTACCGCTTTCCGTTATTGTCACCACCGGTACGACAGTTATCCCGTTTTGGCAAACCTGCGGAGCTTCTTGCCGAAGCAGAAGAAGAGCTTGCTACACTGCCACAGCTTGCCACGGATGATATGTTTATCACAGAGCATTATTTTATTGAAACTTCTAAATACGGAATTGCGATCGTACCGATCCGGGAAATTATCTGGGTTTACAAACATTCTACCCTGCACAAATTTTTCTGGTATCATTTCAGCATTTCCTATACGCTGCACATTACGGCAAACAAGCATTTATATATCCACTGTCCGAAAAATATCAAGTCCGACATTGACGGTATCATGGACTATTTAGCGGAAGCCAATCACGATATTTTAGTCGGATTCAGTGAAGAGAACCGCTTAGCCGTACAGGAAAAACAGGGAACACCGTTACAAATTGAAAAGTTTTTGGAGATATTAAAAAAGAGGATTTAAACAATCCTCTTTTTTATCGCATCTTAAAACAGACTCTTAAAGAAATCTATAATGGACTGGAACAAGCTCTTTAATTTTGCTCCAATACCGCTGTTAGACAACAGTCCTAACTCATCTAATCTGTCATACAGATCCGATGCCTGATTTTTCAATGTATTCCAGTCTAAATCCAAGTCACTGATCTTCTTTAATACATCTAATAATTTCGCTTTCTGGTCATCCGTCAGCTGGACATCAAACTCCTTACATCCCTGTTCAATCGCCTCGTTGATACTCTTATCATCTTTTAAATCATTCTTTACGACTTCCTGCTTCAGATATGCCATCAACTCTTCTGCTTTCGCTTTATCTCCGCCGGTCGCATCTGCTAACTGACCTGTTACAACAATTTCGTTCATTGCTGCATCGAGACTGTCTTCCTTCACTTCATCTCCGGTCATCTCTGAATATGCTTTTAACGCACCGATCAATGCTGCCGTACCGGAAATCGGGAACGGCCCTGCTACGATGATCTCTGCATCTTCAAGTCCTGCTGTTGCAAGTGCACTCTTATACATTCCGACTGTACAATAGGAAATATTCTTAATGGATATCTGGATTCCGCTTCCTTTTTTTCCTTCCATAATTAATACGGAGGATAATGCTCGACTTCCAATCGTACTGGATGGAAGATATGCGTCTAAATACTCATGCTCCATCGCATTGGTTACCTGTACCACATCATAATCGGAAAGTTTTGCCGGATCAATTCCCATCAGACCAAGAACGGTTGCCTGCTGCTCTGCTGTTAAGTCTGCACCAAGTGCTAAATAGGGTTTGTCATGTTTTCCTACCACGACATTATCGTCTGCAACTTCTGTCTGAACTTCTCCCTTTACCGGTTCCTTTTTGGTTTCCGTATCCTGTGTTACGGTGCCTTCTACCGGTGCCTGTGCTGCATTGTCAGAAGTCTTTTTGTCTGTGTCAGAACTTCCCGTATCGGAAGCATTCACATCTGACGTATCGGAATTCATTGAACTTCCTGTGCTGTCTGCTGTATTTTCCTTCTGCTCGTCAGTTCCCTGATCAGAACTGCCGCCTGTTGTCTGTGTATCATTGGCAGTATCTGCACTTCCATTTGCATCTGTCTGCTCATTCTGTTCCTGCACCTCAGTCGCTTCATCCGTATTACTTGTCTGGGATGCAAATGCAGGCATCACAAGGGATATACTCATAGTTGCTGCTAAAAGAATACCCATCACTCTTTTTATATTCTTTTTCATTTTTTTCCTCCATTTCATTTTCGTAAAATCTGCTTTATTCATTCTGACATAGAACCTTGATAAAGTCAAAAATATCGGACAAATTTAAGGAAATCTTTAGAATTCTTCTATCATTCCTCCCCTCTAACGGAAGTGTGTGATCAGAACTTCTATCTGTTCCTCGCCAAAAAATGTATTGATCTGCGGATAATACACTATAGAAAGATTTTCCTTATGTTCTTCTAAATATTTCTGATTCTCATAGGCATCTCCGTCAAAACAGATTGCCTGATAGCTCCGGTTCGTTTTATCGACCAGCTTCATCCGTACAAATTTCCGGTTCGTTCCGACAATTCTGATATCCCGCACCCGCAGCTCTTTATCTGCAAATACCGGCTTTTCGTTCCCTTTGCCAAAGGGTTCTAAAACCGAAAACTCATGGATCAGCTTCTCTGACAGATATTCTAACGTCATCGGCACATCAATGCGTATTTTCGGCTGTAGATCTTTTTTTGTCAATGTACAACGGTCATTCAGTCGCTTTCGGAAAATATCTACGTTTTCACGCTGCATACTGCAACCGGCTGCCATCGGATGACCGCCAAACTTGTCCAACAGATCCTGACATTTACAGAGTTCCTCATACATGGAATATCCTTCTATGGAACGCCCGGAGCCTTTGACTCCCTCTTTGGCATTTGTCAGAACGTAAACCGGTCTGTGATAGCGTTCCCGGACGCGTCCTGCAATAATTCCTGCAATACTCTCGTGACAGTCCGGCAGATAGATGACTAAGACCCTGTCCTCTGAAAGTCCCTGTGTTTCGATGCACTGCATGGCATCCTCGATTCCTTTTTCCGTCAGGGCTTTTCTGCTCGTGTTGAGTTCTACTAACTCCTCTGCAAGTTTTCCTGCATCAACTTCATCTTTTGTTTTTAACAAAAGCAATGCTTTTTTTGCCGTATCCAGTCTACCGCTCGCATTCAGACACGGTCCAAGTACAAATCCGATATGGTATGCCTTTATTCCTCCTAGATCCAGCTTATTGGATGCGATCAGAGAACGCATGCCGATACTCTTTGTCTGATTCAGCCGTTTTAAACCTTCCTTTACTAAAATCCGGTTCTCATGTTGAAGCTCCATGACATCTCCTATCGTTGCAAATGCCGCATTTTCGATAAAAACATCTGCCTGCTTCATGCCCTTTCCTGTCATATCATAGAGTACCCGTATCAGATGCCATGCAACAACCGCTCCACAGATTTCTTTGAACGGATAGGCACAATCTTTCTGTTTTGGATTGACAATCGCATCTGCATCCGGCAGAATCTCTTTTCGTTCACCGTTTTCTTCGCAAAACGGGATTTCATGGTGATCGGTTACGATTACGGTCAATCCGTTTTCTTTTGCTATTCTTAATGCATCTGCCGCTGCAATCCCATTGTCACAGGTCAGGATCGTGTCCGCTCCTTCTTCTATGGCAGCTTCTACCAACTGCTCATTGACCCCATAACCGTCCTTGATACGGTCCGGAATCGTGACATAAACGTTTCCACCTAAATTCTCAATTCCCTCCCACAAGATATAAGAGGACTGCACTCCGTCGATGTCGTAATCACCGATAATGCATATTTTCTTTCCTTTTTTTATCTTTTCTGCAAGAATTCCTGCAGCTTTTTTTACGTCTTTTAACAGATAGGGCGATGGCAGCATGTCCATCGTTCCATTCAGATAATTGTTGATCTCCTCATCGGTAATAATATCCCGGTTACGCATGATCCGGGCTGTCACCTGATCAATACCGTATTTTTTTCCTATTTCCTGAAAATCGGCTTTTTTTGCCCACACCGTCCAATTCTCTGCCTGTCTCATTTGTACTTCACTTCCATCAATGTCAATCCTTTTGCCGGCATTAAAAATCCTGCCTGCTGACGGTCTCTGCTCTCAAGGATCCGCTCCATATCCTCCGGTGTCCTTTCTCCACGTCCGACTTCTACTAAGGTTCCGGTCAGGATACGAACCATATTTTGCAAAAATCCGCTTCCCGTAAAGCGCATTCGGATCTCATGCTCTGTCTCTTCGATTTCTATCTGATAAATCGTGCGGACAGTTGTTTTTTTCATCCTGCGGTTTCCGCAAAATGCCATAAAATCATGTGTCCCGGTCAGATGCCCCGCAGCCTCCCGCATTTTCGCCACGTCTAATTTTTCTTCCATTGGCCAGACGTATCTGCGTACAAAGACATCCGGTTTACTTCCTTTATAGATGAGGTATTCATAGGTCTTTGACTTGGCATTTAATCTGGAATGAAAACGCCCGTCTACCTGCTCTACCTGTAATATCGCAATATCTTCCGGCAGATATTCGTTCATATATTTTTTGATCTGCTCCACATCCCACACTGCCTTTGTATGAAAATGTGCGATCTGACCTTTCGCATGCACTCCGGCATCTGTCCTGCCGGAGCCCTGCAAATCTATCTCTTCTTCTGTCATACGCTCTAAGACACGCTGCAATTTTCCCTGAATGGTTGCTTCCGTATGCTTCTGCTCCTGCCAGCCTTTATATCTTGTCCCTTCGTACTGTATGGTTAATTTATAGTTTGGCATAGTTCCTCCATGGTGGTTATTATGTTATTTCTACGAAACAAAAAACAATACACCAACCATCATTTGACAGTTGGTGCTATTTTGTTATCTCAATTATATTTCAAATAAAAATCTGCTTCCCTACTGATATAATTCTGCAATTCTCGTAACAGCAACGTATATTTCCGAAATTTTATACCAGGTCGGATAATCTACCACTCCGCTGTCCGGGAGGTTGAACACCGACTGGAACTTCTGTACTGCCGCCCTTGTTGCCGGTCCAAAGATACCATCCACCGTTACGGTCGGAATTGCCGGATAGTTTCTTGCAATTGCATTTAACTGCTCCTGTATCACGCGGACATTATTGCCTCTGGAACCAACCTGCAGATCCACCCGCGGCCACGATGCCGGTACACCTGATACCTGTTCTGCGGTATTAATGTACATGCTGTTGCCGTAGAAGTAACGGAGGATTTCAATAGCACTGTAGCCCTGATCGCCCAGGTACTTTGAACCCCACTGTGTCATCCAGTTCGGGCAAGAGACCCTGTCACCGTCACAATACTGCGTTAAGATCGGCTGTCTTACATTTGGTCTCGACAGATAATTTACAAACATCTCATCGACAATCCTTGAAATATTAGAAAAAATATTCCGTCCAAATACCCATTTATGGTCAAATGCCGTTGACGATGTAATGGTAAAATCATAGCCTTTATTCCGATACCATTCCGTATAGACACGGTTCAATGTAAAGGACATGATCGCTAAAATATTCGCCCGCAGTGTTGCGTCCGGCCATGTGGAATAAACTTCACTGGATGCAACGTTTTTAATATAATCTCTGTAACGTACATAATAATTCTTTGCTGTAGAATCCGTTGGTGCTCCATCATGCACGATCACATACTCCGGAATGACTACGCGATTAAGTACGATCTCTCCGGTTTCTGCTACCGGTTTTACTTCTGCTTCTGCAATTTTCGGCGGATAATCTCCAAACAGTGTATTTGCCGGAATCACGATATTTTCCTGTTCTTCCTCAATTTCTCCGGTCGGTTCTAACTCAACTTCCTGGATTGCGGTCTCATCTGCAAACACATTGATACCGGAAACATTGACCGGATGATATCCTCTTGCGGTTACCTGGATCGTATACTCTGCATATGGCTGCTGCTCTCCCGGCTGCATACTATATTCTAAGGGAGGGGTTGGGAGGGTTACCTGTTCCGTCTGCCCTGACTCATTTGTATCTAATTCCTCTAACTCCGTCTCCGGGTCTGCTGTATAGGACAACTGGATCCGGGCATTTGGAATCGGTCTGTGCCTCCTGCTTCCTGTTACATTTACCTGTAGTTTTCCTCTGTCCACGCCTTCGGTCTGCATGGCTCTGATTTTGCTTCCTGCCATAGAAAACCTCATATTTTTCTTCAAAATATTTTATGCAGGAAAAATCAAAAATGTGTCACTGACTTATGGTCAAACGGATCCTACTTTACTTCTACTGTCCAGCCGTACTTGTCTTCCAGTTTGCCCCACTGGATTCCGGTCAGTGTATCGTATAATTTCTGGGTTAATTCACCGATCTTGAAGTCATTGATGGTAATCACATCATCTTTATAACGTAACTCACCAACAGGAGAAATTACGGCTGCCGTACCGGTTCCGAATACTTCCTCTAATTTTCCGTCATGTCCGGCTTTCATTAGATCATCGATGGATAATCTTGTCTCATTTACTTTGTAACCCCAGTCTCTTAAAATATGGATCATGGAATCTCTGGTTACACCCGGAAGAACAGTTCCCTCGATTGGTGCTGTATAGATTTCGCCGTCAATTTTAAACATGATGTTCATGGTTCCGACTTCCTCTACATACTTACGATGCTCGCCGTCTAACCAAAGCACCTGGGAATATCCCATTTTTTCTGCTTTTACCTGTCCTAAAATAGAACCGGCGTAGTTACCACCGCATTTTGTAAATCCTGTTCCACCTTTTACGGCACGGACCAGCTCATCCTCTACTAAAATCTTAACCGGGTTGATACCCTCTGCATAATAAGCTCCTACCGGACAGCAGATGACCATGAATTTATATGCAGTTGCCATATGCACTCCAAGAGCACTTTCTGTTGCAAACATAAATGGTCTGATATATAAAGAAGTTTCCGGCTCTGACGGTACCCAGTCCTCTTCTACTTTTACTAATGCTTTTACTGCTTCTACAAACATATCTTCCGGCACTTCCGGCATGCAAAGTCTTGCATTGGAGTTGATCATTCTCTTTGCATTCATCTCCGGGCGGAATAACTGGATTTTTCCTTCTGCCGTGCGGTATGCTTTCATACCTTCAAAAGTTTCCTGTGCATAATGAAGTGTTACACATGCCGGTTCTAAAGTGATCGGTGCATATGGTACAATTCTTGCATCCTTCCAGCCCTCATCTTTTGTCCAGTCCATTACAAACATATAATCCGTCATATATTTGCCGAAGCCTAAATGCTTCTGATCCGGTTTCTGCTTTAATTCCTTACATTTTTCCATTCTTATTTCCATAAATAAGCCTCCATCCTAACGTATTAATTCTATATCTGTTGTCAATTATTATACTTTTTTTGAATGGTGTCAAGATTATTCCGATGGCTTATGTAGAATATAACTCTCATTTATAGTTTATGCCCTTTTTATGCTTTTTATTTATATCTCACTTTTCTTTTCTTACTGACATGCCCCTGACACATATGATATAATGAGTGCAAGCGAGTCAACATGCTCGCATGATTAACGAGCGACGAAATTACTCAACACATTGCACCGCGAATGAATATTTTTTGAAAGAGAGGTATCTTTATGCATACATTTCAGACTTATCCTTCCGATATGTTCGAGATTGACCCATTTACAAAAATCGGCTCCGAATGGATGCTGATCACTTCCGGAAACAGAGAAAAAGCAAATGCACTGACAGCAAGCTGGGGGGGACTCGGCTTTCTCTGGGGCAAAAATGTTGCGTTTATCTTTATCCGTAAATCCCGCTATACCAAAGAATTTATTGATAATGGTGAAACATTTTCGATGACCTTCTTCGATAAGAAGTACAAAAATGATTTAAAATATTTTGGAGCCGTTTCAGGCAGACAGGAAGACAAATTCAAGACTTCCGGCTTAAATTTGAATTATCACAATGATGTTCCTTTTGTTGATGAAGGAAATCTTGCATTTATCTGTAAAAAAATGGCAGCCGTTCCGATCACCAAAGATATGTTTATTGACATGGACATTGATGAGAAATGGTATTCCAAGGCAAATCTGGATGACTATCACACGATGTATATTGGTGAGATCACAGACATCCTTGCCCGCTAAAAAGAACATTTTTGATGTGTGATCAATAAGATAGCATTAAAAATGATATCAGATATGATATTAAAACAATAAGCCGCACAAGGATGTGGACTTACAATAGGATCCCCCATAAACAGATAAGGTAAATAACCCAAATCTGCTTATGGGGGATTTTTTTCCTTTGTTAATCTTTGATTCTTTGGCGTTCGCCTATAGTCCCTACTTCTCCAACTTCACAAACACCGGTGCTCCCGTTGCCTCAACCTCAATCTGTCCATCCGTAACCGGAACCTCATAGGAATTTCCCATCAGATCATAGACTTTGGCGGATTTCGCTTCTACCGGGATCGTTACGGTCTCCTTTTCCGTCCACTGATTGACCCACGGAAGATTCGGCGTTCTTACAATATTTTCATTACTGTCATTGCTTAAGCGCTCCTTCGTACTCCATAAGCCTAACAGCTCTTCATTTTCTTTTTTCAGATCACATCGGAATGCCCGCACGGTATCGGAACCGGCAGAGATTTCCTCGCATTTTTCCACCGACTCTAAGAGCCTTGTAATATTTGCATAAGCTGCTGCAGACGGCTTTGGAAAAATCCTTCCGCTGTAATCCTGCTGATAAAACAGTCCGAAATTGTTCTCATATTCTTCCGGCATAATGGTATGATAGAGATTCTGCTGGTCAAACAATGAATAGACCTCTATCTCATCGACACCATAGGATAACGCTAACAACAGCTCTCTTGCCATGTAGTCTGCCTGTGTTCGTAAATCCACGCCGCTTGAGATTCCCTCTGTCTGCTCCGGAGTCGTTGGCAATCCACACTCATTTAAATACCATGTCTTGTCTCCGGTCTTATCTAAGAACTGACGGGTTCTTACCAGACTGCTTTCAAAACTCAGCTCTACCTGTGGGTCTTTCGTCAGATCCGGGGAATATGGAAATGCATAGCCATGTGTTACTAACACATCCTGTTTGTCCATAATGCCATAGTAATCGAGACCTTCTAACCAGATGGATTCACCCTGGTAAACACCGGCTCCTAAATACTTTAGTCCTGCATCCTTAATCGCCGGATACGCTCCTGTATAATTTACCTCATAATAATATGCCATATAGTCTTCTTTGGAATAACCATAATAAGTTGCATAGAGATTCGGCTCATTTCCCGCCTCACAGCCATCGAGTAAATCTCCAACGTCATCTAACACACTTCGGATTGCCTGTTCATAGACCTTCGGGTCGAGCGGTTCCGACCAATCGTCTAAAAGCAGATACTGACCATTGATACGGATACCGCTCTTTTTCAGGCTGGCAAGATTTTTCTTTAAAAGTTTTGTATCCTTTTCCGCATATTCCGGAATGCCGAGTCCGACACGCACATTCGCTGCACCTAGCTCCTGTAAAATAGAGATCGTATCTTCATTCGGCTGATACTGTCCAAAATGAACACCGCTGATGCCGAACGGACTGCTCTTTGTATATTGATAAGTATGCTTTTTTAAAACGGCAAACGGATACACCTCTTTGTAGGTATCCTTTCCTGACGGCATCGTCAGGATCGCATAATAAATCCCATAGGAAGGTGCTTTAAAAGAAATTTTCTTCTGTGCATTTCCCTGTTTTTTCACAGAGAACTTCTCCGTCTTTTCTAAACAGGTACTTCCGTCATATCCGTAAATCTGACAGGACACTTCTGCGTCTTTCTTCTGATCCGTCAGATTTTCCACTTCCATTGAAAAATTCAAATCCTTCTGTGTATAAAGAGTCGCACTTCCGGTTCCCTTCGTAGTACATTGAAACGCAAGTGCCGTGTCCAAATTCTTTTTCGCAAACAACGCACGGTTGTCGGCTGTTTTGGTGTCTTTTTTTGCGGAAAATACCAGTGCCAGATGCAGTTTATCCTGTGGTTGCTTATCGTCTGACATTGTAAGCGGGATTGCATGCTCCGGGTAAGCCTCTAAATAATTCTTCGGCTGTGCCTCCTCACCTTCATAGAACGTGTACATACTTCCACCATCTTTAAATCTGTGGATCCAGGCAAGACTGTCAAAGGTCTGATATGGAAAATCATCGTTTTCCGGGAATTTCCACGTTCCGACACTCCGCTTTTCCACCTTCTGATATTTCTTTGTGAATTCCCTGACATAGTATGCCGAAGCAGCATCTTTTCCACTGTAGTTTTCTAAAGAAATCTCAACATCCATGTACTCTTTATAGAGCGTATAGATTGCAGTCACATCCCCGGCATTGTCCGATAAGGCATAATGCACCGTAACAACCGGATTTTTCCCCGACTCATCCACCGTATAATCCTTCATCTTTTCCGTTGTATACAGCGGTTTGTCCTTTTCGCCTAAAATCGTATATTTTCCGACTCCATTTAATACCTCGACCGTCCGTTTTGCAGGCGTCATCCGAAACACTTTCTCCTGCTGGTCTTTCGTAATGGCATACTGATAGTCATATCCTTCAAACTGATACAGATAGGACTCCTTTTTTCCCTTCATGCCGTTGGTACATCCGACTGTTGCCACGAATAAAACAACGGCACACAGCAGACCTCCCCAGATTCTGATCGCTTTTTTCATCTTCTTTCTCACCACTTTCTTCTAAATAAACAGCTTTGTCCACGGTCTTTTTATCTTCATCAAAATGATTCCGGAGCATAACACCAGCCCCGCAACAATGATATAATCCATCCAATAAGAAAGGGGCACACCTGTCACCTGTAGTAAAAATCCGAGCACTGCGATCACCGCCGGATGTACAAAATAAATATACGACGACATCCTTTTTAAAAATACCGCATGACTTTCTAACTGCCCTAACGGATGTCTGATCAGACAGGACATTCCAAAGATCAGTACAAACGGCATCAAAAACATACTCGGAAAATCAGAGATCCATCCCTTTTGAATAACAAGCATTCCTTCTATCATACCTAAAACGGACGTGATAAAAAATCCTGTTTCTGCCAGCTTTGGTCTTTTTTCTATTACAGGCAAAAGTCTTACAATATAATAACCAAACATCACTCCCGGCAGCCCTAAACAGAAAATGTTGCGGAATACAAAATAATATTTCCATCCGTAAAAATCTCCCAACACCGGAATCTGTTCTCCAAGTGGCAGATACGATGTTCCAAGGACACCGATCATAAACAGGATCATCGATACCGCAGCCAAAATCCGGATTCCCTTCTCACCGCATAATTCATATACCAGACAGATGAGTATCATAACATAGATCAAAGAAACCACATACCAAAGGTGCGGATAACTGCCCTCGGTAAAAAAGTACAGCACTCTCTCCGCGAAGAATTTTCCAACAGGCTCATGTCCTGCTGCTACATTCAAGACAAAACTCATCAGATAATAGACCACCGTCCAGACACAGTAAACCTTCAAAAGACTGCGTATCTGTGTCTTTGCTGCATTGCGTCCCTTTGAAATCTGCAAAAAACAATAATATCCCGATATCGTAAAGAATAAAATGACCGGATATCGTCCAATGACAATCCCAATGATCGGATAGGCATCTAAGAGGCTGTCATCCAGTCCCCAGCAGGTATGCAAAAACATAATACTAAGTGCCGCCAAAAAGCGGAATAAATCTACCGATACATTTCTATTTTTCATTCGTACCCCTTCTCCTTACCCTGAATTGTCTGCACCACTGCAGCACCACTCTGCTGAACAATGTGAACGCCAGTACTTCTAAAACATACAGTGCTGCCGGCTGCTGAATGCCGATCATATCCTGTCCGGCAGATAAGATCGCAATAAAAAGCGGATGGGCTAAATACAGATAGGTGGAATAGTCCTTACACAAGAGTCCCTGTTTTTCCCATGTACTTGCCGGATGCTCTAATAATACCAGCATCAGGAAAAATGTAACAAAATGTGTGCTGAGTAAGCTTCGTATATGTGTATTTCCGGTCAGACCTACGATACTCCAGAATTCTACCGTATATAAGATCAACGAAAGGATCAGTAATCTGCCATCCCTTTTCGGGTTCATTGCATTTTTCTGTTGGAATAAAACCACTGCATATCCCCAGATAAAACATGGGATTCCCAGACACATAATCTCTGAAAACGAGGAAAACCAGGATGCATCCAGATACGGTCTAAGCCATGTGATCCGCTCCATAAGCGGCGTATAGGCATAGCAGAGTGCTCCGAATACAAAAAATACGATACTGATCCCCAGTAAGATCTGTAAGCCCCGCTCTTTTGCAATCTTATAAAATAGTGCCGTCAGACAGAGTGCATAGATCAATCCGACCATATACCACAGATGCCAATAGCTTCCGACAAAGAAAAAATTCTTTACATAGCCAAGCACTGCCTCGCCTGCATTCTCTCCATTTAATAGAACATTCACTGCAAAACTAAGAGAAATGTAAACGGCTGACCAAAGCAGATAAATCTTCATCATCCGCACGAAAAATCTCAAAAAACCGGTTCCCTTTTCCACTAACATTTTCGTAAAATAATACCCGGAAACCATCAGAAAGAACTGTACAACGAAACGTCCGCTGTATTCGATCACCCGGACTGCCATATGCTCTGTTCCAAGACATTCCGTTGCACTGTGCAGCATTACAACAATCAGTGCCAGTATAAATTTTGTTATATCAATGGATGCATTTCTCTTCTCATTTTCCATAACTGTTATCCTCTTGCAATTTTTTTCAGATTTTTCATTTCCCGCTTAATATCTTTTGATTTCAGTAACACATAGATGATATATGCCGCTGTATAAAGCAGCATTGCAGTAATGCCACCAATCTTCCAGTTCACCAGAATAAAAATCCCGGTCAATGCAACCTCTAAAAGATTGTCTTTCCAGACTTTGACAGGAAGGCTGCTTCGAAGTAACATTTTCTCGGAAAAAATATTTTTAAACATCATCAAAAGTACAATGCTGATCACTGCCGCATCCAGACTTCCCATTAAAAATACCGTGATCCAGGACAGCAATGCACTGATACCAACTGTCACAAGACTGTTAAAAAGGATCAGTTTTTCTTTCCGATAAGCCTTCAGATAGGTGTCGATCAGGGCAACGGAACGTGTCTCATAGACACAGATTGGGAACAGCACTGCGAGATAGTGCAGGCTGTCATGATACTGCGGCAGCCAAAGCTCTAAGATCCAACGCATCGGTGTGTAAAAGATCAGCACCGCTAAAACCGGAACCGTCAGAACCGTTCGCATGGTCAAAAACAATTCCTCTAAGGTCTCTTCCTTCATTTTTTTCAACATCGGAAACAGTACCACGCTGACCGCACCGATACAGGTAATGACCATATTCGAAAGGCTCAGTGTCAGTGAAACCTTTCCAAATACGATCGTTCCCCACTTCTGCTCGATCGCAAAACGGACAATTCCTATGATCAGCTGACTTGCAAAAGAAGCGGCTAACAGCTTATAGCCGATACCGATAATCTCTTTTGATTCCTTTGTGATCTCATGAAAACTGTCTAATTTTGCAAAGACGATCTCCCTGCACACATACATCGCATAGCACATGGACAAAATCCTGCCCGTGATCTCCATAAAGATCAGGACATAGAAATTACGGAAACCTAACAACAATGCTCCAACGGATAATACAAAGAACAACATTCTTTCTAAAGTCATGATCCTTGCAAAATCCTTGATGCGTCCGGTTGTCTGAAGGATATTCTGCAGCAGATAACGCAGGATATCAAACATCGAAGATACCAGTGCCAGCATCAGAATCGTACTTTTATATGGATTGTCGATCAAAAAATGAGCTGCCGTACCAAAAACCGTACAGAAGATCAACTGAAAGACTGCCAATGCCCAGAACTGTCCTGCCATACGGCTGCGGTCTAACTTGGCATATTCCATTCCACCATATTTCAGATAAGTACCCTCACACCAGCCGATTGATGAATATGCCGTATACGTCACATAAAACAGATATAACTGCCAGTAGCTGTATTCCTCTACTCCTAAAATCCTTGGAAGTACCAGTGTCATCACTACGGAAATCATCAGACGGATGACATTCGCGGATAGTGCATGCATGAAATTTTTTAAAAAATTGCGAAATTTCTGATTCATAATTCTATTTCCTTACAGCGTCGAAAAAATCGTCTGATACGGTACTGCATCATACCAGCCGTTTCTGTACACATCATAAACTAATTTCACCGTAAACGCCCCTACTACTAACATATACAAAAGAATCCTTTTATTGCGGTCCTCTTCCCTGAATACCAGCTTTGGAACTGCTAAACAGGTAATAGATGCAAACAGCTTCATCAGACGATCTGCCTGCGGCACTACGGAAGAAAACAGGACCGTTACCGCCGCTAAATAGTAAAGGTTTACATAAAACTCATACTTTACATCATGCTCCGGATTACAATATACATAGTAATAAAAAATCGCTAAGAAAAAGAGTGTAAACACAAATCCGATCAGATAGAAGTTATTCGTATCATACATAGAACCGATATACCATCCGTACTTTGTCTTAGAGATCAGACGCAGTACCAGTTTTCCTAAAATCGGCACCGATATGCCAAGGATCAGGTAGGCAATGATCTGCTTTTTGATATTGACCCTTTTTCCATAGATAAAATATACCGGTACAAACAGCAATGCGCTGATATGGATTCCCGCTGCAATGAGTAACAGTAAAAAATAGTGCTTCCAGTTTCTGTCATAGACATATTTTAAAGCATACAACAGGATTGCCGTGGCGAGCATCTGACGGATCTGGTTCTGTGAGTTAAAGAAATCTCCACTGACAACAAATATCAAAATACTAAGCGGAAGATATTCTGACTGCTGAAAAATGGTCGAAAACATAAAACTCAGCAAAAGTACCGCTACCACGGCAAACAAGATGTATGAATTCTGTGTAAAATGATACAGAAAACGGTTTAACAGATTGAACAACGGTTCCGTAAATTTCTTGCCTCCTGCCGGGATTGA
This sequence comes from Lachnospiraceae bacterium, assembly GCA_003507655.1. Taxonomy (GTDB): domain Bacteria; phylum Bacillota; class Clostridia; order Lachnospirales; family Lachnospiraceae; genus Maccoyibacter; species Maccoyibacter intestinihominis. The sequence goes on along the minus strand of DNUZ01000010.1, from coordinate 48,769 downwards.
ATGAAAATAATCATTATAGATCGGCCAGTCTGTTCCGACCTGATAACGGAGTGCCGACACAACAGCAAATGGTAAAAATGCCATCACACCGAGAATCCGGTAGGTGGAATCCAGACTTTCCACTTCCTTAACATTCTGTGCATAGCCGGCAAACAGCATCGATATAATTGTCATAATGATGTAAACTGCCATATCCTTCTCCTAACGCCGTCCTTCCAGTCTCTTTTCATAAAACCGGTCCAGCTTCTTTGCTTCGGTCATAATATCATAACCGCTTTTCGCTACTTCTTCTCTTCCCCTGCTCCGTAATGCAAGATTTTCTTCTTTGATCTCTTCTGTCATAGAAAGGATCTTATTGACCCATACCTTTTTATCATGCAATGGAAGATATTCCATGCGGTCTGTCATCTTGATCTCATCTGTTACGGCATCCGATACCAGAATCCTCAATCCGGCACATTGTGTCTCAACTAATACCAGTGCAAGTCCTTCGAATAAAGACGGAAGTACAAATAAATCCATTGCCTGATACAGTTCTCCCACATCATCCCTTGAGCCTGCAAAAATAACCGCATCGTCTAAGCCATACTGATGTACCCTGGCTTTTACATCTTCCTGTAACGGCCCGTCACCGACTAAAAGCAGAACCGCATCCTCTTTCTTTTTATGAACCTCATAAAAAATGTCAATTAAATATGCATGATTTTTCTGCTCTGCAAATCTGCCGACATGTCCGATACAAAAACGGTCACCGATCTGAAGCTCCTCGCGTTTCTTATTCCGTATCTCTTCGTTGTATGCATATTTTTCAGTATCAATGGCATTATTCATGATCCGTACTCTGCCGTTTTTCATATTTGCCTTACCGTAGAGATATTCTCCTGCTTTTTTTCCGCATGCCATATAATCGGTAGAAGTCACTCTGGTGCAGAACTTAAAAAATGCATAGACCGGCTTCTTGATCCCTGTCGGGTATAACGCTAAATGGGAATGAGCGATCCGCACCTTAATTCCACAGAGTTTGCCTAAAAAAGAGGTCACAAACGACATTAAGGTCATATGGGAATGTACAATATTAATGTGGTTCTCTTTTAAGATCGTATAAACCTCTTTGCAGCTCTTTTTAAGGTTTTCCTTCTTTTTCGTTACCTCATAGACATGAAATCCGATATCCTCAAATTTCTTTTTTACCGCCGGATCGGGTGTATCATAGGTAATATAATACAGCTCATAGTCCTTACGGTCTATTTTAGAAAAATAGTTATAGATCACAGCTTCTACACCACCGGTTGTTAAGCCGCCTGCAATATGTGCAATTCTCTTTTTCATATCTGTCCCTGCCTCTTTCCTAATTTTTTCATATCCTTTAACCGGTAAACCAGTCCGAAACTGATCAAGGTACAAAGCAATGGTGCCTTGGTTCCAAAGCCTGCATACTGGTCTCTTAACACGGTTTTGCGGTACTTTTTGATGCAGTTTTCGACTCTTTTTCGTTCCTCTTTGTATTCTGCCGTTCTCGGAATCTGTAAATAGATGTTAAAATCCGCTCTTACCGCACGGTATGCCGCCGCTTCTGCCAGCTTTGGATAAACTGTACTGATGTGCCGATACATGACTTCCGCGTAGTCGATCAGTGCCATTTTTTTTCGGTGAAAACTCTGCCGCATGGTTCCGGCACTCCGCTGTAAATAGCAATAACCGTCATAGCCTAAAAAAGTAACCTTTTTGGTCTGTTCTAATATCGGAAACATAATGGCAAAATCCTCATAGATTTTTCCCTCTTCAAAACGCAGACTCTTAAATAAATCTCTCTGATACAGCTTTGCCCAGACACAGACATCGGTATCGATCTGATAAAGCATCCGTCTTAAGGCTTCCTCTTTGCCAACGGTTACACTTCCGTTGGTCTGACCACTGCTTCTCTCGATTCTGCCATCTTCATAGACATTTCTCCAGCGGCAGGATACCAGATTCGCACCGCTCTTTTTCTGTGCAAGATACAGCGTTTCTATCAATTCCGGCTCCATGGAATCATCGCTGTCTATAAACGTCAGATATTCTCCTTTGCAGACCTCAATTCCACGGTTTCTAGCCGCCGCCTGTCCGCCGTTTTTGGTATGCAGCACCTGTACCCTGGTATCGGTCTTTGCATAAGAATCGCAGATTTCTCCGCTGCCATCGGTAGACCCGTCATCCACTAAAATAACCTCTAAATTTTCATGGGTCTGGTTTAGAATACTCTCCACACAGGTATTCAGATATTCTTTGACGTTATAAACCGGAACAATTACACTGATCAAACTCTGACTCATTTCGTATCCTCTCTGTAAACACGCAAATATTCTCCACACATCTTCGTGGTGCTATAGGACTCCACCACATCCTGTTTTGCTCTTTTTTGTATCTCTTCCACCGGAATCTTACCACTTGAAACGTCCTTTAAGATCCGTACATAATCCTCATAACAGTCTGCTAAAAATCCATTTTCCCCATTGATCATCACATCCCGGTTTCCAATGACACGACTGGCAATACAGAGCTTTTCCTGATACATTGCCTCTAAAAGTGCCACCGGAAGTCCTTCCCAAAGGGAGGGGATCAGAAAAACATCTGCTCTTGCAAGCTGTTCTGTGGCTTCCTCTCTGTCCATCCAGCCGGTGATCTCAATATTCGATGCGGTCAATTCACTCCGCAGATCTCCATCCCCGATCCAGATAAATTTCCATTCAGGAAATGACTCTGCGATCCGGTTAAACATCGATGGATTCTTTGGAAAGCTGATCCTTCCTAAAGTACAGATGACCGGATGCTCCCTGTCAAATTCTTTTTTACCGCTCTTTGGGATCTTTGTAATATCAATTCCGTTGTTGATATACATTGCATTTTTTGTAAGTTTTAATGCTTCCTCATATTCTCCTTTGGATACACCGATCACCTTTGCATGGCTCATGGAGAGAACCTTTTCTGCTAAAAAATAAATCTTTCTTTTGAGGGCAGAATCATCCTGTTTTAAAAAAGCATAGCCATGCGGTGTATAATAGACTCTGTGTTTTTTACAGTTAATCGCCATTCTTCCGCAAAAACCTGCCTTAGAGGAATGAAGATGGATGATATCCGGGTCATATTCCCGCACTAAATGACGGATTTCCTGCATGGCTTTAAAATCTTGCAGGGGATTCACGCTTCTTTGAAAATGCAAAATCTCCACGAAACGGATATCTGAGCGGAAAAAACGTTCAAAATTTTCCGGTGTCTCTGCTCTTTTCGCATAAGCGATCAGTACTTCATATTCTTCGGCGACTGCATTTGCCAGCTCCGTAAAATAGGTAAATACACCGCCGCCAAAGGCCTCTGCTATGTATAATATCTTTTTTTTCATTGTTTTCCCTCACCTTGTATTTTGACCATAGCTATGATATGATACACCTAGTTTTCAGGAGGTTTCATATGAGTAAAAAATCCAGATCGAAAGTAAAATCCAGAATGATATCACTCATTGTTTTTGTGCTGCTTGCGTGTCTTGCCGTTTATATTTATCACGGCCTGCAGACTCCTTTGACTGTCACAACTTACAATTATCATAATAAAAAAATCCCATCGGCATTTTCCGATTACACGATTGTACAGATTTCTGACCTCCACTGCAAAAATTTCGGCAAAAACCAGTCAGAACTGATCTCAAAAATAAAAGCTGCCAAACCGGACATGATTGCACTGACCGGTGATATCGTAGATGAAGACCACGATTCCATCAGCAGTGTTGAAGACCTTTTAAAAGGGATCAAAGACCTTGCACCGATCTATTTTGTTACCGGAAATCATGAGCTTACCTCTCTTGCTGCAACCCAGTATCAGGAGCTTTTAGCTCTCTTTCAAAAATACGGTGTCACTGACTTGGATAATGATTCGGTAAAATTAAAAAAGGGCGGTCAGTCCATTACTCTGTATGGCAGACAATACTTTTCACAGTACTTGACCGACTCCCTTCCGATCGCTTCTGACAAAGATTTTGACATTCTTCTTTATCATGGAAGTGATAACTTTAAAGAGATTGCACCATATCACTATGATCTGATCCTCTCCGGCCACGCACATGGCGGCATTGTCCGACTCCCAATCTGGGGCGGAATTTTTGGAAATGATGGTACATTCTTCCCGGAATATGCCGGAGGCGAATATACCATCGGTGATGCCACCCTGATCTCAAGCCGTGGACTTGGAGATGCCTCCATTCCGCGTTTTAACAATCCACCGGAATTAGTGGTCATTAAATTAAATCCTTAATCATCCGTATTGTTAAAATCCGGTATGACACCAATGATATTGATCTTTCCATAGAGGGTTCCGTCTTTTACCGTTACTAACTTGTTTGAGAAAATCTCTCTCAATACCAGATAGATACACATGAGCACGGCACCTCCTATGGCAAAGATTGCGACAACTTTTAAAATATTCTTCTGTGCATTTACTTCTTTTTCTGCAAATTTTGCCTTGTCTAAGATTCTTGCATCTCCGTTCTCCGTAATGTTTGACATCTCAATTACAAAGGCTTCTGCTACGGCATTTGCAACCTCTACCACTTCATCTTTATCCGGTCCGACAGCATTCACACGGAGCAATGCGGATTCGATCACTGCACTCTCGTCATAATCAATATCCACTAAATCTAAAATATCCTGTGTGCTCTCATAACGGTTACCCATGATCTGATTGGCTCTCTCTAAGACCGTCTGGCTCTTTCCGATCTCTGCATAGGTCATCATCAGCTTGGTACTATCATAAGTCGTTGAATAATCTCCACCCTCTGTAATACAGTACACACTGGAGGACGCCTTATACATATCCTGTTTTTCTTCGGTGGCAAGTGCAAATACGATTCCGATTGCAAGAAACAGGATTGCCGACATAAAGATCCAGGACAGATGTGTTTTTAATGCCTTTAAACATCTGCGTACATCAATTTCTATCAAACGCTTATTATTCATCACGATCTTCCTTTCTTCTCTTTTTCCGCTTACTGAGCTTTGATTTGTGGCTCTTATCCAGTACAAATAACAATACGATCACAAGACACACCACTGCTGCCGCTATCATCGTTAAGCAGAATGGATTGCTAATCTCATCAATAAATTTCTTGATCCTTGACTTGCTCTCTTTGACACCCTTCTGGGTAATCTCCACCTTAAAAGTCTGCTCTTTCGTCTTATAATGGTTGCCCTTGGAATCTTCATAGGTAAAATAAACTTTGATCTGCTGCATGCCGGAGCCTTCTAACTCCACAAACCCTTCTTTTGTCTGAACCTTGCCTGCATCAATTTCGTCAAACTTGATATCGGCTTTTCCGCCCTTGACACTTCCGGTCACATGCATGATGACTTTTTTAATGTCTTTTTCCCCTTTGTTCTCATACCGGGTGCTGACTAACAGCTTCGTACCATTTTCCACACTTTTTGCTACAGACAAGAGATCTATAGACAGATCACCGCTCTGTACAATTGCCGGTGTGAAGTTGGCATTCGTTACATTGGCATTATTATTACTGAAATAGTCAATATCTAATTCGATCAACGCCGTGTCATCTAAACAAGTCTCTGCCACGCCTAATTTGTACTCTAATACCGTGGTTTCTCCCGGTGCAAGAACGGCACAGAACTTCTCATTTGCCTCACCGTTCTGGATATAAAGACCACCGTTTGGGAAATACATAAATCCAACGATATCCTTTGCATCAAACTGGCTGCTGGTATTCTGTATCGTTACCTTAATGGTAAACTCATCTCCCGGTGAAGTATCTCCCTCAATCTCATAGGACTCAACGATCACCTTAGAAATCTCACCGTCTTTTGGTTTTGCACTGCTTGTTACACGCGTTGTAGTTGTGCTTGTCTCTTTCTTGTCCTTGTCATCCTGCTTTGTCGTATCCGTTTCTGTTGTTTCCGTATCTGTTGTTGCAGCTTTTTTCTTACTTGCATCAACCGGCACAGAAAACAATCCCGTGATCAGTACACAGCACAACATTCCTCCAATGATCTTCTTAATCTGCCTCATATTTCTCCTTTCGGTTCTTTACGAACTTCTTCTTGTCAAAATAGTCATAATCCTTCAGATAACGTTTGTATTCTTCCATACTGATCTTATTTTCGATCACTCCGACAACATTTGCACTGTTTGCGATCAGTTCCTCATAGGCATCTTCTAAACATTTTTTAGAAGAACCGTCCATTGCCGTAACCATGATCGTTGCATCCGACTTTACGGCAAAAATATTTGCATCTACGGAGCTGTTGACAGACGGTACATCAATGAGTACAAAGTCATATTTCTTTTCTAATATTTCCATGACTTCTGCCATTTTAGATGCATATAAAAGATGCAGCGGATTCTCTCCGTTGATAGTTCCACATGGGATATAGTCTAACAGTGGCCAGTTCGTCTTATATATCATATCTTTTTTTCCAATATCTCCCCGGACATAATCTGCCAATCCTTTTTTATTATCTGCATTCAGACGTTTGTAATTATTTCCTTTTCGTAAGTCTCCGTCTAAGATCACGGTTTTCCAGCCTGCACAGGATAATGAGATTGCAAGCTCCATTACCACGGAGGTCGTACCTACTCCCGGCTCACATCCGCATAAATGGAAGGATTTATAGCCGTTTTTTTCTCTTTGCAGACAAATATTAAATACCGCCTTATCATATGCGTCTGTAACATGCTGATTCTTACAGCGATACAGCTCTACCGCTTTTTTCCCCATCATTGCCTCCTTCTGCTCTTAATAAGCACCTTTTCTTTTCAGTACCACAAAGACTGTCTTGATCAAAATCTTGATATCCAGTCCTAAGCTCCACTCATCAATATAGCTGACATCCAGCTTTACAATCTCATCAAATGATGTGATCTGACTTCTTCCACTGACCTGCCACATTCCGGTCAGTCCCGGTTTAATACTGATCCTGCGCCAGTGATCCGCACGATATTTCTGCACCTCGTCTAATGTCGGCGGACGTGTTCCCACCAGGCTCATATCTCCTAAAAGGATATTAAAAAACTGTGGCAGTTCATCAATACTGGTCTTTCTTAAAAATGCTCCTACTTTCGTGATCCTCGGATCATTTTCCATCTTAAACATCAGATCACTCTTCACTTCATTCTCTTTTTGCAGTTCTGCCTTTTTCTTTTCTGCATCCTGACACATGGTCCTGAACTTATAGATTGTAAAATGTCTTCCGTTCTTGCCCACGCGTGTCTGCTTAAAAATAACAGGTCCCGGAGAGTCTAACTTAATTGCGATCGCAGCAATTAACATAATCGGAGAACTTAAAATGATCCCCACCAGACTTCCGATGATATCCATACTTCTCTTAATACTGCGTTTATATACATTGAGTGTTACGGTATGGTATGTAATTACCGGATAAGTTCCGAGTGCATTGACATAGCTGTCACCATAATTTGACTGGTACAGATCCATGACGATACTTGCACTGACACCCATACGGGAACAGAGCGCGATCTGTCCTCTGTAATCCTGATTTTTGATATTCTGCATGAAAAACACCTGCTCCACCGCATACTCACGGATCAGTTCTTCTAAATTCTCCATGGTGCCTACATATTCCGGCTCTTCTCCATCGCCAACATATCCGACGATATTCAGATTCAGATTTGTCTTTTTTAAAAAATGACGAAATTTTTCATATTCCTCACAGTTTCCGACTAAAAGCGTTCTTGTCTGGTTACGGTTCTGACTCTGCATCCTCCTTGCCAATGCGATCATCACAAACAGGATGTAGAACAGTATCGCACAGAAGATCAAGGCTTTTCTGTCCTGCTTTATTTCTCCGCTCGGAAGTATGCAAAGAAGCAAAATACCCCCGGCAACCATCCACGAAAACGTCACTTTTTTAATGGTTCTGTCTATATAGAAAAATCTTGTCCTGTCATACAAGCCTGCGTCCTTTTTTTCTAAGATAAAAATAACGGAAAATGCAAAACCATAACAGAAAAAGCGGGAAAACTCCCCACTTCTGCCAAAAAACAGATAACTCAATATGACCACAGCAATCCCGATCAAAAAATCGCAGACCATATCTGTCATATTTGTATCAGCTTCAAAATTACTTTTTCTCATCCAACCATTTCCTCTCCTATTTTATCTGCAGGATGTACTTATGGATTCAATCGCAACTGCACCGCCCCGTACGACTTCTATCTGTTTGAACTTTGACTTTAACAGTGCGATCAGTTCATTATTGCGTCTTTCTGACAGCTTACACTCTAAAAGGACACTGTCCTTTCCGATATCTGCTACCTGTACCTGAAATACCTGTGCGATCTGAAAGACCTCCGCTTTTTCCTCTGCCGTACATCTTTTTACTTTTGCAAACAGGATCTCCTTCATATGGATCGGGATATTCGTAAGGTCGATCACTTTAATGACCTCCACCATACGGTTCAACTGTTTTTTGATCTGCTCAAACGTAATATCGTCACTGGTTACGCAGATGGTCATACGGGAAATCGTCTCGTCCTCTGTCGTACCTACCGTCAGACTTTGCAGATTATATGATTTTCCGGAGAAAAGTCCGGACACTTTTGCTAACACACCGACCTGGTTTTCCACATATAATGCGATCCAGCGGTTCTTCATGTCTCGTTCCATCTCTTTCCTCCTATTTCAAGATCATTTCACTCATCGGATTGCCGCTCTTTACCATCGGAAGCACAATCTCCTCAGTTGCTATCATAAATTCAAGTACCACCGGTGTCTGCTGCTCTCTCGCCCACTGCAATGCCGGCAGAATCTCTTCTTCCTTTTCAATTCTCTTTCCGGATGCCCCGTAGCTCTCTGCTAATTTTACAAAATCCGGCTCGTATGGCGGACAGTCCGCTCCCGGTCCTTTGCAGCGCGGCGGACATGCCTTTCTTCGCTTCAGGCAGGTTGCCTCATAGCGTTTTCCATAAAAAAGCTGTTGTATCTGACGTACCATTCCCAGATAATAATTATTCAACACACAGATAATAATATTCGTCTCCTGACACATTGCGGTTGCAAATTCCTGAATATTCATCTGAAATCCACCGTCACCGGTAATACAGATCACCTCTTTATCCGGACATCCGATCTTTGCTCCGATGGCTGCCGGAAAGCCAAAGCCCATCGTACCAAGTCCGCCGGAGGTAATAAAACGCTTTTTCTCGTTTAAGTCAATATACTGGGTTGCCCACATCTGATGCTGTCCTACATCCGTAACAATGATTCCTTCATCAAATTCCTGATTGATGCCTTCCATGATCATCTGTGGGGTCAGTCCACGGTCTCTTCGCATCTGTAACGGATTTTCTTCTTCCCACTGTGCAATGCAGGCTCTCCATTTCTCCGTCTTTTGCGGTTCTGCCCACTCTAAGAGTCTTTGGATTGCAAGTTTTGCGTCTGCTACGATCGGTACATCTACCACGACGTTTCTCGAAATGGATGCCGTATCAATATCGACATGGACAATTTTTGCATTTGGTGCAAACTCGTTCAGATCTCCGGTGATCCTGTCATTAAAACGGGTTCCGATGGAAAAAAGTACATCGCACTCACTGACTGCAAGATTTGCTGCATATCGTCCATGCATACCGCTGTTTCCGATATAATACGGATGATCGGTCGGAATTGCTCCTTTTCCCATCACGGTAGTAACTACCGGAATTTTCGTGCGTTCCACCAGCTCTAACAGTTCTTTATTGGCTTTTGCCGCATTGACACCGCCTCCGATTAAAAACAGCGGTTTTTTTGCAGCCTTTAATAATTTGTAGCCTTTTTTCAACTGACCGATATGTACACCGGTGCTTGGCTTATATCCGCGAATCTCTACTTTGTCCGGATAGACTGCCGGGCCGGATGCCACCTGTATATCCTTTGGAATATCGATTAAAACCGGTCCCGGATTGCCTGTCGTTGCAATGTGAAATGCCATTTTAATAATGCGTCCTAAATCTTTACGGTCACGAACCGTCACGCCGTATTTAGTAATGCTTCTTGTCATTCCAACGATATCCACTTCCTGAAAAGCGTCGTTTCCGATCAGATTTAACGGAACCTGTCCGGTAAAACAGACTAACGGTATATTGTCATAATGTGCATCTGCTAATCCGGTAATAATATTCGTTGCTCCCGGTCCGCTTGTTACAAGACAGACACCGACTTTTCCGGTTGCCTTGGCATATCCTTCCGCCTCATGCAGTAAGCCCTGCTCATGTCTTGGCAGTACCACCTCAATGCCATCCTGTTTATATAATTCATCAAAGAGGTCTGTAACCATTCCGCCCGGATAGCCGAAAATCGTCTCTACGCCCTCTTCCTGTAATGCTTTTACAAATAATTTTCTTCCTGTAATATCCATACTTCCTCCTGCTTCCATAACTCGTTAGATATACCCCATTGTTCTCAATATAAATATCCACCCGGTCAGCGTAAATGCCGCAAGCAGGGTTGTGACCACGATGATACTTGCGGTCAGCACATCATCATTTTTCATGCTCTTTGCCATGATATAACAGCTTGGCGTTGCCGGCGCCGCTAACATGACCATAATGGCGATCAGTTTCTCTCCCGTAAATCCAAAGTGGATGGCTACCGGTATGAACACGGCTGCCTGCGCCACTAACTTGATAAAGGCTGCCACTAATGTCGGTTTGATCTTTGCAAGTGCCTTCTTTCCTTCAAAGCCTGCTCCTAAAGTGATCAATGCCAGCGGTGTTGCCATTGATGCCACATTATTGATTGTCTTATCGATCAGTACCGGAAAATCCAGACGCAGCAGGGATGCTGCTAATCCCAATGCAATAGATAAAATGATCGGATTTTTTAAGATGTTTACACATGCTTCTTTTAATTTTCCCGTATCCCGGTCCTGTTCTTCTCCCTCTGTTTCAAAGGTGAGCACTAAGACGGAATAGATATTATAAAGGGGTACTGCTCCGATAATCATCAGAGGTCCCATCGCAGACGGACCATACAGATTTGAAATAAACGCCAATCCCATGACTGCCGCACTGCTGCGAAATGATGCCTGCACAAACGCTCCCGTCATACTCTTATCTTTCATCAAAAATCTGGCTGCTGCCCAGATGCCCCAAAAGCATACCGATGTTGCCACCGCACAAAACAGCACATATTCAGCATCAAAGACCTTACGGATATCCACCGCCGAAATATCACGAAATACCATAAAGGGCAGTGTCACCGTAAAATTAAACTTATTTGCTATATTAATAAAATTCTCATTAAACATTCCCCTTTGCCGTAAAAACCAGCCTAAAACCATAACCAGAAAAATCGGGAATGTGACATTAACGCTGTATATAAAATTCTCTAGCATGACTTCTTTTCATATTTCAGGAACTGATACTCTAAATCAAAATAGGTCTGCTCCTCGCTGTCTGCCGTGATTTCCCACTCTGCCTTTTCATCCAGATTTGGAAAATATGCATCTGCCTCGTATGCATAATCTATTTTTGTGATATGTGCAACATCACACTCATCGACAAGCTGGCGATAGATGCTCTCTCCACCGATCACATAAATATCCTCTGACGGATATTTTGCAAGTTCCTCTCTTAACTGCTCCATATCATGGACTACCACGGCATCCTTAACCTGATATGTCTCGTCTTTTGTCAGTACGATATTAACCCTGTTTTTTAACGGTCTCTGATTTGGAAAGCTCTCTAAGGTCTTTCTTCCCATGACGACTACCTTACCTGTGGTCGTTTCCCTGAAAAACTTCATATCTGCCGGAATGCTTACTAACAATTTGTTTTTAAGTCCGATTGCCCAGTTCTTATCTACTGCTGCAATTAAATTCATGGTGTTTTCTCCTTTTTGGCGGCAATTATACTGCTACCGGAATATTTTTTATCTGAGGACCTGTCACATAATCTGTCACAGTCACATCCTCCGGTGTAAAATCATAGAAGTCTTTAATCTCAGGATTTAATGCGAATTTTGGTGCATCATGAACCGGTCTTTGGATCAGCTCCTCGACTAACGGTATATGGCGGTCATAAATATGCGCATCTGCTATGACGTGTACCAGTTCCCCGACATTCATGTCACAGACCTGTGCCAGCATATGAACCAGCACTGCATATTGGCAGACATTCCAGTTATTCGCCGTTAAAATGTCCTGTGAACGCTGATTTAAAATTGCATTTAAAGTCAGGCGATCTTCTCCTTTTTTCTGTGTCACATTAAAGGTCATGCTGTATGCACATGGATAGAGGTTCATCTCGTGCAAATCCTGATGTACATAGATATTTGTCATAATCCGTCTGCTGAATGGATTGTTTTTTAAGTCGTAAATGACGCGGTCTACCTGATCCATCATACCTTCTTTATACTGATGTTTGACTCCTAACTGATAGCCATAGGCTTTTCCGATAGACCCATTCTCATCTGCCCATTCATCCCAGATATGACTGTTTAAATCTTTGATATTATTAGACTTCTTCTGCCAGATCCAGAGCATTTCGTCCGTGCAGCTCTTAATGGCTGTCTTTCTAAGTGTAATTGCCGGAAATTCTTCGGATAAATCGTACCTGTTGACGACTCCGAATTTTTTAATGGTGTAGGCACTGCTTCCGTCTTCCCAGTGCGGGCGGACTTTTTCGCCTTCTGTACTGACACCGTTCTCCAAAATATCTTTACACATATCTATAAATATACGGTCTGCTCTGCTCATAAATGTTCTCCTCTGCTACTTATTCACTATTGATTTTATCCCATTTTTCCTATGCTTGCAACCGCACTTTTGCTATCTTTTTTATTTTTTTGCTCTTTTGCATAAAAATGTGCTATAATACAAAAAAATATTTCTATTAAGGAGTTTTTCATACTATGAGCCAGGAAAAAGTAGATCGTAATAAAGCCGCTAAGGCAAACCGTAAAAAAGACATGCAAAAAGAAAAAACTAAACTCGCCACCATCCGTGTATGCGCAGTTGCCCTGTGTGCCGCTATCATCGGCTGGGGTGGTTATTCCATTTATCAGAGACAGGCTTCTAATAAGACTGCTGAGACGATTGAAGTGGATGCTTCTGCTCTTGCAGATTACCAGAATTCCTTAGTGCAGGCAGAGTAGGATTTCTGTTTTTTCAAATGCACAAAACCCCCACGGATCTGTTGTATACAATCTCCGTGGGGGTTCTTTATTCTGTACTGATTATCTTGCATGAATCGTCATTCATATTTTTATAATCATGCTTCTATTATACTGACTTCTTTGGTAGTGATTCCGCTACTTTTTTACTTCCGCTTTGTCTAATGCATCCTCTATGGCATTGATTAAGACCATACTGGTGTATTGATTTTCCTCGCTATATGTAATGTTTTCCAGCGACTGTTTCTTATAGATCTGCTCGGACAGACTCTCCAATGCCGGTTCTACTAAGGGATACATGGTTGCCGTCGATTCATCCAGATTAACCAGCGAAATGGATTTAATCTTTTTTTCATCTACTGCCACCTCAACATCCAACACATTGTCGTTAAATAAGATTGAGGAGGTATAGACTCCTGCCTGATATTTCATGGTTTCTTTTGTCTTTTTGTCATCTCCTTTTTTATCAAACATACATACCATCAGTATGATAAAAAGAATTGCCAATCCCACAAATATTGCCGTATAGATCAATTCTTTCATGTGGAATACTACGATTTTTGTTTTTGAACTCAATGGAACCTCCTCATTTTTTCATTACTATAGATTATGCTTCCACCTGTTAAAATATGACTCTTTATTTTAATTCTGAAAGCGGTTTGAATGTATATCCCATCTCTTCCCACTTTGTCAGCAGTTCATCGAGTATTTCCCCATTTGTCTTAGATGTATTATGCAGCAGTACGATCGCACCCGGATGGACTCTTGGAAGCAGTTTGTTAAATGCTTCTTCCTTTGTCGGCTGTGCATCCACATTCCAGTCTACGTAGGCAAGGCTCCAGAAATAGGTCTGATAACCTAATTCTTTTGCCATCTTCAAGTTTTCCGTACTGTATTTTCCCTGTGGCGGGCGGTAGTATTTCGTCATTTCCTTTCCGGTAATTTCCTTATATAAGTTTGACACTCCCTCTAATTCCTTCTGAAAAGATGCCTTATCCGAAATGGAGGACATATCCGGATGATGATAGGTATGGTTTCCTACCGTGTAGCCTTCCTTTACCATCTTTTTTACCAGATCCGGACTCGTCTCTAAGAAATTCCCCACCACAAAAAAGGTTGCCGGTGCATTGTGTTTTTTCAATGCCGCCATGATATTTTCCGTATTGCCGTTCTCATAGCCGCAGTCAAACGTCAGGTACAATACCTTCTTTTTTGCATCTCCGATATAATGTGCATCGTATTCTTTGAGTTCCTCCGGTGTCGCATTTCCACTTGGCTGCGTACCTTCCGTCCCGAATCCAAGTCCCCAGTTTTCCACCTGTTCTTTTTTAGGAGAAAAATTACTCAGACATTGATGCGTCAAAGACGCTGCTCCGTTTCCTGCCAAAAAGAGAACCAGTGCCGCTGCGATCACGGATGCTGCTTTCTTTTTTCTGATTTTTTTTATTTTCATACGAACCACGAAACTTATTCTTAGTAAAGTTTATAGGATGGGGAGATGTCTTATGCAAGAATTGCTTAAAACAATCTCATTATCGGATGACAGTCACTCTCGGTCACTCAATCATGTAGTTCCTTTTACACAAAGAAAAACCCCTGCAAAGTCTCATGCTGCAGGGGTTTAACTAAAAATAAAAAAGAGCGCGAGACGGGACTCGAACCCGCGGCCCCGACCTTGGCAAGGTCGTGCTCCACCAACTGAGCCACTCGCGCATAAGTGTTAAACACAAATGCTATTATACTGACTCTGGCGTATTTTGTCAATAGTTTTTTTGTATTTTTAAATGCCGCAACAACCTATCGCTTGCTGCGGCATTCCGTTCTATTTCAATCTTTTTTCTGCATATTGGAGATTATTTTGTTTCTACATACTTTTTGATATTTGACGCATTGACGTATTTTTTTGCCCTGTTATTTTCTACTACGACAAGCGTTGGTGCCTGCATAACACCATATTTTTCAACCAGTTCCTGATTTTCCTCTGCGTCGATCAGCACATAATTTTCTTCGCCCAGAATTTCTTTTGCTGCTGCACAGTTCGGACAGGTCTTGGTTGTAAACAGATAGCGGATGTTATCGGTCGGCTCCACTTTGACCTCGTCCTTTGAAATCGTAACAATATTTGTCTTGACTTCACTTAATTTAGAAGGACTGATCTCATATAATTTACGATCTTTGTATTCCTGTGTCTTTCCATCATTCCAGTT
This sequence comes from Lachnospiraceae bacterium, assembly GCA_003507655.1. Classification (GTDB taxonomy): domain Bacteria; phylum Bacillota; class Clostridia; order Lachnospirales; family Lachnospiraceae; genus Maccoyibacter; species Maccoyibacter intestinihominis. The sequence continues at coordinate 33,412 of DNUZ01000010.1, read as the reverse complement.
CTGGACCGGACGGTAATAACCGGTGATCCGGCTGTAAACCTCTGCTTCTTTTCCACAGTGAGGACAGGTAAAATGCTCGCCTGCAATATAACCATGCTCTTTGCAGATCGAATAGGTTGGAGAAATCGTATAATACGGCAGTTTGTAGTTCTGTGCGATCTTTCGTACCAGCGTTGCTGCCGCTTTCCAATCCGGAAGTTTTTCTCCAAGGAATGCATGGAATACAGTTCCTGAGGTATATAAGGTCTGAAGCTCATCCTGAATATCCAATGCCTCAAAAATATCTGAGGTATAGCCTACCGGAAGATGAGAGCTGTTCGTGTAATACGGTGTTTCGCCCTCACGTCCTGCCGTAATAATGCCAGGATATTGCTTTTTATCATATTTTGCCAAACGGTATGTTGTGGATTCTGCCGGTGTTGCTTCTAAGTTGTATAAATCACCATACGCCTCCTGATAGTCACTCAGACGCTCACGCATATGATTTAAAACATCTTTGGCAAACTCCTGTGTTTTCTCGTGTGTTAAGTCCTCGCCAAGCCATTTTGCATTCAGTCCCACTTCGTTCATACCGATCAGCCCAATCGTTGAGAAGTGGTTATCAAAGGTTCCAAGATAACGCTTGGTATACGGATAAAGTCCCTCATCTAACAGCTTCGAAATAACGCCTCTTTTAATCTTCAAAGAACGTGCCGAAATATCCATCATATAATCTAATCTGTGATAGAATTCTTTTTCATTCTTAGACAGATATGCAATTCTCGGTAGATTGATCGTTACTACACCTACAGAACCTGTACTCTCGCCGGAACCGAAGAAACCACCCGATTTTTTCCGCAGTTCACGCAGATCCAGACGCAGACGACAGCACATGGAACGCACATCACTCGGCTCCATATCACTGTTGATATAGTTTGAAAAATACGGTGTTCCGTACTTCGATGTCATTTCAAACAAAAGACGGTTGTTCTCTGTATCAGACCAGTCAAAATCACTCGTAATAGAGTAGGTCGGTATCGGATACTGGAATCCTCTTCCGTTCGCATCTCCTTCGATCATGGTTTCAATGAATGCCTTGTTGACCATATCCATTTCTTTTTTACAGTCTTTGTACTTAAAGTCCATTTCTTTGCCACCAACGATCGCAGGAAGTTCTGCTAAATCGTTTGGAACGGTCCAGTCTAAAGTAATATTGGAAAACGGTGACTGTGTCCCCCAGCGGCTTGGTGTATTTACACCATAGATGAATGACTCAATGCATTTTTTTACTTCCTCATAGGATAAGTTGTCCACTTTGACAAATGGTGCAAGGTAGGTATCAAAGGAAGAAAATGCCTGTGCTCCTGCCCACTCATTCTGCATAATCCCAAGGAAGTTCACCATCTGGTTACACAGTACGGAAAGATGTTTTGCCGGAGAAGAAGTGATCTTACCCGGAATTCCACCAAGACCTTCCTGGATCAACTGTTTTAAAGACCAGCCTGCACAGTAACCGGTCAGCATGGACAGATCATGAATATGGATGTCACAGTTGCGGTGTGCATTTGCGATCTCCTCATCATAAATCTCTGAAAGCCAGTAATTGGCTGTAACCGCTCCGGAGTTACTTAAAATCAAGCCTCCTACGGAATATGTAACGGTAGAATTCTCTTTGACACGCCAGTCCTCTACCTTTACATAGCTGTCTACAATTTCCTTATAATTTAAAATTGTAGACTTCATATTTCTCATTTTTTCACGCTGCTTGCGGTATAAAATGTATGCCTTTGCAACATCTGTATAACCCGCCTGCTCTAACACGGTCTCAACGCTGTCCTGGATATCCTCTACATGGACAACTCCCTCTTCAATCTTAGACTGAAAATCTGCAGTGACCCGAAGCCCTAACAGTTCTATGATATCATCTGTATATTCCTTGCCCGTTGCTTTGAACGCTTTCTCTATCGCTCCACGAATTTTTGCCAGATTAAAGTCATCGGTCTCCCCGTCTCTTTTCACTACTTTGAACATTATTCCATCACCCTCCATATCTGTTCACAAGATACGCTTTTCAAATCGTGTACGTCTATTCTATCAAATCGCATTTTTGAAGTCAATATAAAAAAGCACTATATGTAGTGTTCATTTTTTGTTGAACTTTCTACATATAGTGAAACTCTTTTGGTACCCAGGCACGCACAAAAATGCCGTCTTCCCGGTATTCTTCGCTTAAAAGCTCGCCCTTTTCGCGGATCTTCTGGATGACTCCGGCATCCCGATATGGTATCGTGCACTCTAAAAAATCTTTTTCTTCGCGTAAAATTTCTTCTAAGATATTTTTTAAATCCTCTAAACCGTCTCCGTATTTTGCGGAAATATGAACAGTCCGCTCCGCACGAAAATCATGCAGCGGTTCCGGCTGCCCGATACGGTCTGTTTTATTAAACGCCGTAATGATCTTTTTGCCCTCTACTTCTAAATTCCGCAGGGTATCATATACGATATACATCTGTTTATCCATCTGCGGATTTGAGGCATCTACCACATGCAAAATGATATCTGCATACTTTGCCTCCTCTAAGGTACTCCGGAAAGCATCAATTAAGTGATGCGGCAGTTTGCGGATAAATCCTACCGTATCTGTCATCAGCACTTTCTGATTGTTGGTCAGTTCTAAAATCCTCGTTGTCGGATCTAAGGTCGCAAACAGCTTATCCTCTTCTAAAACTTCTGCATTCGTTAAATGATTTAACAGTGTGGATTTTCCTGCATTGGTATAACCGACCACTGCCACCACCGGTATCCCGCTTCGCTTCCGCTGCTGTCTGTTGACCTCACGATGCCTTTGCACCTCTTTTAATTCCCTGTTCAGCTGTGCCACACGGCTGTTGATCAACCGCCTGTCCATCTCTAATTTTTTCTCACCGGGACCTCTCGTACCAATCCCGCCACCCAATCGTGACAGAGAACGTCCCAATCCGCTCAGACGGCTTAAACGGTATTTCAGCTGTGCTAACTCTACCTGTATCTTTCCTTCGCTGGTAGAAGCCCTTGCCGCAAAAATATCTAAAATGATCAGCGTCCGGTCCATGACCTTTGTCTTTAATGCTTCTTCTAAATTTTTCAACTGTGCCGGTGATAACTCATCGTCACAGACAATTCCGGTTGCACCGGTCTGTTCTATCAGTTCTTCTAATTCAAATACCTTTCCGGTCCCCACATAGGTCCCCGGATGGATATTCTCTCTCTTTTGGATCAGTGTTCCCACAACGACTGCACCGGCAGTCTCCACCAGTTCTGCCAACTCTGCTACCGAATCCTCGGCATCGTCGCCGTCCTGCTGTGAAACACCTACTAAAATGACACGCTCTGTCTCCTGTTCTACTTCATAAAGCGGCATGCTTTTCTCCTATCTGGTCTTTAAAAATGTGTATTCCCGGACTGCCTCTTCGTCACTTTTATATTCTTTGATATAGGCTTGCATCGTCTTTTTTGCCGACTCAAAATCACCGCTGTACTCATAGGCGGCAATCTCATTTTTCATCAGTTCCTGTTTGTTCACGGCATCCTTATTTTTCAAGCCCATCTGAAAATATTTTAAAGCATCCTCGTAATTACCGTCTTTCATCTGCATCATGCCTAAGGTATTCAACGCTTCACTGTCTTTTGCGTTTTCTTTGACATAGCTTTCTAAAAGTGCCTGCCCCTGTTCCTGTTGATCCGTTGCATTATAGACCTCTGCTAAATACAGCAGTGCTGTCTTATCATCCTTATCAATTGCCCGGTCCAGACTGCTCTTTGCCTGTGTATAATCTTCTAAGAGATAGTACACATGTCCCTGCTCCGCATAATCTGCACCATCCTTTGGCTTGATGTCCAGTGCTTTTTTCAAATAGTTCTTCGCTTCCTCTGTTTCACCTTTATTGGTCAGATTCTCGTAAATGCCCTCGTAAATCTCATACTCTCTTCCTGCATATTTGACCGCATTCTTATAATCTTTGAATGCCTTGTCTTTTTTATCTGTATCTAAATAGACACTTCCACGCAGATAGTATGCATTCGCATTTTCCTTATCATAATCAATCAGTGACGTATAAGTTTCGATCGCACCGTCATAATCTTTTTTTGCAAACTGGGCAGCTGCCTTATAATAACAGATGTCTATCTCCTCGGCACCGATTTTTCCTAATGACGTATCTAAGGCTTTCTGAAAGGATTTGACCGCCTTATCATAATCGCCCTCTGCCATACTGTTAATTCCAATCTTACGATAGGCATTCTGATTCTTCTGGTTCTCACTCTGACATCCGCTAAATCCCAATGCCATGGTCAGACCTAAGATACCAACTGCCATATATTTTTGAAATTTCATTCTGCTTCTCCAGATTCTCTCTTATTTTCCATCGTATTCCCTATTCTTTCTATTCGAAATATCTAAATACGACATTGATACCAGTATATCAAGTTTACCTCAAAATGAAAAGAGCAATCTGAACTTCCTCTACAGCTTCCAGATATCCTCATTGTACTGCGCAATCGTTCTGTCCGAGGAGAAAAATCCCGCCTGACTGATATTGATAAGCATTTTCTTTGCCCACTCCGAACGCTTCTCGTAATCAGCAAACATCCGCTCTTTTGTCTCCATATAATCTCTCCAGTCTAACAGTGTCATAAACCAGTCCTTAGAAATCAGTTCGTGATGCAGACGTTCTAAATACTCCGCATTGCCGATACGCTTTAATTCATCACTGACAATAAAGTCCACCGCCCGCCGGATATCCTCATCTTTTTCATAATAATCTTTTGACACATAATCTGCTTTTGCATAGTGCTCCATCACAGTCTCAGAAGATTCTCCAAAAATATAGATATTGTCCTCGCCGACTAACTGTGCAATCTCCACATTTGCTCCATCCATCGTTCCGATGGTAACCGCTCCGTTCAACATAAACTTCATGTTTCCGGTTCCCGATGCCTCTTTAGAAGCAAGTGAAATCTGTTCATCAATGTCACATGCCGGAATCAGCTTTTCTGCCGCCGTCACATTGTAGTTTTCTACCATCACTACCTTCAGATACGGTGACACCTGTGGATCATTTGCAATCAGTTCCTGCAAACATAAAATCAGATGAATAATATCTTTCGCGATGATATATGCCGGTGCTGCTTTTGCCCCAAAGATCACAGTAATCGGTCTCTTTGGAAGATTCCCCGATTTGATGTCAAAATATTTGTGGATCACATAGAGCGCGTTCATCTGCTGTCTCTTATATTCATGCAGACGTTTGATCTGAATATCAAAAACAGAATGTTCGTCTAACTCCATATCCTGTGTTCGCTTCAAGTAATCTTTCAACTCGCATTTTGCAGATTGCTTTACTTCTAAAATCCTCTTTAAGACTGTCTCATCTTCTGCAAACTGTGCCAGTTTTTCTAATTCTGTTGCATCTTTTTTAAAGCCATCTCCGATAAGCTCTGTAATCAGTTCGGTCAGCTTCGGATTGGCATGCAGCAGCCATCTGCGGAACGTGATTCCATTGGTCTTATTATTGAATTTTTCCGGATAAAGCTGATAAAAGTTTTTCAACTCACTGTTCTTTAAAATTTCCGTATGCAGGTATGCCACACCATTGACACTGAACCCATAGTGGATATCCAGATTCGCCATGTGTACCAGTCCATCCTGAATAATATAGGTACTTTCATCACGGACTTCTTTACGGATACGGTTATCCAACTGGCGGATGATCGGCATCAGCTGTGGTACTGCCCTCTCTAAATATCCGATCGGCCATTTTTCCAATGCCTCTGCTAAAATCGTATGATTCGTATACGCGCAGGTCTTTCGGACAATGTCGATTGCCTCATCTATCAAAAGACCTTCTTCCATCAAAAGCCGTACCAGCTCCGGGATCACCATGGTCGGATGTGTGTCGTTGATCTGGATCACGGCATAATCCGCCAGATCATAGATATCTGATCCACGCTCTTTTGCCTCGTCTAAGATCAGTCTTGCCGCATTGCTCACCATAAAATACTGCTGATACACACGCAGGATACGTCCGTCATCATCACTGTCATCCGGATATAAAAAGAGCGTCAGATTCTTTTTAATATCCGTCTTATCAAAAGAAATCCCTTCTTTTACAATGTCCTCATCCACGGATTCAATGTCAAACAGATGCAGTTTATTGGTACGGTTGTCATAACCGGTCACATCAATATCATACATCCGTGACTGCACCGAAAAACCGCCAAACGGGATCGTATACGTCTTATCCGTCTTTGTCAGCCAGCTCTCCTTTTCTATCCATGGGTTTGGAAGTTCTTTTTGTGCATTGTTTTCAAAGACCTGACGAAACAGTCCGTAATGATAGTTCAGACCTACACCGTCGCCATTCAGTCCCAGCGTTGCGATGGAATCCAAAAAACAGGCTGCCAGTCTTCCTAAACCACCATTGCCAAGTGACGGTTCCGGTTCTAATTCTTCAATCTCGGACAGGGATTTTCCCGCATCCTCTAATTCCTTTCGGACTTCTTCATAAATCCCTAAATTGATCAGATTGTTAGATAAGAGTTTTCCAATCAGAAACTCTGCAGAAATATAATATAATTTCTTCTTCTCTTTCTCTGTTGTATCTTTCCCTGCTTTTTGCGCTGCAAGTTTTTTTACATGTTCTAAGAGTGCAAGATAAATCTCCTCATTACTGCACTTTGAAAGTCCTTTTGGATAACTGACTGCCATCTGCATGCTCCTCTCTCGCTTAGTGTACGGTATCTACCTTCATCATATTCGTTGTTCCCGATTTTCCGATCGGTACACCGGAGGTAATGACTACCGTATCTCCTGATTCTAAATATTCATGTTCTTTTGCACCTACGATAGAATGTGCGAATAAATCAAATACATTTTTTTCTTCCTTAATTACGATTGGATAGACACCCCAGGAAAGGTTAATCTGTCTGCTGACCTTTTCTTCCATGGTACAGCCGATAATCGGACACGCCGGACGATATCTTGAAATTGCCCTTGCCGATCTTCCTGACTTCGTAACGGTAATGACTGCTTTTGCATTCAGGTCATGCGCTGTGGTACAGGTTGCATGACAGATTGCATCGGTAACATCCGGCTGTTCTTCTTTTTCATAACGGAAAAATCGCTTTTTATAATCAATATCCTGCTCGGTACGGTCAGCAATACGAACCATCATCCGCAGTGCCTCCACCGGATAATCTCCTGCTGCCGTTTCTCCCGAAAGCATAATGGCACTTGTTCCGTCATAGATGGCATTGGCAACATCTGTGGTCTCTGCTCTTGTCGGTCTTGGATTTTTCATCATGGAATCTAACATCTGTGTTGCCGTGATAACCTGTTTTCCTGCCTTATAAACTTTCTTTATGATCATCTTCTGGATTACCGGAACTTCTTCACAAGGGATCTCCACACCCATATCACCGCGGGCGATCATAATGCCGTCGGAAACTTCGATAATGGAATCAATATTCTCCACCCCTTCTCCGTTTTCGATCTTTGCAATAATATTGATGTTCCATCCGCCATTCTCATCTAAAAGTCTGCGGATCTCTAATACATCATCTGCGGAACGCACAAAGGATGCTGCCACAAAGTCCATATCCTCCTGGATCCCAAACAGGATATCCTGTCTGTCTTTCTCGCTCAGATATTCCATTGCTAAATGGATGCCCGGTACATTGATTCCCTTGTGGTTTGATACCGCTCCATCATTTAAAACAGTACAGTAAATCTCTTTATTTTCAATCTTATCCACCTGCATCCCGATCAGTCCGTCATCAATCAGAATCTTTGTTCCGACGGTCACATCCTGCCAGAGGTTCTCATAAGTAATGGATGCACGCTCTCTGTTTCCTAAAACCTCTTCCCCTGTTAAAATAAAGGTCTGTCCTTTTTCTAACATTACTTTTTTTCCCTCAAAATCCCTCAAGCGGATTTCAGGTCCCTTGGTATCTAACAGTGCCGCTACCGGCTGTCCGCATTTTTCCCGCAGACTGCAGAGTTTTTCAATTCTTCCTCTCTGCTCCTCATGGTCACCATGTGAAAAATTAAATCTTGCAACGTTCATGCCTTCTTTGATTAACTGTTCTAATACATTCCCACGGTCTGTTGCCGGTCCTAATGTACAGATAATTTTTGTCTTACGCATTTATTTCTTCCTCCTTAACAACTGCTAAATTTTTCTTTTTTCTTAAACGGTATCTGACATTCTCCTTTAAAAGTGTATACAGCACGGAACAGATTGGTATGAAAAATATCATTCCCACAATGCCGTACAGTTTACCGCCGACAGTTACTGCTGCCAATACCCAGATAGACGGAAGTCCTATCGAACCGCCCACTACATGAGGATAAATCAGATTGCCCTCTATTTGCTGCAATATTAAAAACATAATTAAAAATCCCAATGCGCGCATCGGATTCACTACCGCAATCAGGAAGCAGCCGATGATACATCCGATAAATGCTCCCCAGATTGGAATCAGGGATGTTACTGCAATCAGTACACTGATTAACAGTGCATATGGTATTTTAAATATTGTCATCGTGATAAAAAACATGGTTCCCAAAATACAGGCTTCTAAACACTGTCCTGAAATAAATTTCTGAAATATGATGCTTGTTAATTTTCCCACTTTCCAGACTGCGTCCGAAACCGGCTGTTTTAAATATGCCTGTAACAGATTTTTCGTCTGGCGTTTTAATTTTTCCTTCTGTGCCAATACATAGATTGCAAAGATCAGACCAATAAACAGATTCAGCACATTCCCTAAAGTGCCGCTTAATCTTGCCATTGCCGAACTGTCTGAGTTATTCATCCAGTTATTTAAAAAACCTATGACTTCGTTGATGATTCTTTCACTGCTTAAATTGACCTTGATAATCGTATCTGCAAACTGCGGAAATTTTTCGGATAACTCATTCTGATAATTATCCAGATTCTGCATTGCTTCCGGCACTGCCTGAATGATGCTGCTGACGGTCTTGGTAAGCTGCGGAACAATCAATGCCCCCACCGCTCCGATAATGCCAAATACCAATACCAGCGTAATCAAAATGGCAAGTGTCCTTCGCATTTTATCAAATTGTTTTCCTGCTAATACCTTCCGTTCCATGAAGTTCATTGGCACGCTTAAAAACAATGCAAATACAATGCCGATGATAAACGGCATAAAGACATCGATCAACCTCGTAATCCAACGGCACACACTTCCAAAATTCAAAGCGATTCCAAGCATGACCACGGTAAAACTGATCAAACCTAACGCTGTTACTATTTTCTTCGTTTCCGGCTTCATTCATTCCCTCTCTTTTCATTCTTTTTCTGATTTAAAAAACGAGACTCCTGCTGCTCTGCACAACAAAAGTCTCGTTGTCTTATTGCAAACGGGTTTCATATCCGTCTTGACAATAGCAAACCTTTTTGCCTACGTCAAATCTTTTTGAAAACTTTTACTCTTTCTTTGCAACAATTTTACAAATCTTTTTCTTTCTCCGGTTCCGGGAGGATCAAGCGTATCTTTTCCACACGGTTTTTATCCATTGCCTCGACGATCAGTTTGACTCCATCCTCCGTTGTGATGCTCTCACCCGGCTTTGGAAAATGATCCAGTAAACCGACCACATATCCGCCAATGGAATCATAATCTTCCGATTCAAACTTCAGTCCTAATTCCTCGCATAAATCTTCTAAATTCTGTGAACCAAGCACCTCATACTCGCGGTCACCAAGCCATACGATCGAGTCTACCTCATCTATATCATATTCATCACGGATCTCTCCGACAATCTCTTCTAATAAATCCTCTAGTGTGATAAGTCCTGCGGTTGCCCCGTATTCATCTAATACGATCGCAATACTGATCGATGAGCTTCTCATATCCATAAACAGCTCTGCGGTATTTTTATGCTCATAAGTATAATACGGCTCTCTTAAAATATCCCTGATATGGAATGTCTCCTTGTCATCATAGAGCAGCAGATCCTTCATATTGATAATACCGATGACATTATCGGTACTGTCCTCATAAACCGGAAGTCTTGTAAACTTATCCTTTCGGAACAGTTCGATCAGCTCCTCATAGGTATTGTTGATGTCTGCAAAAGTCATATCGATACGCGGTACCATAACCTCTTTTGCCTCCGCATCACCAAAATCAAACAAATTATTGATCATGTCTTTTTCTTCTGTTTCGATGACACCTGTCTCATGGGAAACATCCACGATGGTACGCAATTCTTCTTCTGTCAGCTTATTCTGATCCGTATTCGGATCTACACGCAAAATCTTTAAGAAGAACATTGCAATCTGGTTTACGGCAAAAATAACCGGTGTAAGCAGTTTCATCAGCCAATAGATGACATTGGCATATGCCATTGAAATCGGCACTGCATGGATCGTTGCGATTGTTTTCGGTGAAATCTCACCAAATACCAGGATCAGCAGTGTTACAATTCCGGTTGCAATTCCTGCTCCCTTACTGCCTAACATATCAATTGCCAGTGTAGTTGCAATAGAAGAAGCGGAAAGGTTTACTACGTTGTTTCCGATCAGGATCGCACTCAGCATCTTTCCTGAGTTCTCCGTAATCTTTAATACCGTCTTTGCCCTTTCATTGCCCTCATCGCTCAGTTTTCTCATTCGTATTTTGTTGACGGTGGTCAGTGCTGTCTCTGCCGATGAGAAAAATGCAGAAAGCATAATCAATACCACCAGAATTATGAGCCGTATCGCCTCACTCGAATCCAAAAAATCACTCTCCTTTACTTTAGCAATAATATAACGTATCTCCCTCAAAAACGCAATTCATTTTTAAAAGTTTCACAGCAATTTCAAAAGTTTTAGCTGCAAACTCTTCCCCTACTCCACAGGGTTCTCCCTTTATAACGGATTTTTGACAGGCAAACCCCTGTTTTTTTGCATAGTAATGCTCAAATCTCACGTCATAAGGGATAACCCCTGTTTCTTCCGCTTCTAAACGAAACACTCTGCGGTATATTTTTTCATTATCCATGGGATCAGACGGACTGTTGCTGATAAGATAAAAGATATTTCCCGATATGCGGGGATGATTTTGAAAATAGTTCAGAAGTACCGGATACTCCTGTGGAAAATTGATGACAACGGTATCGGCTCTTTGAAGAAGTCTCCACACCTGTCTGTTCCGGTCATTTCTGCAATCCACAAAGACATGACCTTTCTTTTTTTGCCTATTTTGTTTTTGCATATTTTCCATAAAATGATACTTTCCATATGCTTCGTAATTTTCAAAGGTCCGTACCTGCATACCGTAACGGATTCTGTAGATATTTGCTAAGATTTTCATATTTCTTGTAGTCTGCCCCCCTCTTGCGGGACTCCAGAATACAACCTCCAACCAATGACCTCCTATCATTGGTGACGGACGGGATGTTTGATAAGAATATCCTTATCATAACGAAGTTTGTCTTGGTTGTAAACACTTTTGTGTGTTTTTCATTTATTTTTCTTATAATTCATGTTATAATATACAAAATGACAGAAAAGGTGGTGGTATACCGATGGAAAACAGAACCGGACGTACAATCGGACTCATTTTAGCAAATGCTTCGAGTAGTTTTACAACTGCATTTATGGATCTTTTTCAACAGGAACTCTACCAGAAAGATTACAAACTGGTGATCGGACTCACAAACCACGATTTAGAAAAAGAAAGATTTTATCTTGAATTTTTCGGACGGACTACAGAAGGCATCATCATTCTTTCCGATTCCAGCGAATACAGGGAACTTGCAGATGCCATTGCACCAAATATACCTGTTGTCTTTATCCACCGCGCACCTGCGGACTGCGAACATACCTCAATCATAGAGAGTGATTACTCTGCAACATTTCAGGCTGTCCTTTCTTTGGTAAATTCAGGATACCCAAAGACCGCTTTAATCTGCCGGAATATTAAATTTTCTACAAGCCGTGAGATCATTCAGGCATATCGTGCCGCTATGGAGACAACACCGGAAGGATTTCACGAGGACTGGATTTTTGAATGTAATACAACAGACCGCGACTATATCGAGAATCTGACTTCGCACATCACCGGAAAAGGCTGCACCGGACTTTTAGCTGCTTCTATCGAAGTAACGGAACGTCTTGCCCCTTATATTTATGAATATAACAAATTGCATGATGCACCGCTTTCCCTGACCGGATTTTCTACAGAAAACCGCAGCACAGTGCTTTTTAAAAGTCTTGATACGATCTGCAGACCGATCCACCGCACGGTAGATTTAGCATTACAGCAGCTTTTCTATCTGATGAGCAATCCGGATGCTCCGCAGAACGAATACATTGTAAAAGGCTCTTTGAAAATGCGAACGAGTGATGTATTCCAGACTTTATCTTAATCATGGATATTCGTATATTTTTACCTCCTGTCGGACATTAATACCTTATAGGAATTCCAACAGGAGGTATTATTATGAACCAAATCTTAGAAGAAATCTCAAATATCGGTGTCGTACCGGTGGTTGCCATAGATCACAAAGACGATGCTGCCCCATTAGCAGACGCATTGACCAAAGGCGGCCTTCCGTGTGCAGAAGTTACATTCCGTACACCTGCCGCGGAAGAGTCCATCCGCATCATGGCAGAACAGTTCCCGGATATGCTGCTCGGTGCCGGTACCGTATTAACGACGGAACAGGCTGACCGTGCCATTGCCGCCGGAGCAAAATTCATTGTCAGTCCCGGCTTTAATCCCAAAGTTGTTTCCCACTGTATCGAAAAAAATATTCCGATCACACCCGGAATCTCAAGTCCAAGTGATATGGAACAGGCGATCGAAATGGGCTTAGATGCCGTAAAATTCTTTCCTGCCGTTCCTTCCGGTGGACTGTCCATGATCAAAGCTCTTGCAGCTCCTTACCATACCATGCGTTTTATGCCGACCGGTGGAGTAACTCCGCAAAACCTGACTGAATTCTTAGACTATCCAAAGATCCTTGCCTGCGGCGGAACCTGGATGGTAAAACCGGAACTGCTTGCCACCGGCAATTTTGAAGAAATCACCCGATTGACCAGACAGACGGTACGCACGATGCTGGATTTAAAAATTGATGAGCTCACACTGCCTTTCCCACACACAGGCAACAACCTTTCCGATGCCCTGCATGGACTTATAAATCTCTCATCCGGCAGCACTAAAGAACTGACTATCTCCTGCCGCTATTTGAAACGTACCATCTATCATTTAGAAAAAAACGGAGCCACATTCCGGTATGACAATGCAAAATATGATTCTGCCGGACATATGGATGCGATCGACTTTTCAGATGCACCGGAGGACTTCTCCATTCGTTTAATAGAAAAACATTAGGTATATTTTCCAATAAGCAGACTTCCTGTAAAAATTAAGGTATTAAAAGGCAGTTTCAAGTTTTTGGATCGGCAACTTGCACAAAGCCGCGTCTATTTTGTTCCGTTGTACGAAAATAAGAAAATCTAAGTCTGCCTGAGTCACAAAAGCAGTCCCGGTTTTGTGCAAGTTGCCAGCCACTAAGTTGTGAACCGCTTTTTGACACTCTAATCCTATAAATGAATCTCTATGTAACGTGCCACCCATACAACACAAACCTTTCCATCTCGTAACGTAGTGCCTGCACAAATCGGATATGGAAGGTTTCTTTTTGTGCAATGGAAATGAAACTCAAGAAATCGTGAAGCCCACTGGCGAACACGATTTCTGTTTTAGGAGGTTCATTGGAATGGTCTGCACAAGGAAACCCGGAATATTCGATTTGTGCAGGGCACCTACAATACGTTCTAAATACTATAAAGTTTCTTGCAGGCCTCTCTCAAACTTGTCTAACAATTCTTTCTGGTACTCCCTATCAAAAGTTCCATGCAGAAGCTTCGGATATGCCTCCTCCTGCAGCTGCTGCCAGCTTTCTTTTTCATTATTGACTACGATCGGATAGAACCAGACACCGTTTTTTTTCGCGGCTTCATAATCTCCCATGGCATCTCCTACCATCAGGATCTGCTCCGGCGGATAGCCGAGAGCCGAGAGTTTTTGGATACACTCTGCCTTACTGCCCGCTTCCTGACTGAGCAGTGCTTTGCAGTATGGCTTTAACTCATACTTTGACCACTCTTCTTCCACCGCCTGCGCATTTGCCGAAGATACGACTGCTAAATCCGCTTTTGGGCTCATTTTTTCTAATGCTTCTCTGACTCCGTAAAATGCTCCCTGTTCCATTCCCGGCTCTTTGACGGCAAGATTGACATGAATACTCCACAAAAGTGCCTGTTCCATACAGGGATTCTTCTTTTTCTGGCATTGAGCCAGAAGGGCAGGATTTGAAAGCTCCGGTGCCTCTTTTGTCCAAGCCACGAACTCCTCCTGTCCCTCTGTCTCATAACCTTTTTCTTTTGCCCATTCTAATCCCATGGCAAGTCCCTTGAAGCGATTGATGCCACGGGTTTTCGAATAGAGATTGATCTGATTCCAGTATTTTAATGCCTCTTCTTTGATGTCTTCTAAGCCGTACTGTTTCACCCATTCCGGTCCGAAGCAATAAAAATGTTTGCTATTCATGGTGTCCATTGCACATCCGTCACTGTCAATACAGATTAAATAATCATGTTCTTTTTTCATATTATTCTCCCATTATATTCTGGTGTCCATCATACCACAGAAGGAATCCACCGGGTCTTTTCCCGTAAATTCCGAACGTCCCATAAGTTTTTCCACCAGTGCATCTAACGTATGCTCATTTTTGTCATAGCAGTTAATATACGTTTTGACCTGTGGGACATCTGCTAGGTGGAACGGACTTGCTAACGAAATAAAAATCGTTGGCACTTCATGCACATACCACGGAATATCCGGCGTTCCCTTACTCATTTTCCAGTTGATACGTTGTGTCACTCCAAAGAGGTTGGTGATCTCGGCAAGCTGGATGATCAGATCATAATTATCTGTGATTGAGGAAATCGGAGCTTTTCCGGCATACATATTTAACATCATTTTTCCGGCTTCTTCCTCCGGGGCTTTTAATATCTTATCCATCATGGATTCATAGATCGTGACTTCAAATCCTTCTGCCTCTAACTTCTCTTTTAAATATTCAACCGGTTTTTTCTTATTCTTTCCACCCATCATAAATGCAAACGGGTTCGGTGTCTCCTGTGGCACGATCAGAATTCTCTTATGCTCTTTTACGGATAATGGCAACGGTGAAGTTCCCGTATTTTTTACCAGTGTAATGGCTTTGTCCGATACTTCTGCCGCAATCTCTTTAAATTCCGGACTTCCGATGACGTTTAAGCCTTCTTTTCGAGGAACGATCTCTTTTTTATTTTTCTTATGCAGTCCTAAATATGCCTTGATGCCAAGGATTCTGCGAAGGGCATCCTCTAAACGTTCTTCCGTAATGATCCCGCTACGATAGCCTTCCATCATATAAGAAAAATCTTCCTCCGGATCATTGAAGAATAAGAACATATCACAACCCGCCGCGATCGCTGTCGGAAGCATTTTGCTTCGCTTCATGACTGATGTCATACCTACCATATGGGACGCATCGGTCACGACCATTCCGTTAAAGCCTAATTTTTCTTTTAAAAGTCCGTCAATCAGTTCTTTCGACAGTGTCGCCGGAAGTGTGTCTTCTAATTCCATCTGATGATTAAAATATTTTTGATAGGAAGGAAGCATGATATGACCTGCCATAACGGTATGAACCCCGGCATCGATCATTCCACTGTATACTTTTCCAAAGGTTGCATCCCATTCTTCCGTGGAATAAGTGTTGACCGAATTGCTTAAGTGCTGATCCCTTTCGTCGATTCCATCGCCCGGAAAATGTTTCATGGCACAGACCATGTTACTTTCCATAAAACCTTTCATATAGGCTTTGGACATTTCTAACACCATATCCGGGTCGGAGCCAAAACTTCTCGAGGAAATGATCGGATTTCTCCAATTGCGGTTGATATCGGTGATCGGTGCAAAAGACCAGTTGCATCCAAGTGCCGCCGCTTCAATTCCGGACACTCTTCCCATCTCATGGGCATATTTCGGGTCCTTGGTGGCTCCGATCTTAACCTCTACGCCAATCTCTGTTCCATCGGTGCAGGCTCCGTTTCCACCCGCTTCGGTGTTGGCTGCGATCAAAAGCGGTATCTTTGCATTTTCCTGCAAAATACGGTTCTGTTCATGCACTTCTTTAGAGGTTCCCGGATTGTAACGCACCGCACCGATGTGATATTTTTCTAAAACATCTTTCAGGTACCCCTCGCTTCGCTCGGAACCCATATTTACAAAAAGCTGTCCGATCTTTTCTTCCGTTGTCATTTCTGCAATGGTATCTTCTACCCACTGTATATCTTCTTTTTCTAAAAAATAAGGTTTTTTTGTTAAATCTACTTTTACCATATGCCCTCCATTTATACTCCTGAATATGCCTGAAATCCTCCGTCTACCGGGATCACGACACCGGTAATAAAGCCGGAGGCTTCGTTATTCAGTAAAAACAGCAGTGTTCCGATCAATTCTTCGGATTCTCCAAAACGTCCTAACGGTGTCGCTGCTAAGATTTTTCCTGTTCGTGGTGTCGGTGTGCCATCTTTTTCAAATAAAAGCTCTCGATTCTGTTTTGTTGCAAAAAATCCCGGTGCTATTCCATTGACACGGATGCCACTTTTTGAAAAATGCACTGCTAACCACTCCGTAAAGTTTGATACAGCTGCTTTTGCTCCACTGTATGCAGGAATCTTTGTTAACGGTGTATAAGCGTTCATGGAAGAAATATTGATGATATTACATCCTTCTTTCTCTAACATATCCTGTGCAAATTCCTGTGTTGGCAACAGTGTTCCGATAAAGTTCAGATTGAACACAAATTCCACTCCGCTCTGCTCTAAGTCAAAGAATGATTTTTCTCCCTCTTTTAATTCTCCCGGCACATAGTATTCCTGATCGGTGGTTGCCTTCGGATTATTTCCACCCGCACCATTGATCAGAATATCGCAGAAGCCAAAGTCTTTTTTGATCTGTTCATGTGCTGCTGCAAGACTTTCTTTTTGCAGTACATTTGCCGCATAGCCTTTTGCCGTATAACCTTCCTCACAGATTTCCTTTGCTGCTTTCTCGGCTGCCTCCTGATTTAAGTCCAAGAGTGCAACCTTGCCGCCTGCCTGTGCCAATGCTTTTGCAAACATGCCGCCGAGGACTCCGCCTGCTCCTGTGATGACAACCGTCTTTCCGGTCAGGTCTGTATTAAGTGGTAGTTTCATATGTGTTCTCCTTCCTTATGATTGCTTATGATAATTCATGTTTTTAAAATATTATTTTAATTTTTTCTGTGTGCTGTCACGCATGGGCATCTGTTGATTCCGCTATCCGGGATAAGAAGTTCCATGCACTCCGGATTCGTTATACCCATATCGGACGAAAGCGGCACAAATCCGCCATCCATGGCGGTTGTGCCTTTTTCGAACATCCCTGTCCGAAAATTTCTGTTATCATCCGGAGCGACAGGAACTTCTATATCCCGGACAGAGTCACAACCGCTACCCCATGCGTGACAGCACAACATACCAATTCAGCACAACTAAAAAGTGTTTCGTTTCTCCTTCTCAATTGAGAAGGAGAAACGTGTGGTTGGGGTGTTCGTTGAGGGGACGGTTATGTTGCTGTGTTCTACACACCTCCTCTTTGTGACTATAGCTGGATTTTGGATGTTCTTAATAGCCTGTCAATATCAGGAATTTGCGGGCACGGATGCCCGCAAAAGGAGCAACTGAGCCATGGATGGCGAATTTGCTCCGGTTTCGTCCCCATCCGGCAACGTCCCACAGGGTATTTAGAACATCCAAATCCCAGACATGGAACAAAAGGCGGTGTGTAGAACACCCAGCCAACACCCCCTCACCCGCTCATCCCTATCTCCTACTTCACACTCTCTTTCTCAATTGCCTCCCACAACCCATTCAGATATGCTGCCCCCAGCGCCCTGTCATACAGTCCATATCCTGCTCTTCCGGTCTCGCCCCATATCATTCTTCCATGATCAGGGCGAATATAGCCATTAAAGCCATTGTCATACAATGCTTTTGCGATCGCATACATATCCAGTGTTCCACAGGAGGACGGATGTGCACTTTCTTCAAATCCATTGTCCAATATCTTGACATTTCTCATATGCACAAAGTGGATTCTTCCCATTGCCGCATATTTTGCTGCCATCTTTGCTACATCGTTGTGTCCGGAACATCCGAGAGAACCCGTACAGAGTGTGATCCCATTGTGTCTGTCATCCACTAATTTTAAGAAGCGGTCAAGATTTTTTTCATCGGTAATAATGCGTGGCAGTCCAAAAATACTCCAGCATGGATCATCCTCATGAATTGCCATGTTGACATCATACTCTGCCGCTACCGGAATGATTTTTTTCAGAAAATATTCCAGATTGTTCCACAGATCCTCTTCACTTAATTTCTGATACTCTGCTACAATCCCTTTTAATTCTTCCCTGCTGTATGAAGCATCCCAGCCCGGCAGGGTCAGATCGCTGTCTGTTTTCAGCGGATCTACTTTATCGACCTGTTCCTGATAATAAACTAAGGTAGTGGAGCCATCCGGCAATCTGTGGTCTAACTGGGTTCTCGTCCAGTCAAATACCGGCATAAAGTTATAGCAGATACATTTCACGCCTGCTTTTGCCACCTTCTTGATATTTTCACAGTAATTCTCAATATAGCGGTCTCTGTCCGGTTTTCCGAGCTTGATATCCTCATGCACCGGAATACTCTCGATCACTTCAAATTTCAGTCCGTTTTCTTCCACCTGTTTTTTTAAATCTGCAATTGATTTTTCACTCCATACCTCTCCAACCGGTACATCATAGACTGCTGTTACAATTGCTTCCATTTTCGGTATCTGACGGATATTTTCCAATGTTACTTTGTCATCCGCTCCATACCATCTGAATGATAATTTCATGTGTTAAGTCTCCTCTCTGCGACGTTTCAATTCTTCTGTATTCTGAATTACAATTTTTTTCGATAACGGATATAAGAATATCATAACCAGACCTACGAGGATATAGACAATTCCTGGAAATAATGTTGCAATTCCGTAGATTCCGCCCTGTACCTCCGCGGTTTGTGCTGCTGCAAGGGAATCATATCCAATGGCAGAAAGTGCAAAGCCACTGACTCCTCCTGCCAATGCCTGTCCGACTTTTCTCGCAAACGAATAGAATCCGTACACGGTTCCATCATCGCGGGAATGTGTCCGCACCTCTTTGTCATCAATCACATCTGTAATCAATGCCCAAATCAGCATATTGAAATAGTTCATTCCAAGCATTGCAAAGAACGAAAGTGTAATAAACACGGCAAGACTTTTTGTGTGTAAAAAGTAAATGATCAGATAGATGATCCCTGCCCAGAAGCATCCGATCGCGGCAGACTCTTTTTTTCCGTAGCGCGTGGAAATTTTTCCGGAAACAACTGCCACGATGATCCCCGATGGCAGGTTTAAAAGGCTGAACAGTGCCAGTGCCTTGGTATCTTTAAAATAATCGGCAAACAGATAGGTGTTGATCCCCTGACTCATCAATGTTGCTAATAAGAGCAGAATGGCTGCTAAAATGATAGACATCAATGCCCTGCTTGTAAAAATCCCTTTCAGTGCTGCACCAAGAGCGGTGTTTTCCCCACGTTCTTTCTTCTCTATCTGCACACGCTCTGTCGTCATTGCATAGCAGAGCAGATAACAGATAATGGCTGCTATGGAAAAAACGCCTGCTAAGATCGTAAAGTTCCTTCCACTGACCACCTGATTTCCATTGACATCGGTATAGTAGATGATCAGCGGTGTTACGACACTGATAAAGGTTGCTGCAAAAATAGCTCCTAATGAACGATAGACAGAAAGTGCCGCACGATCTTTTGGCTCCTCGGAAATCGCCGATGCCATAGAACCGTAGGGAATATTAATTGACGTATAAAATATTGAACCCCATAAAATATAGGTTACAAACATATAGATCAGTTTGACGGTCATAGATGCCCCTGCTAACCCTGACTGATACATCAGAAAACTTGTCAATGCCACCGGACCGCACATCCGGCGCAGCCAGCAGCGGAACCGCCCGTCTTTTGCCGTTTCTATGGAATCCACGATCCTTCCCATTCCAATGTCAGTAAACGCATCCACACAGCGGGATACTAAAAAGAGAATTCCAACGGTCTTTGCAGAAATCCCCCAAACCTTTGTATAGAAAACCATCAGATAAGAGCTTGCAAAGATAAAAGTAAAATCATTTCCAAAATCTCCAAACAAATACCCCCATTTATCCCTCGCACCAAAGGGGCGTGCCTCATTTTTGTCACTCATATATGATTCCTCCAATTCCTTTTGTATATTTTTTGCTTATGAAAGAAATACTTTTATCAGCATGACCAATATTTCTGCGCTTTATGCAAGGAGGAAAAAATGAAATCATTTATGAACGAAAACTTTTTACTTTCAAATCAGACGGCAGAGCTGCTCTATCATAATTATGCAAAAAACATGCCGATCATAGACTATCACTGCCATCTGAATCCGCGTGAAATCGCAAAGAACCGACGGTTTGAAAACATTACCAGAGTCTGGTTAGAGGGCGACCACTATAAATGGCGGCTGATGCGGGCAAATGGGATTGATGAAGAATACATTACCGGAGATGCGGAAGACCGCGAGAAATTCTTTATGTGGGCTAAGACCTTAGAAAAATGTATCGGAAATCCACTCTACCATTGGAGTCATTTAGAACTGCAACGCTATTTTGGATATAATGGGATCTTAAGTGAAAAGACTGCACCGGAGGTCTGGGAATTATGTAACGAACGCTTAGACAATCCTGATATGTGTGCCAGAGAATTGATCAAAAAATCTAATGTACATTTAATATGTACCACAGATGACCCGATTGACAGTCTGAAATGGCATGAGGAAATCTCACAGGATAACAGCTTTGATGTTATGGTACTCCCAACCTGGAGGCCTGACCGTGCTTTTGCCATTGACAGCCCTGCCTTTTGTGACTATCTTCTTTCCTTAGGAGAAGTGACTCATTTAAAGATTTCTTCATTCCAGACACTCTGTTTGGCACTGAAACGCCGTATGGGCTTCTTTCAGGAGCATGGCTGCTGCATTTCTGACCACAGTTTTTCCCATATTCCGTGGAAACCCTGCTCCGAAGAAGATGCAGAGGCTATTTTTTCTAAGGTTCTCGATGAACGTCCGGTTTCTTTCGAAGAACGTATGCAGTTTGAAACTGCCCTGCTTACTTTTTTAGGAAAACAGTACCACAAATTAGGCTGGGCAATGCAGCTTCACTATGGTGTCAAACGCAATAATAACCAAAGGCAGTTCAAACGTTTAGGTCCTGACACCGGTTTTGACAGTATCGGCTATTCGGCTCCTTTAAATGAACTGGCTGATTTTTTAAATGAACTCTCACTGACAAATGAGCTTCCAAAGACGATTCTCTATTCCCTGAATCCCAATGACAATGCCATTCTCGATACGATCATTGGCTGTTTTCAGGATGATTCTGCGATTGGAAAGATCCAGCATGGAAGTGCCTGGTGGTTCAATGACCACTACGACGGTATGCGGGATCATCTAAGCTCTTTAGCAGCTAACGGAGTATTGTCGAACTTTATCGGGATGTTGACGGATTCGAGAAGTTTTCTGTCTTATACCAGACACGAATATTTCCGCAGGATCCTCTGTGAACTGATCGGGGAATGGGTCGAGGAAGGCAAATATCCAAATGACCGGGAAATGCTTTCTAAAATAGTGACTGACATCTGCTATAACAATGCCGTGAAATATTTTCGGTTTTCTGTATAGTAAAAAAAGTGGAACGCTCACTCTTCTTAGAAAAATGAACGTTCCGCTTTTTTAATAAATCATTATTCTGCTTCGGTTTCTTCCTGCTCGCTTACTTCAATTCCAAGCTCCTCTAACTGCTTTTCATCTACCGGGCTTGGTGCATGTGACATCAGGCAGGATGCATCTTTTACTTTCGGGAATGCGATGACATCACGGATAGAATCACACTGCATCATCAGCATGACCATACGGTCTAAACCATAGGCAAGTCCTGCATGTGGCGGTACTCCATACTTGAATGCATCTAATAAGAATCCAAACTGCTCATGCGCCTGCTCTTTGGTAAATCCGAGTACCTCTAACATTTTTTCCTGGATATCGTCCTGATGGATACGGACGGAACCGCCTCCAAGCTCTGTACCATTTAAGACAATATCATATGCCTTTGCACGGACTGCTCCCGGATCGGAATCAATCTTGTCCCAGTCCTCTTCCATTGGCATGGTAAACGGATGGTGCATTGCCATAAAACGGTTCTCTTCGTCAGACCACTCTAATAATGGGAATTCTGTTACCCATAAGAAGTTGTACCGGTTCTTATCTAATAACTCTAACTGGCGTGCAAGCTCTAAACGGAGTGCTCCTAACACATCCCATACCACTTTATTTTTATCGGCTGCAAAGAGAAGTAAATCTCCCGGCTCTCCGCCCATCTTTTCTACTAATGCAGCTAATTCTTCTTCGGTCATGAATTTGGCAAAAGAGGATTTGTAGGTGCCGTCCTCATTTACTGCTAAATAAGCAAGTCCTTTTGCGCCGTAATCCTTTGCAAAACTTACTAATTTATCGATCTTCTTTCTTGGCATTGCACCCTGACCTTTGGCATTGATACCACGGACAGAACCGCCATTTTCCAATGCTCCGGTAAATACGCCAAAACCACATCCTGCTACGGTCTCTGATAC
The DNA here is from genome assembly GCA_003507655.1 of Lachnospiraceae bacterium. Classification (GTDB taxonomy): domain Bacteria; phylum Bacillota; class Clostridia; order Lachnospirales; family Lachnospiraceae; genus Maccoyibacter; species Maccoyibacter intestinihominis. Next base: position 10,559 of record DNUZ01000010.1, on the reverse strand, counting down.
ATCTACTAACTCCATGCCAAAACGGGTATCCGGCTTATCTGAACCGAAACGGTCCATTGCTTCCTGCCAGGTCATTCTCGGAATCGGAAGTGGTACGTCTACTCCGATCGCCTCTTTAAATACATAAGCTAAAAGTCTCTCATTTACATCGATAACATCATCTACATCGACAAAGGACAGCTCCATGTCTGCCTGTGTAAACTCCGGCTGTCTGTCTGCTCTTAAGTCCTCATCACGGAAACATCTTGCGATCTGGAAATAACGGTCATATCCGGAACACATCAAAAGCTGTTTATAAAGCTGCGGTGACTGCGGTAATGCGTAAAAAGAACCCGGATGCACACGGCTTGGCACTAAATAATCTCTTGCACCTTCCGGTGTGGATTTCATTAAGATCGGTGTCTCAATCTCTAAGAATCCTTCTTTTTCCATAAAGTTACGAAGCAGCATGGATACCTTGCTCTTCATCATGATATTTCTCTGTAAATCCGGTCTTCTTAAGTCCAGATAACGATATTTCAAACGCAGTTCTTCCTTCGTCTGGCAATTCTCCTCAATTGGGAATGGCGGTGTCTCTGCCTCGGAAAGAATACGGATATCATTTGCAATGACCTCAATATCTCCGGTTTTTAAACTCTCATTGACTGCTGCGGAACGTTTCTGTACCACACCGGTTACGGCTACGACAAACTCGCTTCTTAAATTTCCTGCTTTTTCAAAACCTTCATTTCCTACCTGTGGTTCATCACAAACCACCTGTAAGAGTCCGCTACGGTCTCTTAAGTCAATAAAGATCAGACTTCCTAAATTTCTTCTTTTCTGTACCCAGCCCATCACAGTGACAGTTTCGCCGATGTTCTGATTAGAAACCTCGGTACATCTGTGTGTCCTGTGCAGACCTTTCATTGATTCTGCCATTTTCTATCTTCCTCCATTTTTTATCTGTTAAAAAATTCCACAATTTCTTCATAGCCTTCTTTTGCAAGCTGCTCTTTCTGGAACTTCTTATTTTTATTCATACGGCTGACTAATACCTGCTGTCCGGCTTTTCGCTCTTCCTGTGCCTGCTTCATGACTTCACAGAGTTTTTCAGCAGTGTAGCCTTTTTCGATTAAGTATGCTTTTTTCTTTGGCTGTGTCGGAATCTCAAAGCCGTTCTCTAACAGTAACAGTACGATTCTTTCAAATCCAATGGAAAATCCACATGCCGGAACATCTTTTCCGGTAAATCTTCCAACCATCTTATCATAACGTCCGCCGCCACCGCAGCTTCCGCCGAATTCCGGGATGGCTATTTCAAAAATGGTGCCTGTATAGTAGGACATTCCGCGTACCAGTGTCGGGTCGAATACCATTTCAAAATCTGCTTCTTTGGTAGCTTCTACACTGGTGATGATCTCATTCAGGCTCTTAGAAACTTCTTCGTCTAAGACCTCTTTTAAGGTATCTGCTAAATAGGCAATTCCGTTTTCGGCACTTTCAATGCCTTTGAATAAGTCTAAGTATTTTTCAATAGACTCTTTGGCATAGCCTTCTTTTTCTAATTCCTCTGCTACACCGTCTAAGCCGATCTTGTCCATCTTATCTAATATGATAAATACCGTATCATAATCTTCTTCGGCAAATCCGCTGTATGCTGCCATTGCCTTTAAGATCCTTCTCTCATTGATACGGATCTGGAAATTCTTAAATCCTAATTTTCCAAGTGTTGTTGTCGTTGCTAAGATCAATTCAATCTCCGCTAAGTTGCTCGGTTCTCCTAAGATATCTATATCACACTGCATAAACTGGCGATAGCGTCCACGCTGTGGACGGTCTGCTCTCCATACATTTCCCATCTGCAGTGCCTTAAATGGAGCCGGAAGATCGTTGGCATTGTTCGAATAATAACGTACCAGCGGAACCGTCAGATCGTAGCGCAGTCCCATGTCTACCACATCCATATCGGTTTTTGCCGTCTCTAAATTCAGCTTTTCTCCACGTTTTAATACCTTAAAGATGAGTTTTTCATTCTCACCGCCCTGCTTGCTGCTCAGATTTCCAATATCTTCTAAACAAGGAGTCTCTATCGAAGTAAAACCAAATCTTCCATAAGTCTCTTTGATCACACTGATGACATAATCCCGAATCTGCATCTCCTGTGGCAATATATCTTTCATTCCTGTAACCGGTTTCTTCTTTAATGCCATGATCTTTCATTCCTCCATCTTCTTTTTCCGGACGTTCATTTGCCCATAGGCATTTTTTACATCTACGCCTTATTATACTTTTCGCGGTACGATGCGTCAAGATACAACAAAAACGTCCGGGAAGATTCTCGAAATCTCCATCACTGCAACTTTTAAGAACACACCCACTGACATGACATAGAACCAGATCTCACGCATATGCTGTGATCTTGCGATCGGTGTTGCTATGGCTGCAAGAATGATAATGGCTGCTGCAAAGCAGCATACGACCAGACCATACACCAGTACAAACAGGCTTCTGCGTCCCCAACTGTTAATACTCGTCCGGTTCCATATGGAATATCCGATAAAGCCTATTAATGCCACGATCATAATGGTCGTTACGGCAGCTGTTGTATTACCAAAATAAAGTTTCAATTTAATTTTCTCCTTTTTATCGCTCGTTATGATACCATTCGATGACTGCGTTTAAATTTTCTAGACAAACCCGTCCTTTACCGTTTGTCATCATTTCTAACAGATCATCTTCTTCCGGTGTGCGATCCGTTTTCTCTGCTAAGGATTTTCCGGCTGTTTTTACCATCATGTTCATCGTCATCTTGTATACACCATGCAATTTTTCCAGATCAAAGTTGCCCTGTAATGTAAACAATGGGATGTTCTTTGGTATGGAATTCTTTGTACGGACTTCTTCTGTCTGTGTCCCTGTCCGACTCATACCGACTGCACAGACTGCACGGACATTATATTTTTTTACCATATCTTTATAGCCTTTGATCCCGCCTGCCATGATCCAGCCAAGATAAATGATCTCTGAATGAGCAGGTACTTTTTTCTTTGCTTCTTTTGCACTATATACCGGGAGATGGAGTTCGTTTGCCAATAATTGTGCATATTGTGCCGTGCTTCCTGCATTTGATGTATAAATAATTGCTTTCATTTTTATTTCCTCCTCTGTCTATCAATCTTTTTTACTGCTTTCTTCTGTATCCTCTAATCTTTTAGAAAACCGCTCTACATGCTGCTCTACCATTTTTGTTACATCCTGTTTTTCGTCCATTCCATCATAAAGACTGTAGAGCAGGAATATCGGTCCATAGAATTCTAATGCTAACTGTCTTGCATCCTGATCGTTTTTGGTAAGTCCCGCAAATATTTTTTCGATGTAAGCCACCGGACCTTTTGCAAGATAGTTCTGGTAAAGTTCTGCCATGTCCGGATCGCGGTACTGCTCTAAGGTCAGCATTTTCCGGAACCGGCATGGAAATTCTTCCTCTGTCCAATGTAAAAACTGTACTTTTGTATACTGCTTGATCTTATCCAGTGCAGTGTCCTTATATCCTGCTATCACTTCTGCCATATTTCCTTCCGGCATCTCATATTTTTTTGCTCTTTCTGCATCCATCTGATTCATTCGTTCTACAATACTTTCTAATATCTCCTGCTTGCTTTTGTAATGCTTATACAACGCGGCTTTTGTAACGCCTAATTCGGCTGCGATATCGTTCATGGATGTTCCCATATAGCCGCTTTGTGAGAAAAGTTTTAATGCTTCTTCTAAAATTCTTTCTTTGGTGTTTTTTTCTCTTGTTTCCATTGGCATTCTCCTTGAAATAAATGGTAACCGATTGGTTACTATTATTATAGTTACCATTCGGTCACTCGTCAAGAGGGATTTTTCATAGATAGGAAAAACGTCACCGGCGGGGGTGACGTTTTTAGGGTTATGGGTATTCTGTTGTTATTGAATGAGCCAATTGTAATCCTGTCTGCAATCTACCACACAGTCGGCATAAACGATGTCATCTACTATCTGGAAAATTATCATATAACGGTTTTCAAACAAAATAAAACGGTAAGCCTTTCTGGGAATATATTCCCCTGTAAGCCACGGACATCTCTGGGGCATCACTTCTAACGAATGAGCTGTCTTTTCAAATTCTACCGTCAGACGTTCGGCTGCTTCCGGGCTGGTCTGTGCTAAAAATGCAACATGTGAAACGAGCATCTGCGTTGCCCGTTCGGATACGATCACACGATACTTACTCTGCTGTTCCATGTCCTTCTGCCTCCCTGATCGCATTTCGTATCATTGCAGTAACTTCCTCAACCGAGTATCCCTTACTTCCACGCATTCTATCTTCCTCAACGGCAAGCAGTTCCTCACGAAGTTTTAGCATTTTTTCTCTACGATTATATGTTCCAATATCCATAACAACCAAATCTCCCTCACCATTTTTAGTAAGGAACACCGGCTCTTCGGTCTTTCTGCACATATCAGCAATTTCATTATAATTCTGACGAATTGCTGCGGATGGACGAATATTCATAGCTATACCTCCCTGCTTTTATAGTGATAGTAATATTCTAATCATATTATACCTATCCCATACAACAGAGTCAATGACATCGGCAAATAACCTCCCCAATATCCCCATCATTATCATAAGTGGCACGATGACAGGGTTCGCTGCACTGAAACAGTCCGTAATCTCCCTGTGTATAAAATAACCTCTGTTTGTCAAACCCGGCCTTCTGGAACTGGTGATCCACATTTGTCGTCAGCACAAAATAATCTTTATCTTTTACAAGTTCAAACAATTTTTGATAGGTTCCATTGTCGCAGTCCATATAGCGGTTGATTAAAATATATCTCGACCAGTAAGCCCAGTGTTCTTCAAGGCTCTCAAAGGGATAAAATCCACCGGAATACATATCTTCAAAACCATACTTTTCTATAAAATCAGAAAAATATTTCTGACTATGTAACAAAAAAGAACACACAACTGTGAAAGGACGCAACTCCCCCTCACTCCATCACCGGCAGGACAAATCTTGAGCAATACCGCCGGCTTTCGATTTCACGACCTGTATATGGAGCAACGATACCAAGGACACGCGGATTACCTGCAAGTGTCAGGCCGCGCGCCTTCACCTCCCGCCCCAGTGTCAGCCACGCCTCATCCACACCGGAATAATCACCGCAGTACAGCACCGATAACACACGACATTCCGGTAATACCAGCGCATCCGCAGGTGCTTTTTCCGGTTGCACGGGAACACAGACAGTATAAGGATATGGCTCACTGCTGATATAACCCTCTAAATAGTCCTGTCGATCCGAAATCGTAAACAATGGCTCTTCGGAGAGAACACAGCCCTGTCGGACACATTCGCTGTAAAAATCGTACATATCCGCGTACTTATCTGCAACCGTACGCCCCATACACTCCCGCATCCTGCAGGTCACAGCAGGCTGCCGCATGATCTGCACGGAGATACCCGGCGCCTCCATCGTCCGCAGTCGCAACTCTTCTACATTGCGTTGGATGTCCTGCAGACGGCTCTCTAACGTCGCCAGCAGCGTCGATATTTCACCACCCTGAGCAAAGTAGTCTGCGATCTGCTCTGTAGTAAGCCCCATACTCTTGAATTTTTCAATCTGCAAAATGCGTGCCACATCATGGTTGTCGTAGTACCTTCGCCCACTCTCCGCTGCAATATAGGCAGGCGTAAGCAACCCTTTTTTCTCCATGCGCATCAATGTACTACGGGAAAGACCGCAGGCATGGGCTGCTTCCGTGATCTGAAATAACTTTTTTGTATCCTTTTCCATATTTTTCGTTCCAACCCCTTGCTTCGTTCATAGATGAACAATGTATAATACCATTATTAAGAAAGTCTGCCTTGATGTCAAGTCCATAGGTGAACAAAGAATATTGAGGAACATATGAAAAGGAGGGAATGAACCATGAAAGTTCGGAAAGGAGTATTCGGAGCAGTACTGCTCCTATGTGCCACGCTGTGCATGACAAATGTAACTGCATTGGCAGATGACGGCACACATACACACCCGATCTGTGGTACAACGCACACAGACATCGGTGACCATACGGGAGAATGTGCAGATGTCGTATGGACGGCGTGGGACGGAACATCGGATATTGACTATGGTGACGACAACACCGCCTACGTCTATCTGAGCGGCAATGCGGCACGAAGCGAACAACTCCCTGTCAAAGATGGAAAAACGCTCTATCTCTGTCTGAACGGATACAGCATCACGAGAACCACTGATTCGACAGACGCTTTTGATGCGGTCATCCGCGTTTATGGTAACGCACAACTCGTATTGTGTGACTGTAAAGGCAGCGGCACGATCACTCACTCGGCCGACGTGTACGGAAGGGGTGTGAGACTCGGGGACAGCAGTTCAACGGGCGATTTTATTATGTACGGCGGTGAGATTAGCGGGAACCGTATAGACATTTCTGCTCATAGTGCTGCCGCCGGCGACGGTGCCGGCGTGGAATCGCAACAAAGCGACTTCACGATGTACGGCGGTAAGATCACCAATAACCACGTCATTAACGGGTCAAGCAATGAGGGCGGCGGTGTAAATATGCATACCGGCGGCACTTTCACGATGTACGGCGGTGAGATCAGTGGCAATGCATGTTCCGACACCGGTGGCGGCGTGATATCGGTGGGCACTTATCTAAAGCTATACGGCGGCACGATCAGCAACAACACAGCAGATAAGCGTGGCGGTGGTGTATTCACGAATATGACCCTTACCATATCCGACGGTATTACCATTACAGGCAATAAATCTGAGCAAGGTGGCGGTATTTACACATACGACGAAAATATCACTATCAACGGCGGCAATATCACAGGCAACACCGCAACCTACGGTGGCGGTGTATATCACATAGGCGATTATCGGACCTGTGATACTTTAACAATCTCCGGCTCAGCAACCATTACCGGGAACACTGCAACAGATGGTGGCGGCGTTTATGTGAAAAGCGGCAAAAACACCTCAAATTGGAACAAAGGCCAAGGTGCACTCCAAATCAATGGCGGCAGCATCACAAACAATACCGCAACCGGCAATGGCGGTGGTGTTTACATCAATGAACGCGGACTACTCACTATTACGGGCGGCAACGTCACAGACAACACCGCGACAGTTAACGGCGGCGGTGTATATTTTAACGGTGAAAGCAAAAAATTCAATATTTCCGGTAACATCAACGTCACCGGGAACAAAAAGAGTAGCAAAGCAAACAATATCTATTTGCCTAACGGACAGATCATTAAAATTATGGGCGAACTGACAAACACTGCCCCGATCGGTGTCACAACGGAAGTGGAGCCAAATAGTTCTAATTACGTTCAAATTGCTTCCGGTCGTGCGGCATATGCCACCCCGGACAAATTTCAGTATGAAAACAACGACACCTCGATCAGTGCCGTTCTTAGTGGAAGCAACAACCTTTTCGTTGCATGCGAACACAACTGGGGAACAACCTGGCAGACGGACTCTACCAGCCATTGGCATTCATGTTCTATCTGTAATGGAAAGGACAATATAGTCAACCACTCCGGTGGCACGGCAACCTGTACAGAAAAAGCCATATGCGAAGGCTGCAGTCTGCCGTATGGCAATACCCTTGGTCACGATTTTACCGGCGGCACATGGCAAACTGATGCTGACCATCATTGGAAAAAATGCTCCCGCTGTGATGTCACCGACACGGAATCCCCTCATGAGTGGAATAGCGGCAAAGTGACTACACAGCCTACCTGCACAACAGCAGGGCAGAAAACCTATACCTGTACCGTATGCTCTGCAACAAAAGTAGAAACATTAGATGCACTTGGTCATAATTTTGCCAAATACGATGCAAAGGCTGCGACCTGCACGGAAATCGGTTGGAACACTTATTTTACTTGCACCAACTGCAATTATACGACCTACAAAGAGATCGCTGCTCTCGGTCATGACAAGGTTTCTCATAAAGCCAAGGCTGCAACCTGTACAAAAAAGGGTTGGAACGCTTACGACACTTGTTCTCGTTGCGATTACACCACTTACAAAGAAATTGCTGCCCTCGGTCATGATTTCACCAGTAACACATGGCAGAGTGATGCCCACAGGCATTGGAAGAAGTGCTCCCGCTGCAAAGCTGCCGGAAAAAAGACTCAACATACCGGTGGCACGGCAACCTGTAAGGACAGAGCCGTTTGTACCACCTGTTCTAAGGCCTATGGTACACTGGATGCCAAACATCATGTAGGCGGAACGGAAATCCGGGACATGGTAGAACCTACCACCAAAAAAGCAGGTCATACCGGCAACAGCTACTGCAAGGGCTGTAATACCAAATTGTCCGATGGCACGGTCATTCCTGTTATTTCTAACCTGTCTACCGGTAAGAAGAGCGATTTGGCAACGGCACTCAAAGCCATGGAAAAGTTTTTAAACTCCCATGGCAGTAATTACACAGCTAAGCAGAAAAAACAGCTTATTGCCAACATAAATGCAATAAAATCTGCTCTGAAAAGCATTGAAAACACAGAAAAAGCCGTGAAAAAAGCGGAGGCCATGCCTGCCGCTGACAAGACTCAGCCTGATAACAAGGCTGCCATCGATGCCTACGAATCTGCAAAAAAAGCTTACGATGCTCTGTCTGCTGGCGAAAAGAACATGGCAGGTGAACACACCAAGGCTATCCTGGATACTATGTTGAAGGCCTTAACCGCCTATGATATCACTTCAGGCAACGGCAGCACCTGGAAGGAAAACAACAAGGATAACGGCTTGACCTTCAAGGTCAATGGCTACCATAAGAAATTTGCCGGCATCGTCATCAACGGTACGGTCGTGGATAAAAAATACTACGAAATTGAGGCTGGTAGTACCATCATCACCTTAAAAGCTGAATATTTGCAGACACTGCCTGCAGGAAATTACACACTCCTTGTTCAGTACACGGATGGCAGCACGGATGGAGAGGACACATTCACCATCACGAAAAATGAATCTGCTACTCCGTCAGATCCTACAAATCCTACTGACCCATCCTCTCCGAAAACCGGGGACAATAGCCATCCTGTCGTATGGATCGGTATTCTGATCGTCTGTGCAGGCATATGGATGTTACTGTTCTTTAAAAAACAGAAGCAAGAAACAAAATAATAAATATTTAACGTAAAAAGCGGGAGTGCATCGTTCAAATGCACTCCCGCTGAAATTTTATTCTCATATTCTCTTCCGAATCGCAATATATTTAATCCTGATTTAATTTCTTTTATATTCCTGAGCCAGTCGTCTAAAAACTCCATCTGCTCTTCTGTATGAAACCAATGCTCTCCATCTTTCATGACCGTAAGCGATGCACCAATGCGTCCCGCAAATTCGGATATTGTTTCTATGGATGTCAGATTATCTTTTTCTCCAAATTCCGTAGGAATTTCCTTTTTGATGCGCAGTTCTTCTTCTGTTACGTTCGCCCACATCATCATATCCACAATTAATTTTTCCATGTTTACGACCGGGGAAATGAGGATTGCCTGAGCAATCTGTTGTTCAGTAAGAGCACTCATTGAAAAAAATGCTCCTATACTGTTTGCGATCAGAGTAACCGAATCATACCCCTGACTATGCACTTCAAAAAAAGAGGAAAATTCCTTTTGTGCCTCCCACGGATTTTGCGCCTGATAGTCAAAACCGATCACATCACTTTCTGCAAAAAAGGGCTTGTAGTGTTCTGCCGCGTTGGCGTTACCGCCTTTTCCATGTACATATATTACTAAATGTTTCACCATTCTGCCCCCTTTACTTTTTACAGACTAATATTCAAATGCAACCATTCTGCACTCGTCGCAGCAATTTGCTGCTATATTAGTTCTGTGACTCGCCTTTAAAGGTGTGATCTCTACAAATCCCTCTGATTTTTGGCATTTTCAAATACTCCCGGCACTTCATTCGCAAAACTGAATGCTCCGTCTTTGCTTGTAAATAAATATCCTGTTCTCATTTCTTTTCCACATTTTGGACACTTCATACCCTATTCCTCCATTTCTCTTCTGCTAAGTTCTATACTTGTTCTCAACTGCTCTTCAAATTTTTCTGCCTTGATCAATGCAATTCCCTGTTTCTCATCCCCGAGGACTACCAGCCGGTCTCCTTCTTTTAATGCAAACGTATCTCTTGCCTCTTTCGGGATCACGATCTGCCCACGGTTTCCGACCTTGACCGTTCCCCATAGGAATTTTCCTTCCGGCGGCGGTGCAACCTTCGTCTTTCCGACTTTCTCCTCATAATGGAGCAGTGCGTCTATCTTAATTCCATAAAAAGCGGCAAGCCTGTCGCATTTTTCAATATCAGGCATTGTCTCTCCCTGCTCGTGTCAACCCTAGACCAAAAAAAATTAATTTTTTTGTACCCTCAAATATCACTTTCCATTATAACTGCTATCGCAGTATATTGAAAGCAATACTTATGCCTGCAGAAGAAAGGAGTGCCCTATTTTCTCGACACTCCAAACTCCATAAGCATCCATCTTACTTGAAAAATGG
>DNUZ01000037.1:3923-10013 GCA_003507655.1 Lachnospiraceae bacterium | reverse complement strand
ACCATTGAACTACACCCGCACGACATCGGGGTGACAGGATTCGAACCTGCGACCTCCTGGTCCCAAACCAGGCGCTCTAGCCAAGCTGAGCCACACCCCGTAATTCACAATATTCATTTCTGCATCACTCGTGACGCAAGACATATTATATAATAGACATTCATGCTTGTCAACATTTTTTTTGAAATTTTAAAAATTTTAAAAATTTTTTCATGTTTTTGAATTTTTTGTACTTTTGTAGATATTTGAGCGCCCTTATAAATAGTGGATCGTAAAATGCGCTTCTCCCTCACGGTCGAGTTCCATCATAATATAAGACGGTTTTCTTCCCGGCTGTCTCGGATAGGACAGACTTCCCGGATTGATAACGGTAAGTTCCTTATCGTATTCGATCAATGGTCTGTGCGTATGCCCAAACATCACAATATCCATGCCACGGCTATAGGCTTCTTTGCGCAGTGTGTCCAGTCCCGCACTGACATAGTAATAATGCCCATGTGTGAGCAGCACCTTGTATTTTCCGATCCGTATCTCCTTTTCTTTGTCCAACATGGAGAAAAAATCATTATTTCCCGATACGATCTCTAATGGACAGCCTGCCATGTCTGCTATGTAATCCTCATATCCCTCAGCATCGCCAAGATGGATCAGCAGATCCGGTGTACCTGCCTGCTCTAACGCCCTTGCAAGATTTCTATGATGTTTGTGGGTATCGCTTACAACCATAATTTTTTTCATACGCTAAAATCCTTTTTTCTTTAATTCCTCTTTTACTGCACGCAGCGCCTTTCCACGGTGGCTCAACTCATTCTTCTGCTCCATCGACAACTCTGCCGTAGAACAGCCGTATTCCTCTACATAAAAAATCGGGTCATAGCCAAATCCGTTCTTACCTACCGGTTTCTCTCCAATGTAGCCTTCAATCGTGCCTCTCGTTGTAAGGACTTCTTTATTTGGAAGAACTGCTGCGATCGCACAGACAAACCGTGCGGTACGTTTTTCCTTCTCTACGCCCTTTAAACGCTCCAATAAATTGGCATTTTTTACTTCATAAGGCGTATCCTCACCCATATAGCGGGCAGAATAAATTCCCGGCTCCTTGTTCAGATAATCGATTTCTAATCCGGAATCATCTGCTAAGACGATTTCGTCTGTATATTTTGCGATTTCTTTTGCCTTGATCATGGCATTTTCTTCAAACGTCTTTCCATCCTCGATAATGTCTGCCTCAATTCCGGCTTCTTTCATCGACAGAATCTCCATGTTCATGTCCTGCAAAATTTCTCTGATCTCTTTCATCTTTCCGGCATTTCCGGTTGCAAAAATAATCTTGTTCATTTCTAGTATCCTTCCTCAAAAGCCCGCAGGATTGCCTGATAAATGCCTTCTGCCACTTTCTTTTGATAATCATTTGAATTTAATTTTGTCAGTTCTTCTTCATTTGTCATAAATCCCACTTCGATGAGTGCGACCGGTACTGCTGCCGTTCGGATGATAAAAATATCATTTCCTGCCACCAGACCTTTATCGACACTGCCACAGGATTTCGTTACCTCTTCTAAACAGATCTGCGCAAAATCCTTAGAATCTTTATCGGGTTTCTTCTCATCGTACATGACCTGTGTTCCCTGTACCTTAGAGAGTCCCGGTCCTGTCGTGGAATTGTTATGAACGCTGATAAACAGATCCGCATCCGCTTTGTTTGCAAGGTCTACCCTGCTGTCAAAGGACGGATTGCTGTCATCTACTCTTGTATAGTATACACCGATTTTTTTATTTTGTTCTAATAGTTTCTTCAATTCTAACACTATAGCCAGATCAATATCCTTCTCACAGATTCCCTGCTTGATGGCTCCCGGCTTGCTCCCGCCGTGTCCCGCATCGATTACTACTACTTTATCATAGATTTCATGCGGTGACAAAAAATCCAGATAGAGATATTTTCCTGCACAGGTCTTTTCCGTCTCAAACACCCGGTTTAAGACAATCTCTATGACTGCCTTTCCGCCTGCATAATCCATGAACACATCACTGATATTTTTACTGCTTCCGACTAAAGGTTTCTCATACAAAAATTCCTGCTCATCGGTCGGAATGATCAGATCCACGGTCTGCGAATTATAATTCTGACGCACCTCTACCTGACTTGCATCACAGCCTGCCGGAAGTTCTACCCGAAGCTGCTGTGGGAAGTTCGCCTTCACATCGGTATTAATGGCACTGATCCCTGAATTTTCACTTTTTGTCAGTATAAATTGCTCTAACTGTTCCATTCCAAAAGACAGCCTCGTATCATGCAGTTTTGGCAGATAGTAAAAAGATGCACATGCCACAATTGCTAACGCCACACAAAAGCAGGCTGATATCTTCAGTATTTTTTCCTGCATCACACGCCTACTTTCCTGCATATGCCTTGATACAGAGATTACATGACTGTGTATCCTCGGCACTTTCCCATGTTCTTCCATCCGGGCTGATATATCCCTCGCCATCGCTTAAATCCACTTTCGCAGTGGTGGCATCTGCCGCATATTCAATGGCAAGCGGATGTACGGCATCCGGTGTATTTACAAAGATCACGATTGCAAATTTTTCACCCGGTTCCACCTTGATTTCCTTATCAAACCGTATCGTATAGTAGCCCGCATTGTCTAATTTTCCCTGTGCTACCCTTTCCTTTTTTTCAAAAGAAGAGGTATCTTTAAAATCTTTTACTACATAAACCTGATACGTTGTGTCCTTGCCGACTGCATAAAATCCTGCTGCACGCAATTTTTCATTTTTCCGGGCAGTAAACACATTCGCCCCATAGACCGATTCTTTATTATAACCAATCTGACCTACCCAGCCGCACATATCTGACTGGTAGATGCTGTCGTAATTCTTCGTACTCTCAACGCCGGTATACACGACATTATGTACACCGATATTCGTATCATAATAAGAAATATAAAATACTCCGTTATCGCCAAAACCTCCGCCCCAGCTATTCTGACAGATAAATGCTCCGTCTCCTTCGATTGCCGTTGAAAAATTCTCCTTGGAATAATTATCATCCCATCCAATGATGACAACATCATGGTTTGGTTTTTCCGTTCCGATATAGCAATATGCATTCTTGCTGCTGTTATAAAATTCCGACTGGCTCTGTGAACTGCGAAGTGCACTGTAGATCGAAGTCTGGACACCGCCATACTTAAATACGGCTTCCTTGATCTTTTCAAAATCTTTTCCTTCGATCACCTGCATTTCCTGCACATGCTTCACCGGTTTTAATCCGTCCGGGGATTCTCCATCTCCATATGGATCATCCGCTTCATAGACCGGTCCCTGCCATGCAGTCAGGTATGCCATTCCCATCGTATACTCTCCACCATCGTTCTGCGTCTGCGAAAAGCTGTTTTTTAACGTCATATGGTCTACAGAAAACTGCACGGATTCCTCCGGCAAAAGAGCGGTCTCTAACGCACTGACAGACGCTGATGCCCAGCAGGTGCCAAGGCTTCCCTGATTTTTGACCGTTGTTGCGCGTCCTTTTTCCCGCAGATCATATTTACTCGGATAAATGGAAGTTGCTCCCGAAATATCTGCCGCAGATGCCGTATTCTTCTGGATATCCCAGGAATAATCATAGGACAATGATTTCGAAAGTTTTGAGGCAGAGACATAATAATTGTCGTTTTTTTTCGTAAGCTGTTTGTCCTCTAATGAAAAATCCGCACTTTCCTCATGTTTTTCTACCACGAGTTTTTCTTTGTCATACAGACCGGCACTACAGTTAAAGCTGTCTCTGACCAGTGAAACCGGGATCATGATATCTAATTTCTGGTTCATATAAATATCATAATCCTCATTGCTATAGATACGGTTGTCCACGACTAAAGACAGCGGATTTTCATTGACACTTTCCGCGATCAGAGGATTCCAGACCTTTGGTTCCATCTGTGCGCCACGAAAAGTCTCTACCTGTTCCGATCCGTTCCTGTTAAATTTTAAAGCAACCACCAAAAGCAAAATGATGGTCAGACAGATATAACGTTTTGAATACTTCAATGTGACTCCTCATTATTTCTTCTCTTTGGCGGCTTCGGACCTAGGAATTGATAAAAATACGTCTTTAACATTCCATTGTAAATCTTCCGGTTCTTATCCGCTTTTCTTCCAATGTACTGCTGTGCCTGCTCATAACTCGTGATCAGATACATCGACCATGCATCCAGTCCACGATACATCTCTCCGATCTGTCGGTAAAGTTCCGGCAGATTTTCCTTTTCTTCTAACCGCTCTCCATATGGCGGGTTTGAAATAATAAAGCCATATTTCTTCGGATGATGCATGTCCGCCACTGCTCTTTGCTGAAAATGGATCAGATGATCCACTCCGGCTCTCTTCGCATTCTCCCTTGCAGCTTTTACTACATCCGCATCAATATCATATCCCTGAATATCCACCTTGATGTCCGTATGTACCATGTCATTTGCCTCTTCAATGACATCATACCACAACTGTTTTGGAATCAGGTTTGTCCATTCTTCGGAAATAAATTCCCGGTTCAGTCCCGGTGCGATATTTGCCGCCATCATTGCCGCTTCGATCGGAAATGTTCCACTACCGCAAAACGGGTCAACCAGAATACGGTCTGCATGCCATGGGGTTAACATAATGAGTGCTGCTGCCAAAGTTTCGGTGATCGGAGCTTTACTTGTCATCTTACGGTATCCTCTCTTGTGCAGGGATTCTCCGGTCGTATCGATCGTTACCGTAACCTCATCCTTCATTAAAAAAATCCTTACAGGATAGGATGCTCCGTCTTCCGGAAACCAGGTAAGATCATATTCACGTTTCATCCTCTCTACCATTGCCTTTTTTACAATCGATTGAATGTCGGAAGGTGAAAACAACTTACTCTTAATCGAAGTTGCCTTGGTTACCCAGAATTTTCCATCCTTTGGGATATAGTTTTCCCATGGAAGTGCCTTAATTCCTTCAAAAAGTTCATCAAATGTGGTGGCACGGAATCTTCCTACCTCTAAAAGTACACGTTCTGCCGTCCGCAGGAAAATATTTGCACGGCAGATACCCTCCGCATCTGCTGCAAAGGTGACCCTGCCGTCTTCCACCTTTGTAATCTCATATCCTAAATCATAAATTTCTCTTTTACATACTGCCTCAAGTCCAAAATGACAAGGCGCTGTTAATTGGTAATTCTGCATCTTTCTTCTCTTTCTAATAAATCTCATGAAACTACTATTATACTATCTGTTCCTTTTTCTACTGTCAATCATTTTTCACACCTAATCCAGATTTCGCTCCTGTACGGCACGGATTCCTCCGATCAATGTACAGACAGAGTATCCGTCCTTTAAAAGTTGTTTTGCCGCCATCATGCTAAGACTTCCTCTTTCACAGTAAAGAACGTAGATCTTACTTTTATCCAATCGCTTTTCCCACTGCTCCATATCATCATATGGAAGGTTTTTTGCTCC
This sequence comes from Lachnospiraceae bacterium, assembly GCA_003507655.1. Taxonomy (GTDB): domain Bacteria; phylum Bacillota; class Clostridia; order Lachnospirales; family Lachnospiraceae; genus Maccoyibacter; species Maccoyibacter intestinihominis. The sequence goes on along the minus strand of DNUZ01000037.1, from coordinate 4,527 downwards.
CGGTATATGATAAAGAAGATACTCTTCTCTTTCCCTGACATCGATCCATATCACATCTTCCCGTGCCTGATACTTTGGAATATCCCTGACTCCGATTGTCCTGATCTCTTCCTGTGACATCTGTTGTCTCCCCCTCCCTGGATTTCGAACTGATTATTTGATACCTGATACTGTTAACCATTCCTGTGACATTTTTATATAGAAAAACAGATTACAAAAGTTACTTTGTAATCTGTTCTTACTATATACTATTCCGCTTTCAACGATTGGTGTCAAACGGTTCTAGTAGCAGTTATTTGCATCCTTAGTAGAATCTGTGGATTTGTTCTTAGATGCATTGCTTGCTTTAGACTTTGCACTATTTGTGCTGTTTTTAGAAGTTGCATCATTGCTTGTCTGAGCATTTGTTGCATTGTTTGCTTTGTTCTGAGAATTTTTTGCCATGATTTTTCCCTCCTTTTCATTGCACAAATAGTATCTCTGAATTTCGTACAATTATTCACATATGTACATTGTTTTTGAAATTTTTTTATATTACAATGTAGGTTATAAAAGCTTTTATGCTTTTATAGTTATACCCCTTATTAATTATTTATACTCCCCT
>DNUZ01000037.1:0-3736 GCA_003507655.1 Lachnospiraceae bacterium | reverse complement strand
TTAATTATTTATACTCCCCTCATAGAAAGAACCGATGGTTTTCCATCGGTTCTTTCTTCATCTAAAACTTCCATTATAAGTCTAAAAATACTGAATTAGAAATTCTTACATACTATTATTTTTTAATATTACACATGAAAAATATTGCATTTCGTAATAAACCTACTACATTTCATAAAATTCTTTGTTTACGATCATTTCCTCGGTCAGTTCACCGCCAGCCTTCCGGTATTTGTCCTCAAAAAGAGCCACATGACGTTTTTCCCTGCCAATAATGATATCGTACTTCTGGATCATCTCCTGGTACATCGGGCTTACCTTCAGACTGTCCCTGATCTCTTTGACAAACGGACAATAACGGAAGAGGATTCCTCTCGCTACCCGGTTCATTCTAAAGCTGCCTTTTGCTTCATATTTAATCCATACCTGATAATCCTTTACAAAGACTTCACGGTAATTATTTTTAGCTTTCCAGAGCGCATTCTTTAATTTTTCTTTTGCCTCCGGGGAAAGGTCGTGATTCTTTTTGTAATACTGAACATAATCATAGTATTCTGAGGTCAATGACATTTCACGGATATCATTCCAACGTGCGCCCTGTTCCTTACGGCACATCTCCCACCGGAATCTTCCGGCAGTCTCTAACATCAACTCATCCAGATTTCCGGCAATCATAACCGGGAATAAAAATCTTGCAGATGTATCGCGTCTTCCTCCTGCTGTTTCCTGCCACATCATCGCCTTTGTACCGGCATTTGGCATCAGGATCACATCCGGAAGTACTTCTTTTTTCAAAAATTCTCTTGTAATGTCATGTGCCGGATCTGAGAATGTCGTATCGCGGTAAAAAATAGAGAAATCCACACTGCGGATCTTGTCTAAGGCTTCATTGATCCGTGCGGCTGTCACCAGCATCGTTTCTACACTATTTACAATATCATATTCACATAAAATCGGAATAAATGTAGAAATCTTACCATAAACTGCTCTGTTAGAAGAGGTAAACATATTCTCAATCTCATACTCTACCTTCTTCCACTGGTCATCCTTCCACTCTTCCTGTTCTTTCTTTGTAATCGTTCCATTTCGACGCAGATCTGCTAAATACGCCGGATAATCCAGATCAAACTCATTTTTAGAAGGCTCATTTTTTCCTATATAAATACTCTTCAGCCACTCATACATTGTATATACATGTTCGGAATTGCACTCGGAAAGTCTTTCTGCTACCGCATACAACTGCTCCGTATATTCCTCCCCTAACAGACCACTGTCCATAAATCCGAAATCAAAAAACATTCTTAAGACCGGAGAAATTGCCTGTTCCTGCAATGCCCGTTTGATCGCTGCCTTATAAACTTCATAATATACCGCTGCAATGGATCTTCTGAGTTTTCGCACATGGTCATCTGTAGAATAAATATCCGGAAGATCACGATATGTAGCAATCTGCTTACGGATTTCTTCAATCTTTTCCGCATCATAAGAAGCATATTCTAAAATGTAAGCAAGCGGATCTGACACTGCCTCCGGTGAAATTCCGAGTTCTGCCTGTGCTGCCTCTGCCGCATTTTCTTCTGCTTCTGTTTCCGGTTCTATCTCTTCTTCCGGGATCGCAGTAAAATCATAGCCTTCATATTCTATGAATCTCTCACGCACAAATTTTTCATCATACAACTCTGACACATGGATAAACTCCATCAGTTTTTCCATACGCTGCTGAATATCGGATGTATCTGCACCCTTTCTTGTCGCCCGTATCTCTAAATCAAAATAGAGTTGGAAGAGATCATCACCGCCCTCTTCTAAAAGAATATCCTGCCAGTAATGCAGATAGTCGCGGACTCCTTCCATTTTTGCAAGCACTTCATTGATCACCTTGCCTGCATAGAGCATCGTTCCGATTCCAACTGCAAAATCCGTGCCTAAAAAAGCATTGACACTCTGCATATCTTTTCCTGCTAATGCCTGAAAATATCCCTGTTTCCACTCTTCTAATATATAACTCTGCTCTAATGGAACCAAATGCTCCATACTCATCAACTGTTTTTCTGTTAAATCATACTTACTGCACAGATACTTATAATCTCTGTACATTCCAACTCCCATAGAATAGAGTTTCTTCGCTAATTCGGTTCTTTTACCATAATAATTCAGTACCGTGTTCGCCTGCTTCACTGCCGCCATCGGAAATACCGTTGCATACTTTGGCTGTTCCGCAAAAAGTTTTTCTAAATCTGCAACCTGTTTATATGGGTATTCCATCAACACCGTATCCTCTGCAGCAATATAATCACAGCAATATCTCTGTTTTTCACAGGCAGCAATTCCAATGATGGTCCCCGTATCCAATGGAATTACTTCATCCCCTACGATCATATTTACACGCCCCTGCAAGATGATCTCTAACTTTTCCTGTGCATCATCCTTATGGATAAGATGTTTTCCTTTTTCTATCCTAACCATGCTCATCGCTTTCCCTTCTCAATTTCGTACAACACTTTTCTGACTATTTTCATTATATCTGAATCTTTTCTGTCTTACAAGCAAAATATCTGTATAGATTTTTATTTGTTTCTATAAATATCTATGCGAATTTCTATTTGCCGCTATAACCTTATAAAAAAATCGCTACGATCGGTATCGTTACTACTGATAGTAGTGTGCTTAAGACCGTTCCGATCGTTGCACTATCGTCTTCTGCACCATATTCCTGTGCAATCAGGGTGATAATACTTCCGATCGGTACCGCACACTCAATGACAAACACCTTATACACTCCTGCATCCACCGGAAGCTGCTTACAGATCAATGCGGCTCCGATTGGGATCAGCAACATCTTAATAGTCAAAAATACATACATTTTCAAATTAGAAAACAACTTTGATATCTCCATCTGTCCCACGGAAATCCCGATAAGGATCATAGACAACGGAATACAGGTATTTCCCATATAATCTAAAAACGTCTCTACCGGTGCCGGGATGTCCAGTCCGCATAAGAAGATCAAAATTGCTATGACACAGCCAACCACTCCCGGATTCAAAATCCTTTTAATTGGAAAGAAGACGCTTGTCCCACCTTCGTCCACATTGCTTTTAATCGCCAGATAAATTCCATAAGTGTATAAAAGTACATTATAAACCAGTGTATAAAATGCAATATATAACACATATTCTCTTCCTAATAAGGCAGTTACAATCGGAATCCCTACAAATCCGATATTAGAAAACAGCATCATCATTTGATAAAAATTCTTCTGTGGCTTTTTTAAACGCAATAAAAATGCCACTACAAATCCCATCAAAAACAACAACACAAAATATACGATCACAAAGACCATATTTTGTCCGACATTCATCGTCGATTTTTCAAAATCATATCCACTGATACTATATATAAGAAGCAATGGGTTAAAAATATTGACTACCATTTTAGAAAGAGCTTTCTGTCCTTTCACATCTATCCAGTTTTTCTTCCATAAAAATACTCCAATTGCTATCATGGAAAATAATACAAGCATTTGCTGCAACACAATGACTGCACTCATTTTTTAACCTCCATCTGTAATCTATGACATAAAAAATCCAAAAGCATTATCGCAATACTTTTGGATTCTTTTGCAACGTGCGTGAGAGGATTCGAACCCCCGACACCTTGGTCCGTAGCCAAGTGCTCTATCCAGCTGAGCTACACACACATATTTTGTTTTGAATGCCGGCGATCGGAATCGAAC